>NZ_JBQQBS010000054.1:0-71411 GCF_052245395.1 Streptomyces sp. 4N124
GGCCGGCGTCGCCGATCGTGTGCAGGGCGTGCAGGGCGACGTCCACGGCCTCTTCGACGTGGTCGAGCGAGGCGGCTACGACGTCGTGCTGTGCCACGGAGTCCTGGAGTACGTGGACGACCCGGCCGAGGGCGTCCGCAACGCCGTGGCCGCCCTGCGCCCCGACGGCGTCCTGAGCCTGCTCGCCGCCGGCCTCGGCGGCGCCGTGCTCGCGCGGGCGCTCGCCGGGCACTTCAAGGAAGCCCAGCAGGCCCTCGACGACCCCGACGGCCGCTGGGGCGCCGGCGACCCCATGCCGCGCCGCTTCACCGCGAAGCAGCTCACCGATCTGGTCGAGGCCGCGGGCCTGAGCGTGGGCGCCGTGCACGGCGTACGCGTCTTCGCCGACCTCGTCCCCGGCGCGCTCGTGGACACCGAGCCCGGTGCCCTGGACGCGCTGCTCAGGCTGGAGGCCGCCGCCGCCGAGCTCGCGGCGTTCCACTCCGTGGCCACGCAGCTTCATGTGCTCGGTGAGACCCGGGGTGCGTTCGAGGCCTGAGCCATCTCCCGTGGTGAGGCGCTGATCAGGTACTTGGCTGCACATGGAGTACGCCACAGGCCCCCCGATCGGGCGCTCTGCGCCGTATGATCGAGGGAGACCGCCCGGCATGACGGGTCGGCTGCTGGGGAATGGAAGCCTCAGTAGGCCGGGACGTCCATGGCGGATTCCGGTTGGCCAATTGGCGTAGAGGGGCGGGTTTCACGGGGGCGATTCCCTGCCTATCCTGAAGGGACCCCCCGGGTCGCCCCGGCGACTGCACGATGAGGAGGACTCCGTGCCGCTCTCGGAGCACGAGCAGCGAATGCTCGAGCAGATGGAGCGAGCGCTGTACGCCGAAGATCCCAAGTTCGCGACAGCGCTTGAGGGAAGCGGGCTGCGCACGTACACCCGGCGACGGGTCTACCAGGCGGTCGCGGGCTTCCTCGTAGGTATCGCGCTCCTCATGGCGGGAATGGTCGCCAAGCAGGTCTGGCTCAGCGTGGTGGGCTTCCTCGTCATGCTGGGTTGTGCGGTACTCGCTGTGACCGGCTGGCGCAAGGCTCCCAAGCCGGGCGAGCAGCCCGCCGCGGGCGCCCAGCCCGCGGGCCGTCAGGGACGGCAGCGGCGCTCCATGATGGACCGTATCGAACAGCGTTGGCAGCGCCGCCGGGATGAACAGGGCGGCGGCCATTAGCTCCACGCCCAGACTCTTTTGAGCACGGCGTGAGGGGGTGACCACCATCGGGTGGTCACCCCCTCACGCATGCCCTCCGACCGCGCTCCGGCACGCGGCGGGGCCCCGACCTCCGAGGCGCTGAGGCTTCGGAGGGCGGGGCCCGAGGGAGTGGATTCAGCCAGGTTCCGTGACCGGGCGCGGCTCAGGGCCTGTCCGGCTGATCCGCCGGACAGGCCCTAGCTCTTCTCAGCTCTGCTGCCCCGATGGCTTGCGCAGGGTCGGTCGTGCGGCCGCCGCGCGTGCTGTGAGGCCGGTCCACCAGGCCGACGCCGCCCACACCACCCGTACGGCCGACCGCGGAACGAACAGCGCGCGCAGCTTGGTGCCGCGGTCGACCGTGCTCCGCAGGGTGCCGATCACCCGGCGGACATCGTCCGCGAGGCCCGCCGTCGGGCGTGGGTGCGGGGCGTAGAGCACCTGCTCCACCGCGTCCGCCACCCGGTGCACCGAGGCTGCGGCCGTCGGATCGAGCTGACCGAGCCGGACGATACGGGCCGCCGCCTTGCGCGGAGTCTGTGACTCCTCCGGCGCGATGCCGAAGTCCCAGGCGGTGTCCGTCAGTTCCTGCCAGACCGACAGGGTGTGCAGCGCCGTGCCGGCCTCGCTGCGGCCGTGCGCCCCCAGCCGTACGGACCGGATGCGCAGGCGCCACAGCATCGGCGCCAACGGGATCGCCACCGCCGCGAGCCCGCCGAGGATCCAGGCCAGGACGACGTACCATCTCGGGCCGTCGCCGCCACTGCTCA
Organism: Streptomyces sp. 4N124; assembly: GCF_052245395.1. Taxonomy (NCBI): domain Bacteria; kingdom Bacillati; phylum Actinomycetota; class Actinomycetes; order Kitasatosporales; family Streptomycetaceae; genus Streptomyces; species Streptomyces sp. 4N124. Next base: position 2,003 of record NZ_JBQQBS010000054.1, read on the forward strand.
CTGCGGCCGCCTGGGACTCGCTCGGGCAGGCCTGCAGCTTCTTCTGCTCCGGCGTGCAGGACTCGCTCGCCGACGTCGACGCGGACGGCGCGGCGCTCGCGGACTGGGTCGGCTGCGTCACGTCCGGAAGCGTGCTGCCGGGGGCGTCCGGCTGCGTGTACTCCGGCGTCGTACCCCGCGTCGGCGTCGGCTCGAAGCGGGTCCAGCCCACGCCCTCGAAGTACAGCTCGGGCCAGGCGTGCGCGTCCCTCAGAGACACCGACACCGAACCGTCCGCCTGCTGTGAACCGGGTGCGAAGCCCACCGCCACCCGGGCGGGTATGTCCAGGGAGCGGGCCATCGCCGCCATCGAGAAGGAGAAGTGGACGCAGAAGCCCTGCTTGTCCTTGAGGAAGCGGGCGATCGCCGCGGAACCGCTGCCGACCTGGACCTGGGTGTCGTACTGGAAGCCGCCGGTCAGCGAGAAGTACTCCTGCAGCTTGACCGCCTGCTGGTAGTGGTTCTCCGAACCCTCGGTGACCTCGCGGGCGGTCTCGGACACCACCGCCGGCAGCGACTCCGGCAGTTGTGTGTACTCCCGACTCAGGGCCGGCGACGGCTCCGGGGCCGAGGCCAGCTGAGCCGCCGTCGGCTGCACGTCGAGGCTCGTCACCTCGTACGTCTGGCCGCGGGTGTTCTGGCCGTGGTCGCCGACCAGGGTCATGCCCTCAGGTTCGTACCGCCAACTGCCCTCGATGTCGACGCCGCTCGGCGGGTACGGCATCGGCAGCCAGTCCTGGGCGTACCAGTCGGCCGCCGTGATGCGGCTCTGGACCACCGAGCGCCGGACTTCGGGCCCGAGGCCCATCGGTGTCGGAAACTCGTCGGGCACGGCGCCGATGTTGCGCCGGGACGGCTTCCACGTCGTGCCGTCGAAGTCGTCCAGGGACACGATCCGCAGATACTGGTCCGAGGCGTCTTCCGGGACCGTACGCAGGGACAGGACCTGGCGGTCCTCGTCCACGTTCAGGCTGTCGCGCAGGGATACCAGCGGGTTGACCGCGGAGATCGTGCCGCCGCCTCCGTTGCCGGAGCCGACGCCCGTCCCGGCGCCGTCCAGCAGGCCGCCGTTCATCGCGGGCAGGGCCAGTGGCACCACCAGGGCGAGGCCGAGCGCGACCACGCCGATACGTCTGCCGGTGCGGATCGGTGCCACCGCGCCCCCGGACTCCACGCCAGAGGTGCGCGGGGCCCCGCCGAAGACCCGGCCCCACTGGGAGAGCCGGTCACGTCCCTCGGCGAGGAGCAGCGTCAGATAGCCCGCGGCGGCGACCACGAACCACAGCCAGTCGGCGCCGCCGTCGGACAGCCCCGCCGCGACCGAGTACAGCGCGAGCAGCGGCAGTCCGGCCGGGGCCGCGCTGCGGAACGTCACCGCGAGGACGTCCACCGCGAGCCCGATGATCAGGACACCGCCGACCAGCATCAGCCGGATGCCGGGGTTCAGCGGTGCCGGGATCGAGTAGCGGTTGATGTCGTCCGCGCCCTGCTGGAGCAGCACGCCGAACTGCTGGAAGGCGTCCGGCCCGGGGATCAGGCCGACGAAGGCCTGCTCACGGACGAAGGCGAGGGTCAGCAGCATCAGCGTGACCAGTACCTGCACGGCCACGGTCAGCGGCCGGGCCAGTGGCACCCGCCGGGTCGCCGCGCCCACGCCCGTCTGGATCGCCAGCAGGAAGGCCGCCTGCAGCAGCCAGGTCGCCGGGTCGACCAGCGGGAGCAGGGCGCCCGCCGACATCAGCGTGGCCGCCCAGGCGCACAGCGCCAGTCGTGCCCGTCCGCTCATGACCGCCCCTCCCCGCCGGCCGCGGCCAATCCGGTGCGCTCGCGGTCCGCCCGACGCCACAGCTCGTTCAGCGAAGCGCCCCGCGGCACGCTCACGGCCGTCCAGCCGGATTCCCGCAGCATCCGCAGCCGCTCCTCGCTACCGTCCAACGGCCCGGCGACATCGGTCGGTTCCCGCACCCACGTGTCACTGTCCAGCAGGAAGGCGACCGCACCTCCGCTGCGCTGGCGCATCTTCGCGGCCACCGCGGCCTGCTCCTCGTCGAGATCCCCGAGAAAGGCCACCAGCAGCCCTTCGTTGCCGCCGCGCAGCACGTCGTACGCGCGCGACAGACCCGCGCCGTCGGAGTGGTCGACCACCGCGAGGGTGTCCATCATCAGCCCGGCCGCGTCCGCCGACTCCTGGCTCGCGCCCGCGAACCCCTCGGCGCCCTCGCCGGGCACCGAGGTGCCGGTGTCCGTCAACAGCCGCACCGAGAAGCCCCGTTCGAGCATGTGCACCAGCACGGACGCGGCGCCGGACACCGCCCACTCGAAGGCCGAGTCGGGGCCCGCGCCCTGATAGGCGAGGCCCCGGGTGTCGAGCAGCACCGTGCACCGGGAGCGCTGCGGCTGCTCCTCGCGGCGCACCATCAACTCGCCGTAGCGCGCGGTCAGGCGCCAGTGCACCCGGCGCAGATCGTCGCCGTAGCGATACCCGCGCGGGATCACGTCGTCCTCGCCGGCCAGCGCCAGCGAGCGCTGCCGCCCGTCGCCGTACCCCTTGGCCTCGCCGGTGAGCCGCACCGGCGGCAGCGGTTCCACGCGCGGGATGACGGTCAGGGTGTCGTACGTCGAGAAGGACCGGGTCAGTTCGCACATGCCGAACGGGTCGGTCAGGCGAAGTTGCAGGGGCCCGAGTGGGTAGCGGCCACGCAGGTCGGAGCGGACGCGGTAGGACACCTCGCGTCGGCCGCCCGCCTCCACCCGGTCCAGGACGAAGCGGGGGCGCGGGCCGAGGACGTACGGCACCCGGTCCTGGAGCATCAGCAGGCCGGTGGGCAGCCGCGAGACGTTGTCCATCCGCAGATGGACCCGGGCCTCGCTGCCGGCGGGCACGCGCGCGGGGGAGAGCCGGCGGCTGCCGGCGACCCGGTAGCGGGTGCGGTAGAGCACCGTCGCGCAGACCAGGGGCAGCGCGGCCAGCAGCAGGCCGACCCGCAGCAGATCGCTCTGCCCGAGGACGTACGCGCAGATCGCCGCCGCCACTCCGGCGGCCAGGAAGGAGCGTCCCCGCGTGGTCAGCCCCGCCAGCGCCGTGCGCACACCGCCCTTCTCGCCCCGGTCGTCCTCCGTCGCGTGCGGAGTGCCACCGGTGGTCATCACAGCCTCCGCGGCGGCTGCTGGCCGTATGCCGTCGCGCCGTGGGCCAGGCCGAGGCCGGGCTGCTGCTGGGGTGCCGCGGGAACCGGGGTGCGCTGCAGGATCTCCTGCACGACCTGCTCCGCCGTACGCCGGTTCAGCTGGGCCTGGGCGGTGGGCAGCAGCCGGTGGGCCAGGACGGCCACGGCGAGGGCCTGGATGTCGTCCGGCAGCGCGTACTCCCGGCCGCTGAGGGCGGCCGACGCCTTCGCCGCGCGCAGCAGGTGCAGCGTCGCGCGCGGGGAGGCGCCGAGTCTGAGGTCGGGGTGGTTGCGCGTGGCGGCGACCAGCTCGACGGCGTACCGCCGGACCGTTTCGGCGACGTGCACCTCGCGAACGGCCTCGACCAGCTTCACGATCTCGTGCGCATGGGCCACCGGCTGGAGGTCGTCCAGGGGGTTCACCCCGCCGTGCACGTCCAGCATCTGCAACTCGGCGTCCGCACTCGGGTAGCCGATGGAGACGCGGGCCATGAAACGGTCGCGCTGGGCCTCCGGCAGCGGGTAGGTGCCCTCCATCTCTACGGGGTTCTGCGTGGCCACCACCATGAAGGGGCTCGGCAGCTCATAGGTCTGCCCGTCGATGGTGACCTGGCGCTCCTCCATGGACTCCAGCAGCGCGGACTGCGTCTTCGGCGATGCGCGGTTGATCTCGTCGCCGATCACGATCTGCGCGAAGATCGCACCGGGCTTGAACTCGAAGTCACGGCGCTGCTGATCCCAGATGGACACACCAGTGATGTCCGAGGGCAGCAGGTCGGGCGTGAACTGGATACGCCGCACCGAACAGTCGATTGACCGCGCCAACGCCTTGGCCAGCATTGTCTTGCCCACACCTGGAACGTCTTCGATCAGAAGATGCCCCTCGGCGAGCAGTACGGTCAGCGAAAGCCGTACGACCTCGGGCTTGCCCTCGATCACTCCTTCCACCGAACTGCGGACACGCTCCACAGTGGCGGTCAGATCAGTGAGGCTCGCTCGATCGTCATAGGTCGTCACCCGGCCCTCCTCGGCCCGTTCTGTCCGGGCCGTCGCTTGTGCTGCGGACCGGCCCACCCCTGGAACACGGACACCACGCGTGAAAAGTTCCGCGTGACGCCACACTCGCATTCTTGCTGCCGTTACCGTTTCGTGTCACTCGCCTATGGACAACTGGCCGCGATTTGCCGGTCTTATGGCTGTTTGGCCACCCCGGAACCAGAAATCAACAGCGAAACGACAGCTTTGGCAGCGGGTTACGCGGGTCCCGCGGCCGGTTACGCGGGGTCGATCTCGCGCAGCAGACCTGTTTTCACGTCGAACACGAAGCCCCGGACGTCGTCGGTGTGCACCAGGAACGGCGAGGTGCGCACCCGCTGCATCGACTGCCGTACGTCCTGGTCGACGTCCCGGAAGGCCTCCACCGCCCAGGCGGGCCGCTGGCCGACCTCCATCTCCAGGTCGTGCCGGAACTCCTCGGTGAGGGTCTCCAGGCCGCAGCCGGTGTGGTGGATGAGGACGACGCTGCGCGTGCCGAGCGCGCGCTGGCTGATGGTCAGGGAGCGGATCACGTCGTCGGTGACCACGCCTCCCGCGTTGCGGATGGTGTGGCAGTCGCCCAGGTCGAGGCCGAGCGCGTCGTGCAGGTCGAGGCGGGCGTCCATGCAGGCCACCACGGCGACTTGCAGAACGGGACGGGCGTCCATACCCGGGTCGGTGAAGGCGGCGGCGTACCGCGCGTTGGCCTCTACGAGACGATCGGTGACAGTGCCAACCGATATGGCGCCTTCGGGTCCAGCGGGAACTGATGCGGAGGTCGTCATACCCATGACGGTACTGGTCACGTCCGTTCTGGGCCCGCTGTGAGAGAGGACAAAGAACATCAATGAACCTTGTTGTGAGGTAACCCACAAGCGTGACCGGGGAGCGCCCGGACGAGTGGTTTTCCGCCCCCGCCCGCTTCCTTCGCGCCCCGCGCCGCGACGCGCAGGCCGGTTGATTGACCGCGAGACAGCGTGGACTAAAGTGACGCGAAGCGGGAGGCGAGACTCTCCCTGCTGGACTGAAATCCCCCGGAGACCCCGGTGATGTTCCGGAGATCTCCCCGCGTGCGCGGCGCGTACGTACGGCTCGGCCTCCTCCCGCTCCCGGCCGGCTGACGCTTCCGGCGCCGGCAGGCCGTCCCCTTCTCGAGCGGGCGGGGACCCGGCGGTGCGTACGGGCCCGCCGGATCTGAGAGGGCCCCTTGAGCCAGAGTCGACACGTCCCGGTGATGCTCCAGCGGTGCCTGGACCTGTTGGCCCCCGCCCTCCAGGCCCCCGGAGCGGTGGTCGTCGACTGCACACTCGGCCTCGGCGGCCACAGCGAAGCCCTGCTCAGGCAGTTCCCCGAGGCGCGGCTCGTCGCCCTCGACCGGGACAAGGAGGCCCTGCGCCTGTCCGGTGAGCGGCTCGCCCCCTTCGGCGAGCGGGCCACCCTGGTGCACGCCGTGTACGACGAACTGCCCGACGTACTGGAACGGCTCGGCATCGCGCGCGTGCAGGGCGTCCTCTTCGACCTCGGCGTCTCCTCCATGCAGCTCGACGAGGCCGACCGCGGTTTCGCCTACGCCCAGGACGCGCCGCTGGACATGCGCATGGACCAGACGACCGGCATCAGCGCCGCCGAGGTCCTCAACACCTACCCGGCGGGCGAACTCGTCCGGATCCTGCGGTTGTACGGCGAGGAGAAGCAGGCCAAGCGGATCGTCTCCGCGATCGTGCGGGAGCGCGAGAAGGAGCCGTTCAGCAACAGCGCCCGGCTCGTGGAGCTGATCCGGGACGCGCTGCCGCAGGCCGCCAAGCGCACCGGCGGCAACCCGGCCAAGCGCACCTTCCAGGCCCTGCGTATCGAGGTCAACGGGGAACTCTCCGTCCTGGAGCGGGCGATCCCGGCCGCCGTGAAGGCCCTCGACGTGGGCGGACGGATCGCCGTGCTGTCGTACCACTCGCTGGAGGACCGGCTGGTCAAGCAGGTGTTCGCGGCCGGCGCCGCCACCACCGCGCCCCCCGGGCTGCCGGTCGTCCCCGAGCGCTACCAGCCGCGGCTCAAGCTGCTCACCCGCGGTGCCGAACTTCCCACCGAGGACGAGGTCGCCGAGAACCGGCGAGCGGCACCGGCGCGACTGCGCGGAGCCCAGCGGGTCAGGGAAGACGTTGAGTAGGGGCGTGAGGGGCGTAAGGGGCGTGAGGGGCGTGAGGGGCGTGAGGGGCATGAGTGGGTTGGGAAACCGGACTCGCAGGTGGGTGAGTCGGTTGGGGAACCGGACTCGGGGGAGGGCGAGTGAGTAGGAAACCCCAACTGAGGGGGCGTGCGGCCCGTCTCGCACGCCTCATCCCAGGAGCCGGTGGCCGCAACCAGGCCGCCCGCACCCCCTTCGTGCTCCTGGTCGTCCTCCTCCTCGGCGGCGGCCTCATCGGACTCCTGGTGCTGAACTCGGCGCTCAGCGAAGGGGCGTTCAGACTCGACGACCTGCAGAAGGAGACCCAGAGCCTCACCGACGAGGAACAGGCCCTGCAGCGGGACATCGACGCCTATTCGGCCCCCGACGCCCTCCAGCGCCGCGCCCGCGAGCTCGGCATGATCCCCGGCGGCGACCCCGCCTTCCTCGACCCCGACGGCACCGTGAAGGGCGTCCCCTCACCCGCCGAGGGCCTGGACAGCGACGCGTTCGCCCCCCTAGTCCTCGCCCCCGAGGCACTGTCGGCCGACCCGGCGGCAGGCCCGGCCACGATCCCGACACCCACACCCACCCCCCTGGACGCCGCGGCGCTCCCGACGCCCGCCGCGCCCGCAGCACCAGCCCTCACCCCCACCCCGACCACGACCCTCGGCAGGTGACGGAAGTGTCCGACAGGGAACCGCCGCGCCGCCGCGTGCCCGGCCCGGCCCGGCCCGACCGCCCCCGCGGCAGCGGCCAGCGGCGCCCCGGCCCCGGCGCCCGCCCGGCCCGCCGCCCGAACCCGGCCGCCGCCCGCTCCAACCGGCCCGGCGTCATCCGGCTCGGCAGCCCCCGCCCCCGGCTGCGCATGGTCAGCCTCGCGCTGACCCTCGTACTGATCGCGTTCGTCGTACGACTGCTCCAGGTCCAGGCCGTCGACGCCGACACCCTGGCCGCCAAGGCCGGGCAGAACCGGTATGTCGGCCGCACCCTGGCCGCCGAACGCGGTGAGATCACCGACCGCAACGGCGTCGCGCTCGCGACCAGCGAGGACGCGTACGACATCACGGCCGACCCCACGCTGTTCAGCCGTGAGCAGCTGAAGATCGACGACGGGCCCGAGCAGGCCGCCGCGCTCCTCGCGCCGATCCTCGGCGTGGACCAGGACGGCCTGGTCAAGAAGCTCAGGCCGCAGAACAAGGCGCTCCGCTACGCCCTGCTGGCCCGGCGGCAGACACCGCAGGTCTGGCAGCAGATCAAGGACCTGAAGAGCACGCTGGCCACCAAGGCCGAGTCCGACAAGAGCACGGTCAACGTCCTCGCGGGCGTGCTCGCGGAACCCACCAGCAAGCGGGTCTACCCCAACAGTGAGCTGGGCGCCGGGATACTGGGCTGGGTCAACGCCGACGGCAAGGGCGGCGGCGGTGTCGAGCGGCAGCTGAACTCCGCGCTGGCCGGCAAGGACGGCAAGATCCGCTACGCCCAGTCCGGTGGCCGCCAGGTGCCCACCGTGGCCTCGACCGAGACGCCCGCCGTGCCCGGCAGCGACGTCGAGCTGACCATCGACCGCGACATCCAGTGGGCCGCACAGAACGCGATCACCGAGCAGGTGCGGGAGTCCGAGGCGGACCGCGGCTACGTGATAGTGCAGGACACCAAGACCGGCGAGATCCTCGCCATGGCCAACTCGCCCGGCTTCGACCCCAACGACCTCTCCCAGGCCGACGCGGAGTCCCTGCACAACTGGGCCCTGGAGGACGCGTACGAGCCCGGCTCCACCGCCAAGGTCATGTCGATGGCCGCCGTCCTCGAAGAGAACGTCGCGACCCCGCTGACGCATGTCGTCGTGCCCAACCGGCTGCACCGCGGCGACCGGCTGTTCAAGGACGACATCGACCACGAGACCTGGTACCTCACGCTGAACGGCGTGCTCGCCAAGTCCAGCAACATCGGCACCATCCTGGCGACCGGCCAGCTCGGCAAGACCCAGGCAGAGTCCAACCGCATCCTCTACTCCTATCTGCGCAAGTTCGGCCTCGGCAGCTACAGCGGGCTCGGCATCCCCGGCGAGACCAAGGGCATCCTCGCGCCGCCCGGCCAGTGGTCGACCTCGCAGCAGTACACGATTCCTTTCGGCCAGGGCGTGTCCCTCAACGCGATGCAGGCGGCGTCCGTCTACTCGACGATCGCCAACGGCGGCGTACGCGTGGAGCCCTCGCTCGTGCGCGGCACCACGGGCGCCGACGGCCGCTTCACTCCCGCCGCGAAACCCGAGAAGACCAGGGTCGTCAGCGAGAAGACGGCCAAGACCCTCGCCCAGATGCTGGAGTCGGTCGTGGACGACCGGGACGGCACCGGCACCAAGGCGCGGATTCCCGGCTACCGCGTCGCGGGCAAGACGGGCACTGCCAACCGCGTGGATCCGGCCACCGGCAAGTACCACGGCTACACCTCGTCGTTCGCCGGATTCGCGCCGGCCGACAAGCCCCGTATCACCGTCTACTGCGCCATCCAGAACGCCACCGCGGGCAGCTACTTCGGCGGCCAGATCTGCGGCCCCGTCTACAAGAAGGTCATGGAGTTCGCGCTGAAGACCCTCCAGGTCCCGCCGACCGGGGCCAAGCCCGCCAATCTGCCGGTCGAATACTGACCCTGATCAGCACCGAGCCACCAGGAACCCCCTCGTGACAACGATCACCCCCGATCCAGGGAACCAGGGCACGGTCGCGCCCTCACTTCGCCCCGAAGCGGGTGCGCCGGGTACGCTCACCGCCGTGCCACACGCTGATCAGTCCCAAACCACTCAGAAGGGCGCACCCGTGACATATCCGGGGCCGCCCAGGCCGGTTCAGGTCTCCGCCACACCCCTCGCGGAGCTCGCCGATCAGCTGGGTGGTGTCGCGCAGCCGGAAGTCGCCGCCGAGGTCACGGGCATCACCCATGACTCGCGCGCCGTCCGCCCCGGCGACCTGTACGCCGCCCTCCCGGGCGCCCGCCTGCACGGCGCCGACTTCGTCACGCAGGCCGCCGGCCTCGGCGCGGTCGCCGTTCTGACGGATCCGACCGGCGCCGAACGCGCAGCGGCCACCGGGCTCCCGGTCCTGGTCGTCGACGACCCGCGCGGACGGATGGGCGAGCTGGCGGCCACGATCTACGGCCACCCCGGCCGGGATCTGCTCCAGATCGGCATCACCGGCACCTCGGGCAAGACCACGACCGCCTACCTCGTGGAGGGCGGCCTGAAGACGGTCAGGTCCACCGGGCTCATCGGCACGGTCGAGATGCGCATCGGCGAGGAGCGCATCAAGTCCGAGCGCACCACCCCCGAAGCCACCGACCTCCAGGCCCTGTTCGCCGTCATGCGCGAACGCGGTGTCGAGGCGGTCGCCATGGAGGTCTCCAGCCACGCGCTGGTCCTCGGCCGTGTCGACGGCTGCGTCTTCGACATCGCCGTCTTCACCAACCTCAGCCCGGAACACATGGAGTTCCACTCCGACATGGAGGACTACTTCCGGGCCAAGGCACAGCTCTTCACGCCGAAACGCAGCAAACTCGGCGTCGTCAACCTCGACGACGAGTACGGCCGCAGGCTCGCCAAGGAGTCCGCCGTCCCGGTCGTCACCTTCTCCGCCGAGGGCCATCCCGACGCCGACTGGCGCGCGGAGGACGTCCAGGTGGGCCCAATGGACTCGGTGTTCACCGCGATCGGCCCCAAGGGCGAGCGGATCGCCGCCAAGTCCCCGCTGGCGGGCCCCTTCAACGTCGCCAACACCCTCGCCGCGATTGTCGCCCTGGCCACCGCGGGCCTCGACCCGCAGGCCGCCGCCGACGGCATCGCCGCCGTGCCGGGCGTGCCGGGCCGGCTTGAGCGGGTGGACGCCGGTCAGCCGTATCTCGCGGTCGTGGACTACGCACACAAGACCGACGCCGTCGAATCGGTGCTCCGGGCCCTGCGCAAGGTCACCGAAGGCCGGCTGCACGTCGTGCTCGGCTGCGGCGGCGACCGCGACACGACCAAGCGCGAGCCGATGGGCGCCGCCGCGGCCCGGCTCGCCGACACCGCCGTACTGACCTCCGACAACCCCCGCTCCGAGGATCCCCTCGCGATCCTCGCAACCATGCTTCAGGGCGCGGCGTCCGTACCAGCACACGAGCGCGGCGAGGTCCAGGTCTTCGAGGACCGGGCCGCCGCGATCGCCGCCGCCGTCGCCCGCGCGCAGCCCGGGGACACCGTGCTGGTCGCGGGGAAGGGCCACGAGCAGGGCCAGGACATCGCCGGGGTGGTCCGTCCCTTCGACGACCGCCAGGTGCTTCGCGAAGCAATCCGGAAAACCCAGGGATGAGAATCCAGAAGACCCAGGGGATGAACTTGTGATCGCCCTCTCTCTCGCCGAGATCGCAGCAGTCGTCGGCGGGCAGACGCACGACATACCGGATCCGTCCGTCCAGGTCACGGGACCGGTCGTCCGGGACTCCCGTGAGGCGGGCCCCGGCAGCCTCTTCGTCGCCTTCGTCGGCGAGCGCGTGGACGGCCACGACTTCGCGGCCCAGGTCGTCGAAGCGGGAGCGGCCGCCGTCCTGGCGTCCCGCCCCGTGGGCGCCCCCGCCATCGTGGTCGAGGACGTCCAGACCGCCCTCGGCGCGCTCGCGCGTCATGTCGTACGACGGCTCGGCACGACCCTCGTTGCGCTCACCGGCTCCGCCGGCAAGACCAGCACCAAGGACCTCATCGCCCAGGTGCTGCAGCGCAAGGCGCCGACCGTGTGGACACCCGGCTCGTTCAACAACGAGATCGGACTGCCGCTGACCGCGCTGAGCGCCACCGAGGAGACGAAGTTCCTCGTTCTGGAGATGGGTGCCCGCGGCCTCGGCCACATCCGCTACCTCACGGATCTGACGCCCCCGAAGATCGGCCTCGTCCTGAACGTCGGCACCGCCCACATCGGCGAGTTCGGCGGCCGGGAGCAGATCGCGCAGGCCAAGGGCGAGCTCGTGGAGGCCCTTCCGGAAGACGGCGCGGCGATCCTGAACGCCGACGATCCCCTCGTACGGGCCATGGCATCCCGTACGAAGGCGAAGGTGATCCTTTTCGGAGAGTCCGGCGAAGCGGACGTACGCGCCGAGAACGTGCGGCTCACGGACAGTGGGCAGCCTGCTTTCACCCTTCACACACCCTCCGGTGCAAGCGACGTGACCATGCGCCTGTACGGTGAGCACCACGTGTCGAACGCGCTCGCCGCGGCCGCCGTCGCCCATGAGCTGGGCATGTCCGCGGAAGAGATCGCCACCGCGCTCTCCGAGGCGGGCTCCCTCTCCCGCTGGCGGATGGAGGTCACCGAGCGCCCGGACGGCGTGACGGTCGTCAACGACGCCTACAACGCGAACCCCGAGTCCATGCGAGCCGCCCTGCGTGCGCTCGCGGCCATGGGCAAGGGGCGGCGGACCTGGGCGGTGCTCGGCAAGATGGCCGAGCTCGGGGACGAGGCTCTCGCCGAGCACGACGCGGTCGGACGGCTCGCCGTCCGGCTCAACGTCAGCAAGCTCGTCGCGGTCGGGGGCAGGGAAGCGTCCTGGCTCCAACTGGGCGCATATAACGAGGGTTCGTGGGGTGAGGAGTCGGTGCACGTGTCCGACGCACAGGCGGCGGTCGACCTGTTGCGCAGCGAATTGCGCCCGGGAGACGTCGTACTCGTGAAGGCGTCCCGGTCGGTCGGGCTCGAGAGCGTGGCGCAGGCGCTCGTCGGGACCGGTGCCGAGGGTGAGGTTGCCGCCCGATGATGAAGCAGATCCTGTTCTCAGGAGTCATTGGCCTCTTTCTGACCCTGGTCGGCACCCCGCTGCTGATCAAGTTGCTCGCCCGCAAGGGCTACGGCCAGTACATCCGGGACGACGGCCCGCGTGAACACGCCAGCAAGCGCGGTACGCCGACGATGGGCGGTATCGCCTTCATCTTCGCGACGGTCGCCGCCTACTTCCTGTCCAAGCTGATCACCGGCTACTCGGTGACCTACTCGGGTGTGCTCGTCCTCGGCCTGATGGTCGGCATGGGTCTGGTCGGCTTCCTCGACGACTACATCAAGATCGTCAAGCGGCGCTCGCTGGGTCTGCGGGCCAAGGCGAAGATGGCCGGCCAGTTGCTCGGCGGCATCTCCTTCGCGGTGCTCGCGCTGCAGTTCGAGGATGCCCGCGGCAACACCCCGGCGTCCACGAAGCTGTCGTTCATCACCGACTTCGGCTGGACGATCGGCCCGGTGCTGTTCGTCGTCTGGGCGCTGTTCATGATCCTCGCGATGTCGAACGGCGTGAACCTCACCGACGGTCTGGACGGTCTGGCCACCGGCGCCTCCGTGCTCGTCTTCGGCGCCTACACCTTCATCGGCGTGTGGCAGTTCCAGGAGTCGTGCGCCAACGCGCAGGACCTGACCAACCCGGGCGCCTGTTACGAGGTGCGCGATCCGCTCGACCTCGCGGTCATCTCCGCCGCGCTGATGGGCGCCTGCCTCGGCTTCCTGTGGTGGAACACCTCGCCCGCCAAGATCTTCATGGGCGACACCGGTTCGCTCGCGCTCGGCGGTGTCCTCGCGGGCCTGGCGATCTGCTCCCGTACCGAGTTGCTGATCGCCATCCTCGGCGGCCTGTTCGTCCTGATCACGATGTCGGTGGTCATCCAGGTCGGCTCCTTCCGCATGACCGGAAAGCGCGTGTTCCGAATGGCGCCACTCCAGCACCACTTCGAACTCAAGGGCTGGTCGGAAGTGCTCGTCGTGGTCCGCTTCTGGATCATTCAGGGCATCTGTGTGATCGTCGGACTGGGCCTCTTCTACGCGGGATGGGCAGCGGACAAGTGACCTCCTCGGAGCCCTTCGAGTTTCAGGGCAAGCACGTCACCGTCGCCGGACTGGGCGTCTCCGGCGTCCCGGCGGCCAAGGTCCTGCACGGCCTCGGCGCGCGCGTCACCGTTGTCAACGACGGCGACGACGCACGCGCGCGTGCACAGGCCGCGGAACTGGAGGCGCTCGGCGTCACCGTCCGCCTCGGCGACGGCGCGACCCTGCCCGAGGGCACCGACCTGATCGTCACCGCACCCGGCTGGAAGCCGGACAAGCCGCTGTTCGCGGCGGCACGCGTGGCCGGCATCGACATCTGGGGCGATGTCGAACTGGCCTGGCGCCTGCGCGGCCCGGATGCCGCCCCCTGGCTCGCCGTCACCGGCACCAACGGCAAGACCACCACCGTCCAGATGCTCGCCTCGATCCTGAAGGCGGCGGGCCTGCGCACGGCCGCCGTTGGCAACATCGGCGTCTCCCTGCTGGACGCGGTGCTCGGCGAGGAGCAGTACGACGTCCTGGCCGTCGAACTCTCCAGCTACCAGCTCCACTGGGCGCCCTCCCTGCGTGCGCATTCGGCAGCCGTCCTCAACCTCGCCCCCGACCACCTCGACTGGCACGGCACCATGGAGGCGTACGTCGCCGACAAGGGCCGTATCTACGAGGGCAATCGCGTCGCCTGCGTCTACAACGTCGCCGACAAGGCCACCGAGGACCTGGTCCGCGAGGCCGACGTCGAGGAGGGCTGCCGGGCCGTCGGCTTCACCCTCGGCACCCCCGGCCCCTCCCAACTCGGCGTCGTGGACGGCCTCCTGGTCGACCGTGCCTTCGTCGAGAACCGGCAGAAGAACGCCCAGGAGCTCGCCGAGGTCTCCGACGTCAACCCGCCGGCCCCGCACAACATCGCCAACGCCCTCGCCGCCGCCGCCCTCGCGCGCGCCTACGGGGTGCCCGCGGCGGCCGTACGGGACGGGCTGCGTGCGTTCACCCCGGACGCCCACCGCATCGCGCACGTCGCCGACGTGGACGGGGTCGCCTACGTCGACGACTCCAAGGCGACCAACACGCACGCGGCCCAGGCCTCGTTGGCGGCGTACGACTCGATCGTCTGGATCGCGGGCGGTCTGGCCAAGGGCGCGACCTTCGACGAACTGGTCGCCAAGTCGGCGAAGCGGCTGCGCGGAGTGGTCCTGATCGGCGCCGACCGTGCGCTGATCCGTGAAGCCCTGGTGCGACACGCGCCCGAGGTACCCGTCGTCGACCTCGACCGGACCGACACTGGGGCGATGCTCGCGGCGCTCCAGGAGGCGCGGCGACTCGCCGTTGCCGGAGACACGGTGCTGCTGGCACCTGCCTGTGCCTCCATGGACATGTTCGCCAACTACAACAAGCGTGGAGACGCGTTCGCGGACGCTGTTCGCGAACTCGGTGCCTGACCCCGGCCGCCGGCTGCCGGGCGACCTTGGGAGGGACGCGTGGAGCCGTCGAGGCCGACGTACAGCGGAGGCAGCGATGCCGGGTAGCCGTACCGGGCGGCCGCCCGTGCAGCGGGACGTTCGCCGGCCCGCCGCTGCGCGGACCCCGGGCGAGAATCCCGTCGCCCGGCTGGTCACGCGCACCCAGAAGGCCTGGGACCGGCCGCTGACCGCGTACTACCTGATCCTCGGCGGCAGCCTGCTGATCACCGTGCTCGGACTGGTGATGGTCTACTCGGCCTCCCAGATCACCGCGCTGCAGCTGTCGTTGCCGGGGTCGTACTTCTTCCGCAAGCAGGCCCTGGCCGCGCTGCTCGGCGCCGGACTGCTGTTCGCCGCCTCGCGGATGCCGGTCAAGCTGCACCGGGCGCTGGCCTACCCGATACTGGCGGGCGCCGTGTTCCTGATGGCCCTGGTGCAGGTGCCGGGGATAGGGGTGGCGGTCAACGGCAACCAGAACTGGATCTCCATCGCCGGTCCTTTCCAGCTTCAGCCCAGCGAGTTCGGCAAGCTCGCGCTGGTGCTGTGGGGCGCCGACCTGCTCGCCCGCAAGCAGGACAAGAAGCTGCTCAGCCAGTGGAAGCACATGCTGGTGCCGCTCGTTCCGGTGGCGTTCATGCTGCTCGGGTTGATCATGCTCGGCGGCGACATGGGTACGGCGATCATCCTGACGGCGATCCTGTTCGGCCTGCTGTGGCTGGCGGGGGCGCCCACCAGGCTGTTCGTGGGCGTGCTGACGGGGGCGGCGTTCGTCGGCGGGATCCTGATCAAGACCAGCCCGAACCGTATGGCCCGCTTCGCCTGTATCGGTGCCACCGAGCCCGGCAGCGGCACCGCCGACTGCTGGCAGGCCGTGCACGGGATCTACGCGCTGGCCTCCGGCGGACTCTTCGGTTCCGGACTCGGTGCGAGTGTGGAAAAATGGGGCCAACTCCCCGAAGCGCACACGGACTTCATCTTCGCCGTCACCGGTGAGGAACTGGGCCTGGCGGGGACGCTGTCGGTGCTCGCCCTCTTCGCGGCTCTAGGCTATGCGGGTATCCGCGTGGCCGGACGCACGGAGGACCCGTTCGTGAGGTATGCCGCGGGAGGCGTGACCACCTGGATCACCGCTCAGGCAGTGATCAACATCGGTGCGGTGCTCGGTCTGCTGCCGATCGCCGGCGTCCCCCTCCCGCTGTTCTCCTACGGAGGATCCGCCCTGCTGCCGACCATGTTCGCCATCGGGTTGCTGATCGCCTTCGCGCGTGACGAGCCCGCTGCGCGGGCGGCGCTATCCATGCGGCAACCTCGCTTTGGTAGAAAGCGCGCGGGACGCCCTTCGGGGCCGGGCAGATGGAACACGATGCGACGGCGTGCCTCAGCGGCGCGCTCGTCCGGAGAGCGGTGAATTTCGGTGCATGTCGTACTCGCCGGTGGGGGGACCGCCGGCCACATCGAGCCCGCGCTCGCCCTCGCGGACGCCCTGCGCAGGCAGGACCCGACCGTGGGAATCACGGCCCTGGGCACGGAGCGCGGCCTGGAGACCCGACTCGTACCCGAGCGCGGGTACGAACTCGCGCTGATCCCCGCCGTACCGCTGCCACGCAAGCCCACCCCCGAGCTGATCACCGTCCCGGGCCGGCTGCGCGGCACGATCAAGGCGGCCGAGCAGATCCTGGAGCGCACCAAGGCGGACGCGGTCGTCGGCTTCGGCGGCTATGTCGCCCTGCCCGGCTATCTCGCCGCCAAGCGCCTCGGCGTGCCGATCATCATCCACGAGGCCAACGCCCGCCCCGGCCTCGCCAACAAGATCGGCTCGCGGTACGCCGCCAAGGTCGCCGTCTCCACCCCGGACAGCAAGCTGCGTGACGCCCGCTACATCGGCATCCCGCTGCGCCGCACCATCGCCACGCTCGACCGGGCCGCCGCCCGACCCGAGGCCCGGCACATGTTCGGCCTCGACCCCAACCTGCCCACGCTGCTGGTCTCCGGCGGCTCCCAGGGCGCCCGCCGCCTCAACGAAGTGGTCCAGCAGGTCGCGCCCTACCTCCAGCAGGCCGGGATCCAGATCCTGCACGCGGTCGGCCCGAAGAACGAACTGCCGCAGGTGCAGCAGATGCCGGGGATGCCCCCGTACATCCCGGTACCGTACGTGGACCGGATGGACCTCGCGTACGCCGCGGCCGACATGATGCTCTGCCGCGCGGGCGCGATGACCGTCGCCGAACTCTCCGCCGTCGGACTCCCGGCCGCCTATGTCCCGCTGCCCATCGGCAACGGCGAACAGCGGCTGAACGCCCAGCCGGTGGTCAAGGCCGGCGGTGGACTGCTGGTCGACGACGCGGAACTCACCCCCCAGTGGGTGCAGCAGAATGTCCTGCCCGTGCTCGCCGACCCGCACCGGCTGTACGAGATGTCCCGCGCCGCCAGCGAGTTCGGCCGCCGGGACGCCGACGAACTGCTCGTCGGCATGGTGTACGAGGCGATCGCCGCGCGTCGTGCACACCACTAGGAGCTGATGACGGAGGGCAGGAAGCGTGGCCGGACCGACGACCGCCGAACGCGGTGAAAGCCAGCAGGAGTCGGCCGGCCCGCCTCCGGTTCGTCGTCTGCGGCGACCGAGGCTTCGTACGATCGTCATCCTGGCCGTGGTGCTGGTGCTCGTCGGGGCCGGTTCGGTCTGGGTGCTCTACGGTTCGAAGTGGCTGCGGGTGGAGCGTGTATCGATCGCGGGAACACGGGTTCTGACGCCGCAGCAGGTGCGCGAGGCCGCCGACGTACCGGTCGGGGCGCCGCTGATTTCCGTCGACACCGCTGCGATTGAGGCACGACTGAGCCGAAAATTGCCCCGAATTGACTCGGTTGACGTGGTCCGCTCGTGGCCCCATGGAATCGGGCTGAAAGTGATTGAGCGCGTTCCGGTCCTGATTGTCGAAAAGGGCGGAAAGTTCATCGAAGTGGACGATGAAGGTGTCCGATTCGCCACGGTTTCTGACGCCCCGAAAGGTATCCCCGCGCTCGAATTGACGCCGTCCCGCAGCGGCTCCAGCGCCGCGAGCCTGCGTCGTTTCGGCGAGGACCGACTGGTGCGCGAGGCCGTACGCGCCGCGGGTGCCATTCCGGCCGCCGTCGCCCGTGACACCCGGACCGTCAAGGTGAGTTCGTACGACGACATCTCACTGGAGTTGGGCGACGGCCGCACCGTCGCGTGGGGGAGTGCGGAGAACGGCGCCGCGAAGGCGCGTACGCTCACCGCTCTCATGAAAGCATCGCCGGATGCGCGGTACTTCGATGTCAGCGTTCCCACCGCCCCTGCGTCATCGGGGAGTTGACGCACATCCGCGCAGGCCAGCACCCTGGTTGGGCAGTGCAACGCCTGATCACATAGGGTGAAAAGAAAAACGGGAGGTTCGGCGTGTTCGTTGAACGTGCGCCACTTGTCGACTTAGTGTCCTGTTCAGAAGATTCCAGCGAACACACACACTGGTAACCCTAAACTTCAACGTTAGGGTTCGGGTCGGCGTTCGGACCGTCCCATTCGGCATCAGTCGCCGGATCGCGAGGCAGCAGTGCTTCGGCGGGCCGGCGGCACGTAACTCGAGGCGAGAGGCCTTCGACGTGGCAGCACCGCAGAACTACCTCGCAGTCATCAAAGTCATCGGTGTCGGCGGCGGTGGTGTCAATGCCATCAACCGGATGATCGAGGTCGGTCTCAAGGGCGTCGAGTTCATCGCCATCAACACCGACGCGCAGGCGCTGTTGATGAGCGACGCCGACGTCAAGCTCGATGTCGGCCGCGAACTCACCCGCGGACTCGGGGCCGGAGCCAACCCGGCCGTAGGCCGCAAGGCGGCCGAGGATCACCGCGAGGAGATCGAGGAGGTCCTCAAGGGGGCCGACATGGTCTTCGTGACGGCCGGTGAAGGCGGCGGCACCGGCACCGGCGGCGCGCCCGTCGTGGCCAACATCGCCCGGTCCCTCGGCGCGCTCACCATCGGCGTGGTGACCCGCCCGTTCACCTTCGAGGGACGGCGCCGCGCCAACCAGGCCGAGGACGGCATCGCCGAACTCCGTGAAGAGGTCGACACCCTCATCGTCATCCCGAACGACCGGCTGCTGTCCATCTCGGACCGCCAGGTCTCGGTGCTCGACGCCTTCAAATCGGCCGACCAGGTCCTGCTCTCCGGTGTCCAGGGCATCACCGACCTCATCACCACGCCCGGCCTGATCAACCTCGACTTCGCCGACGTCAAGTCGGTCATGTCCGAGGCCGGTTCGGCCCTGATGGGCATCGGCTCGGCCCGCGGTGACGACCGCGCGGTGGCCGCCGCCGAGATGGCGATCTCCTCGCCGCTGCTGGAGGCGTCCATCGACGGTGCCCGCGGTGTGCTGCTCTCCATCTCCGGTGGTTCGGACCTCGGTCTGTTCGAGATCAACGAGGCCGCCCAGCTGGTGAGCGAGGCCGCGCACCCCGAAGCCAACATCATCTTCGGCGCGGTGATCGACGACGCCCTCGGCGACGAGGTCAGGGTCACCGTGATCGCGGCCGGCTTCGACGGGGGCCAGCCGCCGTCCAAGCGGGACAACGTCCTCGGCTCGTCAGCGACCAAGCGCGAGGAGCCGACTCCGGTACGGCAGGCCGAGAGTCGTCCGTCCTTCGGCTCGCTCGGCAGCGTCAAGCCGAAGGAGGAGCCGGAGCCGCCCGCGCCGGAGCCGGTCAACGACATCCCGGTCGCCCCGCCGGTCCCGCCGTCCCGGTCCTACTCGGACAGCGCGGCCGAGGAGCTGGACGTGCCGGACTTCCTGAAGTGATAGGACAGCGCGAGAGCGTGAGCGGCGCGCACTTCGGCTTCACCGACCGGTGGGGCGGGGTGAGCGCCGCTCCGTATGAGGAGCTCAACCTCGGCGGCGCGGTCGGCGACGACCCCGACGCCGTACGGACCAATCGCGAACTGGCCGCCAAGTCGCTGGGCATCGACCCGGCCGACGTGGTCTGGATGAACCAGGTGCACGGCAACGACGTCGCGGTGGTGGACGGGCCCTGGGGCGACCGGCCCGCCGCGCAGGTCGATGCGATCGTGACCGTGCGACGCGGACTCGCCCTCGCCGTCCTCACCGCCGACTGCACGCCCGTGCTTCTCGCCGACCCGGTCGCCGGGGTCGTCGCCGCTGCTCACGCGGGACGGCCCGGCATGATCGCCGGGGTGGTGCCCGCCGCGCTACGCGCGATGATGGAGCTGGGCGCCGAGCCGTCCCGGATCGTCGCCCGCACCGGACCCACCGTCTGCGGACGGTGCTACGAGGTGCCGGAGGCGATGCGAGCCGAGGTGGCCGCAGTGGAGCCGACGGCGTACGCCGAGACGAGTTGGGGTACACCCGCCGTCGATGTGAGCGCCGGCGTGCATGCGCAGCTCGAACGGCTCGGGGTGCGCGACCGGGAGCAGTCGCCGGTGTGCACGCTGGAGTCGGGCGACCACTTCTCGTACCGCCGCGACCGCACCACCGGTCGGCTCGCGGGCTATGTCTGGCTGGACTGATGGGGCATGACGGACCGTAAGGACGAACTCGCCGTAAACCTGGCGAAGGTGGAGGAGCGCATCGCGGCGGCGTGCGTGGCCGCCGGGCGCAAGCGCGAAGAGGTGACCCTGATCGTGGTCACCAAGACCTACCCGGCGAGTGATGTGCGAATCCTGTCGGAACTCGGTGTCCGCCATGTCGCCGAGAACCGTGACCAGGACGCGGCACCCAAGGCCGCCGAATGCTCGGATCTGCCCCTTACGTGGCACTTCGTGGGTCAGCTCCAGACCAACAAGGTGCGATCCGTGGTCGGTTACGCGGATCATGTGCAGTCCGTCGATCGTTCCCGGCTGGTGACGGCCCTCTCGAAGGAGGCCGTGCGCGCCGAGCGCGAGGTGGGCTGCCTGATCCAGGTCGCGCTCGACGCGGGCGCGAGCGGCAGAGGGGAGCGGGGAGGCGTGGCACCGGGCGGAATCGCCGAGTTGGCCGAACTGGTGGCTCGGTCTCCGGGGCTGCGGCTCGACGGGCTGATGACCGTCGCGCCGCTCGCCGGGGAGTACGCGGGACGCGAACTGGCGGCGTTCGAGCGCATGATGGATTTGTCGACTGACCTGCGCAGGGCACATCCGGCTGCGAACATGGTCTCGGCAGGAATGAGCGCGGACCTCGAGCAAGCCGTGGCAGCCGGAGCGACACATGTGCGCGTCGGCACTGCGGTACTCGGAGTCCGCGCCGGGCTCGGGTAACGTCGCCAAGAGTCGGACCACAGCAGAAAATATGGTCATTACCGCTGTACAGCGGGCGTAACGACCTCGTGGATCCCTGGCACTTGGCAGTCGTCAGCCGATCCACCACAGAGCGGAGGACTCAGAGCATGGCCGGCGCGATGCGCAAGATGGCGGTCTACCTCGGCCTCGTGGAGGACGATGGGTACGACGGCCGCGGTTTCGACCCCGACGACGACTTCGAACCCGAACTCGACCCGGAGCCCGAACGGGACCACCGGCGACACGAACCGTCGCACCAGTCCCACGGCTCACATCAGTCCCAAAGGGATGAATCGGTACGAGTGGTGCAGCCTCCGGCGCCGCGCGATCCGGTGCCTCACGCGGCCGCACTGCCCGCGGAATCCGGGCGTCCGGCGCGCATCGCGCCCGTGGCATCCATCACACAAGAACGTCAAAACCTGGAGAAGAACGCACCGGTGATCATGCCCAAGGTCGTGTCGGAACGAGAGCCTTACCGGATCACCACACTTCACCCGCGGACCTACAACGAGGCCCGTACCATCGGGGAACACTTCCGTGAGGGCACCCCGGTGATCATGAATCTGACTGAGATGGATGACACAGACGCCAAGCGACTTGTCGACTTTGCGGCCGGTTTGGTGTTTGGTCTTCACGGCAGCATCGAGCGGGTGACGCAGAAGGTGTTTCTGTTGTCGCCTGCTAACGTCGATGTCACGGCGGAGGACAAGGCCCGTATCGCAGAGGGCGGGTTCTTCAACCAGAGCTGAGACGCACCACCGGAAACAGCAGTACCGAACAGCACGGATCAGGGGAGAGGGAAGCAAGGGTCATGAGCGTGGTCCTGCAAGTCGTCTACATCGCGCTGATGTGCTTCCTCATCGTGCTTATCTTCCGGTTGGTCATGGACTACGTCTTCCAGTTCGCCCGCTCATGGCAACCCGGCAAGGCGATGGTGGTCGTTCTGGAGGCCACCTACACTGTCACTGATCCACCGCTCAAGCTTCTGCGGCGGTTCATTCCGCCGCTGCGTCTCGGGGGCGTGGCGCTCGACCTGTCCTTCTTCGTACTGATGATCATCGTCTACATCCTGATTTCGATCGTGAGTCGGCTGTGAGCGATGTGAACTACCGTCTTGCCGAATGCCGACGACTACGTTGAGGTGAAGAGATGCCGTTGACCCCCGAGGACGTGCGGAACAAGCAGTTCACGACCGTCCGCCTCCGAGAAGGCTATGACGAGGACGAGGTCGATGCCTTCCTCGATGAGGTCGAAGCCGAACTGACCCGCCTGCTCCGCGAGAACGAGGACCTCCGCGCCAAGCTGGCCGCCGCCACGCGCGCTGCTGCCCAGAACCAGCAGAACATGCGCAAGCCGCCGGAGGGTCCCGGTCCGCAGGACCAGCAGCAGGGCGGCATGCCGCAGCAGGGCATGCGCGGGCCGGGTGCCCCCGTGCCCGCCGGCATATCGGGCCCGCCGCAGCAGCAGATGGGTGGCCCCATGGGTGGCCCGCCCCAGCTGCCGAGCGGTGCACCGCAGCTGCCCGCCGGTCCCGGCGGTCAGGGTCAGGGTGGCCCGCAGGGTCCCGGTCCGATGGGCCAGGGTCCGATGGGTCAGGGCCACATGGGTGGCCAGCCCCCCATGCAGCAGCAGATGGGTGGCCCGATGGGCGGCCCCATGGGCGGTCCGATGGGCGGCCCCGGTCAGGGCCCCGGTGGCGACAGCGCCGCCCGTGTCCTCTCGCTGGCCCAGCAGACCGCCGATCAGGCGATCGCCGAGGCCCGTTCCGAAGCCAACAAGATCGTCGGCGAGGCGCGTTCGCGTGCCGAGGGTCTCGAGCGGGACGCCCGTGCCAAGGCTGACGCCCTGGAGCGGGACGCGCAGGAGAAGCACCGTGTCGCGATGGGCTCCCTGGAGTCCGCGCGCGCCACGCTGGAGCGCAAGGTCGAGGACCTGCGCGGCTTCGAGCGCGAGTACCGCACGCGGCTGAAGTCGTACCTGGAGTCGCAGCTGCGTCAGCTGGAGACCCAGTCCGACGACTCGCTGGCTCCGCCGCGCACCCCGGCCACGGCGTCCCTCCCGCCGTCCCCGGCGCCTTCCATGGCTCCGGCCGGTGCGAGCGCGCCGTCGTACGGCGGCAACCAGGGCATGGGCGGTGGCCCGGCTCCGGCCGCTCCGTCCTACGGCGGTCAGCAGCAGATGTCGCCGGCGATGACCCAGCCGATGGCGCCGGTGCGGCCGCAGGGTCCTGGTCCGATGGGGCAGGCTCCCTCGCCGATGCGGGGGTTCCTCATTGACGAGGACGACAACTGACGGTTCGTAGTACGGCGTAGACGTCGGCAGCGTTCAGGGCGGGGCCCCGGGTTTCTGATCCGGGGCCCCGCCCTTTGCTGTGTGCGTGTGCGTTCGTCTGCGGTGTTTGTTCGGGTCTGGGTGCGGTGTCCGACGTACGCAACGCCGAAGGCCCGGGCCGCCGAAGGAGTTTCGGCGGGCTGGGCCCTTGAGGTGCGCGGCGTTGGGGCTGGGGTGGGGTGGGTTGCGCAGCCCGGCGCTACGGGGTGCCGCCTGCGCCCACCCGTGCCGCCCTAGGCGGCACGAATGCCCGCAGCCTGGGCGGGTCGGCTGTCCGCAGGTCTGCGGGCTCGCGTGTGGCTATGCCTTGCGTAGGCGGAACGTCAGGGTCAGGGGCTCGTCCGTGAACGGGGAGCCGTATGTGTTGTCCGCCTCTCCCTGGGCGAAGTCCGTGGAGAGGACCTCGTCGGCGATCAACTCCGTGTGTTCCGACAGAGCGGCGATCACTGCGGGGTCCGTCGCCGTCCAGCGGAGCGCGATGCGGTCGGCCACGTCGAGGCCGCTGTTCTTGCGGGCCTCCTGGATCAGGCGGATCGCGTCACGGGCGAGGCCCGCCTGGCGGAGTTCCTCCGTGATCTCCAGGTCGAGGGCGACCGTCGCGCCGGAGTCGGAGGCCACGGACCAGCCCTCGCGCGGGGTTTCCGTGATGATCACCTCGTCGGGGGCGAGGGTGATCGTCTCGCCGTCGACCTCCACCGACGCCGTGCCTTCACGCAGGGCCAGCGACAGCGCTGCCGCGTCCGCATGGGCGACGGCCTTGGCCACGTCCTGGACGCGCTTGCCGAACCGCTTGCCCAGGGCACGGAAGTTGGCCTTCGCGGTCGTGTCGACCAGCGAGCCGCCCACCTCGGACAGCGACGCCAGCGACTCGACGTTCAGCTCCTCCGTGATCTGCGTGTGCAACTCGGGGTTGAGGGAGTCGAAGCCCGTCGCCGCCACCAGCGCGCGCCTGAGCGGCTGGCGCGTCTTGACGCCCGACTCCGCGCGCGTGGCACGGCCCAGCTCCACCAGCCGGCGGACCAGGACCATCTGCTTCGACAGCTCCGGGTCGATCGCCGAGAGGTCGGCCTCCGGCCAGGACGCCAGGTGTACCGACTCCGAGGCGCCGGGCGTGACCGGCACGATCAGGTCCTGCCAGACTCGCTCGGCGATGAACGGGGTCAGCGGGGCCATGAGTTTCGTGACGGTCTCGACGACCTCGTGCAGCGTGCGCAGCGCCGCCTTGTCGCCCTGCCAGAAGCGGCGGCGGGAGCGGCGTACGTACCAGTTGGACAGGTCGTCGACGAACGCCGACAGGAGCTTGCCGGCGCGCTGGGTGTCGTAGGCCTCCAGGGACTGGGTCACCTGGTCGGTGAGGGCGTGCAGTTCGGACAGCAGCCAGCGGTCCAGGAGCGGGCGGTGGGCGGGAGCCGGATCGGCCTCGCTCGGGGCCCAGTTGGACGTGCGGGCGTACAGGGCCTGGAAGGCGACTGTGTTCCAGTACGTGAGGAGGGTCTTGCGGACGACCTCCTGGATCGTGCCGTGGCCCACGCGGCGTGCCGCCCACGGGGAGCCGCCGGCCGCCATGAACCAGCGGACCGCGTCGGCTCCGTGCCGGTCCATCAGCGGGATCGGGTCCAGGGTGTTGCCCAGGTGCTTGGACATCTTGCGGCCGTCCTCGGCGAGGATGTGGCCGAGGCAGACGACGTTCTCGTACGACGACTTGTCGAAGACCAGCGTGCCGACGGCCATCAGCGTGTAGAACCAGCCGCGGGTCTGGTCGATGGCCTCGCAGATGAACTGCGCCGGGTAGCGGGCCTCGAAGAGGTTCTTGTTCTTGTACGGGTAGCCCCACTGCGCGAACGGCATCGAACCCGAGTCGTACCAGGCGTCGATGACCTCCGGCACGCGTGTGGCGGTCTGGGCGCACTGCGGGCAGTCGAAGGTGACGTCGTCGATGAACGGGCGGTGCGGGTCGAGGGCCGACTGGTCGGTGCCGGTCAGCTCGGTCAGCTCCGCGCGGGAGCCGACGACCGTGAGGTGGTCGTCCGCGCAGCGCCAGATCGGCAGCGGGGTGCCCCAGTAGCGGTTGCGGGACAGGGCCCAGTCGATGTTGTTGTTCAGCCAGTCGCCGTACCGGCCGTGCTTGACCGTCTCCGGGAACCAGTTGGTGTCCTCGTTCTCCTGGAGGAGGCGGTCCTTGATGGCCGTGGTGCGGATGTACCAGGACGGCTGCGCGTAGTAGAGGAGCGCGGTGTGGCAGCGCCAGCAGTGCGGGTAGCTGTGCTCGTACGGGATGTGCTTGAAGAGCAGGCCGCGCTGCTGGAGGTCCTCTGTGAGCTTTTCGTCCGCCTTCTTGAAGAAGACACCGCCGACGAGGGGGACGTCCTCCTCGAAGGTGCCGTCGGGGCGGACCGGGTTCACGACGGGCAGGCCGTACGCGCGGCAGACCTTGAGGTCGTCCTCACCGAAGGCGGGGGACTGGTGGACCAGACCCGTACCGTCCTCGGTCGTGACGTACTCGGCGTTCACCACGTAGTGGGCGGGTTCGGGGAACTCGACCAGCTCGAACGGGCGCTGGTACGTCCAGCGCTCCATCTCGGCGCCGGTGAAGGTCTGACCGGTGGTCTCCCAGCCCTCACCGAGGGCCTTGGCGACCAGGGGTTCGGCGACGACGAGCTTCTCGTCGCCGTCGGTCGCGACGACGTAGGTGACGTCGGGGTGGGCGGCGACGGCCGTGTTGGAGACCAGGGTCCAGGGGGTCGTCGTCCAGACGAGGAGCGCGGCCTGGCCGGCGAGCGGGCCGGAGGTGAGGGGGAAACGGACGTACACGGACGGGTCGACGACCGTCTCGTAGCCCTGCGCCAGCTCGTGGTCGGACAGGCCGGTGCCGCAGCGGGGGCACCAGGGGGCGACGCGGTGGTCCTGGACCAGCAGGCCCTTGTTGAAGATCTCCTTCAGCGACCACCAGACGGACTCGATGTACTCGGGGTCCATGGTGCGGTAGGGGTCGTTGAGGTCGGTCCAGTAGCCCATGCGCGTCGTGAGCGCTTCGAAGGCGTCCGTGTGGCGGGTCACCGACTCGCGGCACTTGGCGTTGAACTCGGCGATGCCGTACGCCTCGATGTCCTGCTTGCCGGAGAAGCCGAGCTCCTTCTCGACCGCCAGCTCCACCGGCAGGCCGTGGCAGTCCCAGCCCGCCTTGCGGGCCACGTGGTAGCCGCGCATGGTGCGGAAGCGGGGGAAGACGTCCTTGAAGACGCGTGCCTCGATGTGGTGGGCGCCCGGCATGCCGTTCGCGGTGGGCGGGCCCTCGTAGAACACCCACTCGGGGCGGCCCTCGGACTGCTCCAGGGTCTTGGCGAAGATCTTCTGCTCACGCCAGAAGTCGAGCACGGCGTGCTCCAGCGCGGGCAGGTCGACCTGGGCGGGCACCTGGCGGTACGTCGGCGTTGTCATCAGCGAGCTTCCTCCGGCGGACTTTCTGCCTTCCGACCGGAGGGACGAGAGCTACGTCTTTCCTTGCGCCGCCTTCGGCGCGCTCCCGCGGTACCACCCTCCTTGGCTCCCCGCCGCAACCGGTGCGTCGGTGAGCCCCCTCATTGGGGTAGCGATGCCGGGTCTACCGCCCCTGGCGGGGTTTCTTCCGGCGGCTCCGGGGTGATCTTCACGTCGCGCTCGCCCCCGGGCTTCCACCGTCCCCGGGTCGCTCTGGGCTGCGTACGCCGCTACTCGTCCCCATCCACGCTTTTCGCTCCGCCCAGTGTACGGCGCCGCGCGGACAGCGGCCGACCGGTTTTCCGGTGGCCGGGGGCGGAGCGGCGGCGGGTTCCGGGATGACCCGATTGGCCAGGTGTGCGCGCTCGGATCCCGGGACAACGGGCTCGGCGGATTACCCGGCGGAGAGCTGGGCACAACGGATGCAGGCTTCCCGCCCGGCGCTTGCGGGGCGGGCGAATCGGGCGGCGTGCCCCGTTGCCGCGGGACTCAAGTCGATTTATCGTCCCAGCACGATTCGCGAGCAAGATCACAATATGTGAAGGGGCCGCGGCCATGGTGGCGAAGAAGACCGCCGTACAGCAGTCGGCGTCCGGCAGATCCACACGTGGCTCCGGCAGCGCGGCCAAGGACGTGAGCGGGAAGAAGAGCACGCAAGGGGGGTCCGCGGGGAAAGCCGCGAAGGCGGCGGAGCCGGCGAGGCCGGTGAAGACGGTGCGGGGGGCTGCCGCCCGGGGAAAGGCGGGCACGGACAAGAGGGCGGCCGAGAAGAAGGCGACGGAGAAGAAGGCGGCATCCGAGGGGGCAGCGAAGAAGACCGCCACCAAGAAGACGGCTGCCAAGAAGACGGCTGCCAAGAAGACCGCCGCCAAGAAGGCAACGGCGACATCGAAGGCGGCCCCCTCGGTTCCTTCGAAGAAGGCGGCGGCCAAGAAGGCGACCGTTAAGAAGGCGACCGCCAAGAAGGTGACCGCCACGAAGACGGCAGCCAAGAAGGCGGGAGCAGAGAAGGCCACTGCCAAGAAGGCGGGGGCCAAGAAGGCCGTAACGAAGAAGGCGGCCGCGAAGGAGGAGGCCATGGCGGCCGGTACGAAGAAGGCGGCCGCGAAGAAGACGGCTGCTCCGAAGAGTGCCGGTGAGCAGGACGGCGCCCCCAAGGGCACGCCTGCGAAGGGCACCTCCAAGAAGAGCGCGGCCAAGAAGAAGAGCACGGCCAAGAAGGCGGGCGCGGCCGAGGCCGCGAAGCAGACGGGAGCCACGACGGTGGTTGCGAAGAAGACTCCTGGCACGGCCACGGCGGCGAAGACCGCCGTTCCCAAGGCACGGGTCGCCGCGGCGGTGGAGCC
Source organism: Streptomyces sp. 4N124 (assembly GCF_052245395.1). Taxonomy (NCBI): domain Bacteria; kingdom Bacillati; phylum Actinomycetota; class Actinomycetes; order Kitasatosporales; family Streptomycetaceae; genus Streptomyces; species Streptomyces sp. 4N124. Next base: position 30,127 of record NZ_JBQQBS010000054.1, read on the forward strand.
GGGCGAGCTCGCGGTGCGCCCCGGTGAGGACCCCTGGACCCCGGAGGAGGTCGAGGAGGCGCGTGCCGAGCTGCTGTCCGAGGGGACGCGGCTGCGCACCGAGATCACGTCGTCCGAGGAGGCGCTCGCGGGTCTGATGCGGGACTCCGGGGACGGTGCGGGCGACGACCAGGCGGACACCGGCACCAAGAACATCACGCGCGAGCACGAGCTGGCCCTCGCCGCCAACGCGCGCGAGATGCTGATCCAGACGGAGCGCGCCCTGGTGCGGCTCGACGCGGGTACGTACGGCCTCTGCGAGAACTGCGGGAACCCCATCGGCAAGGCGCGCATGCAGGCCTTCCCACGGGCCACCCTGTGCGTCGAGTGCAAGCAGAAGCAGGAGCGCCGCTACTGATCGCGGCGGCCGGTTCCTCGTACGCCTCCTCAGCACGCCGGTGCCAGGAGGCGTGCCGTACCCTCGTGCTCAGTCAGGTACCTAGGTTGAGGGACTCACGTGGCAGAGGCGGAGCGCATCATCGGTACGCCGGATTCCCCTGAGGGAGCTGGAGCGGAGCCGGAGCAGTCGTCCGGTGGGGATGGGCAGGAGAGCACCGGTGAGCGGGCCAGGGGCAAGCGCCGGATCGCTGTCCTGTTCGCCGTGGCCGCGTTCGCGTACGCCCTGGACCTGATCAGCAAGATGATCGTGGTCGCCAAGCTGGAACACCACGAGCCGATCGAGATCATCGGGGACTGGCTGAAGTTCGAGGCGATCCGCAACGCGGGCGCGGCCTTCGGCTTCGGCGAGGCCTTCACCGTCATCTTCACCGTGATCGCCGCGGCCGTGATCGTCGTGATCGCCCGCCTCGCCCGCAAGCTGTACAGCCTGCCCTGGGCGATCGCGCTCGGCCTGCTGCTGGGCGGTGCGCTCGGCAACCTCACCGACCGGATCTTCCGCTCGCCGGGCGTCTTCGAGGGCGCGGTCGTCGACTTCATCGCGCCCAAGCACTTCGCGGTGTTCAACCTGGCCGACTCGGCGATCGTGTGCGGCGGCATCCTGATCGTGCTGCTGTCGTTCCGGGGGCTCGACCCGGACGGCACCGTCCACAAGGACTGAGCGCGCGGTCGGGGGTGTCAGTGCTGTCCTGCATACTCGACGGGTGAGCACGCTTCCCGAGATCCGTACCCTGCCCGTGCCCGACGGCCTGGAGGGCGAGCGCGTCGACGCCGCCATCTCCCGCATGTTCGGCTTCTCCCGTACCAAGGCCGCCGAGCTGGCAGCGGCGGGGAAGGTCACGGTCGACGGCTCGGTGGTCGGGAAGTCCGAGCGGGTGCACGGCGGCGCCTGGCTCGAGGTCGAGATGCCGCAGGCGCCCGCGCCGGTGCAGGTGGTCGCCGAGCCGGTCGAGGGCATGGAGATCATTCACGACGACGAGGACGTGGTCGTGATCATCAAGCCGGTCGGCGTGGCCGCGCACCCCAGCCCCGGGTGGTCCGGACCGACGGTCATCGGCGGGCTGGCCGCCGCCGGGTACCGCATCTCGACGTCCGGCGCCGCCGAGCGCCAGGGCATCGTGCACCGTCTCGACGTCGGTACGTCGGGGCTGATGGCGGTCGCCAAGTCCGAGCGCGCGTACACCTCGCTGAAGCGCCAGTTCAAGGAGCGCACGGTCGACAAGCGCTACCACACGCTGGTCCAGGGCCACCCCGACCCGACCAGCGGCACCATCGACGCACCCATCGGCCGCCACCCCAACCACGACTACAAGTGGGCGGTCACCGCCGACGGCAAGCCGTCCGTGACGCACTACGACCTCATCGAGGCGTTCCGCGCGGCCTCCCTGCTCGATGTGAAGCTGGAGACCGGCCGCACCCACCAGATCCGCGTCCACATGGCCGCCCACCGGCACCCCTGCGTCGGCGACCTGACCTATGGCGCCGACCCGACCCTCGCCAAGCGGCTCCACCTGACCCGCCAGTGGCTGCACGCCGTACGGCTCGGCTTCGAGCACCCCGGCGACGGCCAGTGGGTGGAGTTCGCCTGCGACTACCCGGCCGACCTGCAGAAGGCGCTGGACCAGGTCCGCGAGGAGACGTACGCATGAGTTCCGCGCCTGTGTCGTACGTGGTCCGGGTCGCCGAGGACCCCGGCGACCGTGAGGTGTGCTTCGGCGTGCGCAAGGAGGTCTTCGTCGTCGAGCAGGGCGTGCCCGAGGATCTCGAGTACGACGCCTATGACGCCGTAGCGGTGCATGTGCTGGCCGTTCGGGAGGACGGGACGCCGCTCGGGGCCGGGCGGCTGCTGTGCGGCGAGGAGGCCGCCGCGAAGAACGGCGGTGATCCGTCGGTCGGCTCGCTCGGCAGGCTCGCGGTGACGAAGGCGGCACGCGGGCTGGGCGTCGGGGCGGCACTGGTGCGGGCCATCGAGGAGGCGGCACGCGCGCGTGGGTTGCGGGCCGTGGATCTGCATGCGCAGACCCAAGCGATGGGGTTCTACGAGCGGCTGGGGTACGCGGCGTACGGGCCGGAGTTCCTGGACGCGGGGATGCCGCATCGGGCGATGCGGCGGACTGTGTAGCACGGAGGGTGCGCATGGCGCGCTGGGCGTCCGGGGGCACTGGAATGTGCGTGGTTCGAGGTGATCTCCCACCGTCGGCGGCCGGCGGTCGTAGGGTTTGATCATGGCTCGCAATGTGGTGATCAGTGGTGGCGGTACGGGGATCGGGCTCGCGACGGCGCACCTCTTCGCCGGTGACGGGGACCAGGTGCTGCTCCTCGGGCGGCGGGCCGAGGTGCTGGCGGACGCCGGGGTGCCCGGCGCGCTGACCTGTGCCGCCGATCTCAGCGATCCGCGTGAGGTGCGCGGCGTCGCGGACTTCGTGGCGCGGGAGTTCGGGACTGTGGACGTGCTGGTCCACAGTGCCGGGGGAAGCGGGATTCTGGAGACGCCGGCTGAGGGCGACGACCCGCTCGATGCCGTCGCCCACAACTGGACCGTCAATTTTCGGCTCAATACGCTGACCGCCGTGCTGCTCACCGAGGCACTCAAGGAGCGGCTCGCCGAGCCCGGTGGGCGGGTGCTGTTCCTCAGCTCCATCGCCGCGTTCCGGGGTTCGGGAAGCGGGGCGTACGCCGCCGCCAAGGCCGCGCTGCATCCGTACGCCCATGAACTGGCCCGGCAGTTGGGGCCGCGGGCGATCACCGTGAACGTGGTCGCGCCGGGGTATGTCGAGGACACCGGGTTCTTCGGGGACACGATGGGCGCGGCACGGCGGGAACGGCTCATCGGGGAGACCTCGACCGGACGGGCCGGGACGCCCGGCGACATCGCCGCGACCCTGCACTTCCTCGCCTCCCACGCCGCCGGGCACATCACCTCCCAGGTGATCCAGGTCAACGGCGGCGCCGAGCGCGGGCACTGACGGTCAGCGGTCTCCGGAACGCGGCGTGTCATGGGCGCGGCGGGAGGCGGAGCCGTCGCGGAACGCGCGGCCGTCGACGTGCCCGGGCGGCAGCACCGCGTCCGCCGTGTTGACGCGGGGCAGCGCGTACGGGTGCTGTTCGGCGAGCCAGCGGATCATCCGCTCGCGCACCGTGACCCGTACCGTCCAGATGTCGTCCGCGTCCTTGGCCGTCACCAGCGCCCGCACCTCCATGGTGCTCGCGGTGGCGTCCGTGACGTCCAGGCCGTAGTGGCGGCCGTCCCACGCCGGGCACTCGCGCAGGATGTCGCGCAGCTGCTCACGCATCGCCTCCACCGGGGCCGAGTGGTCGAGCTGCCAGTAGACGATGCCGGTCATCTGGGCGCCGCCACGCGACCAGTTCTCGAAGGGCTTGGAGGTGAAATACGACACCGGCATGGTGATCCGGCGCTCGTCCCAGGTCCGTACGGTCAGGAACGTCAGTGTGATCTCCTCGACCGTGCCCCACTCGCCGTCCACGACGACCGTGTCGCCTATGCGCACCATGTCGCCGAAGGCGATCTGCAGCCCCGCGAACATGTTGCCCAGCGTCGACTGCGCGGCGACACCGGCGACGATGCCGAGGATGCCCGCCGACGCCAGCAGCGAGGCGCCGGCCGCGCGCATCGCCGGGAACGTCAGCAGCATCGCGGCGACGGCCACCACGCCGACGATCGCCGCCACCACGCGCATGATCAGCGTCACCTGGGTACGGACCCGCCGGACCCGGGCCGGGTCGCGGTGGGCGCGCGCATAGTGGCTGTACGACGTCTCGACGACGGACGCGGCGATCCCGACCATCAGCCAGGCGGTGGCCCCGATCAGCACCAGCGTCAGCACCCGGCCGATGCCGACCTCGTACTCCTCCAGCAGCCTCGCCTCGTCGTACGACCCTCTGAGCACCGCCGCGCACAGCACGACCTGGTAGGGAATCCGGGCGCGGCGCAGCAGGCCCCACAGCGGGGTCTCGGTGTGCCGTTCGTCGGCCTTGCGCAGCAGTAGGTCGGTGGCCCAGCCGATGAGCAGCGGCAGCACGATCGAGCCGCCGATGACGATCAGCGGGCGGAGTATGTTCTCCATCCTCCGAACCGTAACCGCCGACCGGGGGGCGTGAACATGCCGCCCCCGGTGCGCGGCGGGTCCCTCGTGGCGGGCGTCGCGGGGCGTTGTCGTACCCGGCTGGCACCATGGCCTCATGAACATCGTGCTCTTTCACTCGACCTTCGGCCTCAGGCCCGCGGTGCGCGCGGCGGCGGACCGGCTGCGCGGCGCCGGACACGAGGTGTGGACGCCGGACCTCTTCGAGGGGCGTACGTTCGGGACGGTCGAGGAGGGCATGACCTTCAAGGACGAGATCGGCAAGGACGAGCTGCTGAAGCGTGCCGTGCTGGCCGCGGCGCCGTATTCCGAGCGGGGGTTGGTGTACGCCGGGTTCTCGCTCGGCGCGTCCATCGCGCAGACCCTGGCGCTGGGCGACGAGAAGGCGCGCGGGCTGCTGCTTCTGCACGGCACGTCGGACCTCGCGCCGAACGTCTCAGTGGACGGTCTGCCGGTGCAACTGCATGTCGCCGAGCCGGACCCGTTCGAGACCGACGACTGGCTGAGCGCCTGGTATCTGCAGATGGGCAGAGCGGGCGCCGACGTGGAGATCTACCGATACGCCGGGGCCGGTCATCTGTACACCGACCCCGACCTGCCGGACTACGACGAGGAGGCCGCCGAGGCCACCTGGCGGGTGGCGCTCGGCTTCCTCGAAAGCCTGGACGTGTAGCCGGCCGTTACACCGGGTCGTAGGTCCGCTCGACCTTCTGCGTGCCGTTGCGTGTGCGGTAGGAGCGGGACCAGGACGCGGTCGCGTTCTGCTTCGTTTTGTCGGACAGGACGTAGTAATCCATCTGCGCGCGGGCGGCGGTGATGTCCAGGACGCCGTAGCCGTGGCGGTCGGTGTCGACCCAGTGGACGTGCCGGTTGGCGGCGCGGATGATCGGCGAGGCGATCGCGGAGATCGTGCCCTCGGGCGCCTTGACGATGTCGTCCAGGTTGTCCGACGTCACCGACGTGACCACGAACTCCGTTGCTGCCGAGGCGGACAGCGGGTAGGTCCCGGCGTTCACCGGCACATCATTGGCCCATGCCATGTGGATGTCGCCGGTGAGGAAGACGGTGTTGCGTATCGCGTTGGACCGCAGATGGGCGAGGATTTCGCGGCGGTCGTCCGTGTAGCCGTCCCACTGGTCGGTGTTGAGGGCGAGGCCCTCCTGCGGCAGGCCCAGCAGCTTGGCCAGCGGCTTGAGGAGGTCCGCGGAGAGCGAGCCGATCGCGAACGGCGAGATCATCACCGAGTTGCCGACCAGCCGCCAGGTGGTGTCGGAGGACTTCAGGCCCGCCTTCAGCCAGTCGAGTTGGGCGCGGCCGGTGAGCGTGCGGTCCGGGTCGTCGACCTCGCCGTTGCCCACGGCGACCTGCTGCGAGCGGAAGGAGCGCAGGTCGAGCAGGGAAAGGTCGACGAGCTTGCCGAAGCGGAGCCGGCGGTAGGTGGTGCCGGCGAGCGCCGGACGGACCGGCATCCACTCGAAGTACGCCTGCTTGGCGGCGGCTTGACGGGCGGCCCAGGTGCCCTCGGCGCCCTCGGTGTGGTTCTCGCCGCCGCCCGCCCAGGCGTCGTTGGCCATCTCGTGGTCGTCCCAGATCGCGACGACCGGAGCCGCCGCGTGCAGGGCCTGGAGGTCGGCGTCGGTCTTGTACTTCCCGTGCCGGGCGCGGTAGTCGGCGAGCGTGAGGATCTCGTGGGCGGGCGAGGTCTGCCGTACGACGGTGCCGCGTGTGCCGTACTCGCCGGTGCCGTACTCGTAGATGTAGTCGCCGAGGTGCAGCCAGGCGTCCAGGTCGCCGCGGGCGGCGAGATGGCGGTACGAGGCGAAGTAGCCGGCCTCCCAGTTGGCGCAGGAGACCACGCCGAAGCGGAGATGGGAGACGGCCGCGTCCGCCGCCGGCGCGGTGCGGGTGCGCGCCACCGGGGAGTCCGTGCCGCCCGCCGAGAAGCGGAACCAGTAGTCGGTCGCGGGTGCGAGGCCCCGGATGTCCGCCTTGACCGTGTGGTCGGAGGCGGCGGTCGCGGTGATCGACCCCTTGGCGACGACGTTCATGAACGCCTTGTCGGTGGCGACGGTCCAGCTCACCTCGGTGTCCGGGCCGAGCCCGGAGCCGGGCACCGCCGCCGCGGTGGGCGTCACCCGGGTCCACAGCAGGACACCGTCGGGGAGCGGATCGCCGGAGGCGACACCGTGCAGGAACGCGGGGGCCTCGTCGGCGGCGCGCGCGGGAAGCGCGGCGGCGAGCGGGCCGCCCAAGACAGCGGTGGCCGCCGCGGCCTTGACGACCGTACGGCGGCGCGGTGCAAGCGGGTTGGCGCTCTGTGGAGTTCTGTATCGACTGGTCACGAGCGATCAGGTTACTGATCGGTATGAACGAGAGCGGGCGAACTCGTAAAAGTTCGCCCGCTCTTCGGCTGGGGGTCGACCGGAGTCCGTGACCCGGGGTCAGGCCTTGAGGGCCGCCTCGATCGCCGTGTTGAAGTGGGCCGGCGTCATGGGCGCGTTCTTCCCGTCGGGACCGGTCAGTGTCTTGCCGTCCATCTTCAGGGTCGGTGTGCCGGTCACGCCGCTGTCGTCGAACGTGGCCGACATGTCCAGCGCCCACTTGTCGTAGGTGCCGTTGGTCACGGCGTTCTGGAACTCCTTGTTGTTCTTCAGGGCGTCGACCGTGTTCGCGATCTCGATCAGGTAGTCGTCGTCCTTGAACTTGTCGTCCGTCTCCTCCGGGTGCCACTTCGCCGAGTACAACGCCTTCTTGTAGTCGAGGAAGGCCTCAGGGCTGACGTTCAGTGCGGCGCCCATGGCGCTGAGCGCGTTCTTGGAGCCCTCGCCGGGCGCGCCGTTGTCGATGAACGTGGCGCCGACGAACTGGACCTTGTACTGGCCGTCCTCGACGCCCTTGTCGACGGTCGAGCCCACCGCCTGCTCGAACTGGGCACAGATCGGGCAGCGCGGGTCCTCGTACATGACCAGGGTCTTCTTGGCGCTGGCCTTGCCGATGACGACGGTCGTGCCGTTCTTCCCGGTGGTGTTGGCCGGCTTGACGAGCTTGTCGTTCTTCGCGGCCTCCCAGTAACCGGGCTTGTTGCCCTGCATCACCGCGTAGCTGATGCCGCCGGCTATCGCGAGGACGCCGACGATCGAACCGGCCACGATGACCTGGCGCTTGACCTTGTCGCGCTTGGCCTGCCGCTCGCGCTCCTGGCGCAGCCGCTCGCGGGCGGCGGTCTTCGCGGCCTGGCTGTTCCGCTTGCTCATGGTGTTCTCCAGTGGGGACGCGCACCTGCCGTGCGCGGGATACGTATGGGGGACTGCTGGTGCTCAGTGGCTGTTCGCGTGAAGCCTGATGAAGGCCTATGAAGGCCTATGCGAAAGCGGTCGGGCACGGCGGTCCGCGGCGTCCCAGGGAGTGCACGAGGATCCGGTCGCGGATGACGGCCGGGCGGTGGGCGGAGCGCGGCAGGCGTCGGGTCGACGGGGCCGGGCGTACCGTCACCGCGGCGGCCGCGAGGAGCAGCGGCCGGAACGTGGTCGCCGCCACCGCGCTCAGCAGCTGGGCCAGGGCCCGCTCGCCGCGGCGCAGATAGGCGGCGGCCAGGAGTCCGACGCCGACGTGTGCGCCCAGCAGCAGCCAGGCCGCCGTCGGGTCGGCGTGGGCGAGCAGGTCGGCGGCCCGCTCGGGGTTCGTTCCGGTGACCCGGGCCAGCGGGGTGCCGACGCCGGTGCCGTCGCCGCACAGGACGTCGAAGCCGACGGAGCGCAGGGGGCCCGCGACCGGGCCACCCGCGGCGCCGTAACAGACGTGCTGGCCGGTGGTGAAGACGGTGTCGGCGGCCAGCTCCAGCGGGATCAGCAGGGCGGCGATCCGTCCGAACCCGCGCTCACGGCCGGCCAGCGCGTAGGCGATGACGAACACGGCGGCGGCGACCGCGGCCACCGTGTTCAGCGGCAGCGGGACCCGGGACAGCAGCACGTGCGACGCGGTGCTGAGCGTCACGACGAGTGCCGTGAACAGCGCCGCGCGCACGGCTCTGAGCTGGGTCCCGGATATGTCCATAGCGGAAGAGAGTCTGTCACGTGGGCCGGTAAGGGACCCTTAAAGGGTTCCTGTGAGTGGCCCTTCCGTCACAGACCCGGAATCCGGCCGTTGCGGAACAGGTCCAGGAAGATCTGGTGGTCCGCACGCGCGCGTGCGCCGTAGCTGTGCGCGAAGTCGACCAGCAGGTCCGCGAAGCCGGCGCCGTCGTCGGAGTCCGCCGCGATCGCAGCGTCGATGGCCCGCTCCGTGGAGAACGGCACCAGGGACTCGCCGGAGGTGTCGTCCGCCGCGGCGTGCATCGTCGCCGTGGCCCGGCCGAGGTCGGCGACGACCGCCGCGATCTCCTCCGGCTCGTCGATGTCACCCCAGTCCAGGTCCACGGCGTACGGCGAGACCTCGGCGACCAGCTGACCGGAGCCGTCCAGCTCGGTCCAGCCCAGCCACGGGTCGGCGTGCGCCTGGAGGGCGCGCTGGGAGATCACCGTGCGGTGGCCCTCGTGCTGGAAGTAGTCGCGGATCGCCGGATCGGTGATGTGGCGGGAGGCCGCCGGGGTCTGGGCCTGCTTGATGTAGATGACGACATCGTTCTCCAGGGCGTCGGTGTGGCCCTCCAGGAGGATGTTGTACGAGGGCAGACCGGCCGAGCCGATGCCGATGCCGCGGCGGCCGACGACATCCTTGACACGGTAGGAGTCCGGGCGGGAGAGCGAGGCCTCGGGCAGTGTCTCCAGGTAGCCGTCGAAGGCCGCGAGCACCTTGTAGCGGGTGGCCGCGTCCAGTTCGATGGAACCGCCGCCCGGCGCGAAGCGGCGCTCGAAGTCGCGGATCTCGGTCATCGACTCCAGCAGTCCGAAACGGGTCAGTGAGCGGGCGTCACGCAGCGCGTCCAGCAGAGCGCCCTGGGCGGTGTCCAGCGTGAACGGTGGCACCTCGTCGCGCTTGGCGCCGGTCGCCAGGGCGTGGATCCGCTCGCGGTAAGCGCCCGCGTACACCTGCACCAGCTCGGTGATCTGCTCGTCACTGAGTGCCTTCGCGTAGCCGATCAGCGCGATGGAGGCGGAGAAGCGCTTGAGGTCCCAGGTGAAGGGTCCGACGTACGCCTCGTCGAAGTCGTTGACGTTGAAGATCAGCCGGCCGTTGGCGTCCATGTACGTGCCGAAGTTCTCGGCGTGCAGGTCGCCGTGGATCCACACCCGCGAGGTGCGCTCGTCCAGGTACGGTCCGCCGCGCTTCTCCGCGTCCTGGTCGTGGTAGAAGAGGCACGCCGTGCCCCGGTAGAACGCGAACGCCGAGGCCGCCATCTTGCGGAACTTCACGCGGAACGCGGCCGGGTCGGCGGCCAGGAGCTCGCCGAAGGCGGTGTCGAAGACGGTGAGGATCTCCTCGCCGCGTTGCTCGGCGCTGAGCTGCGGGACCGACATTGCCTGGTGCCTCCTGGTGCGAGGGTGGTGCGTGACATGTGGGGCGGATGTGACGTCCGGATGGACGGGCTGGTCCGTCCCCTTCCAACGCACGAAGGTACGCGGGAGTGCCCGCCGAGTGTCAGTGCTCAGGCATAGACTTCGACGCTGTCCCCCCAGACTGTCCGCAGCCTGTCGCCGAGCGTTTTCCTTGGAGGTCACGCCGTGTCAAAGCCGCCGTTCACGCACCTGCACGTCCACACCCAGTACTCACTGCTGGACGGTGCCGCGCGGCTCAAGGACATGTTCGACGCGTGCAACGAGATGGGCATGACCCATATCGCGATGTCCGACCACGGCAACCTGCACGGGGCGTACGACTTCTTCCATTCCGCGAAGAAGGCCGGAGTCACCCCGATCATCGGGATCGAGGCCTATGTCGCCCCCGAGTCCCGGCGAAACAAGCGCAAGATCCAGTGGGGCCAGCCGCACCAGAAGCGCGACGACGTCTCCGGTTCCGGTGGTTACACCCACAAGACGATCTGGGCGGCGAACTCCACCGGCTTGCACAACCTCTTCCGGCTCTCCTCCGACGCGTATGCCGAGGGCTGGCTGCAGAAGTGGCCGCGGATGGACAAGGAGACCATCTCCCAGTGGTCCGAGGGGCTCATCGCCTCCACCGGCTGCCCCTCCGGCGAACTGCAGACCCGGCTGCGCCTGGGCCAGTTCGACGAGGCCCTGAAGTCGGCCGCCGAGTACCAGGAGATCTTCGGCAAGGACCGCTACTTCCTGGAGCTGATGGACCACGGCATCGAGATCGAGCGCCGGGTCCGCGACGGACTGCTGGAGATCGGCAAAAAGCTCGGCATCCCGCCCCTGGTCACCAACGACTCGCACTACACGTACGCGCACGAGGCGACGGCGCACGACGCGCTGCTGTGCATCCAGACCGGCAAGAACCTCTCCGACCCGGACCGCTTCAAGTTCGACGGCACCGGCTACTACCTGAAGTCCACGGACGAGATGTACGCCATCGACTCCTCGGACGCCTGGCAGGAGGGCTGCGCCAACACCCTCCTGGTGGCCGAGCAGATCGACACCACCGGCATGTTCGAGGCCAAGAACCTCATGCCGAAGTTTGACATCCCCGAGGGCTTCACCGAGGTCACCTGGTTCAAGGAGGAGGTCCGCCGCGGCATGGAGCGCCGCTTTCCGGGCGGCGTCCCCGAGGACCGGCAGAAGCAGGCCGAGTACGAGATGGACGTCATCATCCAGATGGGGTTCCCGGGCTACTTCCTCGTCGTCGCCGACTTCATCATGTGGGCCAAGAACCAGGGCATCGCGGTCGGTCCGGGCCGTGGTTCCGCGGCCGGCTCGATCGTCGCGTACGCCATGGGCATCACCGACCTCGACCCGATCCCGCACGGCCTGATCTTCGAGCGGTTCCTCAACCCCGAGCGCGTCTCCATGCCCGACGTCGACATCGACTTCGACGAGCGCAGGCGCGTCGAGGTGATCAGGTACGTGACGGAGAAATACGGCGCCGACAAGGTCGCCATGATCGGCACGTACGGCAAGATCAAGGCCAAGAACGCCATCAAGGACTCCGCGCGCGTGCTGGGCTACCCGTACGCCATGGGCGACCGCCTCACCAAGGCGATGCCCGCCGACGTCCTCGGCAAGGGCATCGACCTCAACGGCATCACCGACCCCTCGCACCCGCGCTACAGCGAGGCCGGCGAGATCCGCGCGATGTACGAGAACGAGCCGGACGTGAAGAAGGTCATCGACACCGCCAAGGGCGTCGAGGGCCTGGTCCGGCAGATGGGTGTGCACGCCGCCGGCGTCATCATGTCCAGTGAACCCATCGTCGACCACGCCCCGGTCTGGGTGCGGCACACGGACGGCGTGACCATCACGCAGTGGGACTACCCGCAGTGCGAGTCGCTCGGCCTGCTGAAGATGGACTTCCTCGGCCTGCGCAACCTGACGATCATGGACGACGCCGTCAAGATGGTGAAGTCCAACAAGGGCATCGATCTCGACCTGCTGGCCCTTCCGCTCGACGATCCGAAGACCTTCGAACTGCTCCAGCGCGGCGAGACACTCGGCGTCTTCCAGTTCGACGGCGGCCCCATGCGCTCGCTGCTGCGGCTGATGAAGCCCGACAACTTCGAAGACATCTCCGCCGTGTCGGCCCTGTACCGCCCGGGCCCGATGGGCATGGACTCGCACACCAACTACGCCCTGCGCAAGAACGGCCTCCAGGAGATCACGCCGATCCACAAGGAGCTGGAGGAGCCCCTCGAAGAGGTCCTGGCCGTCACCTACGGCCTGATCGTCTATCAGGAGCAGGTGCAGAAGGCCGCCCAGATCATCGCGGGCTACTCACTCGGCGAGGCCGACATCCTCCGCCGCGTGATGGGCAAGAAGAAGCCCGACGAACTGGCGAAGAACTTCGTCCTCTTCCAGCAGGGCGCCCGGGACAAGGGCTACAGCGACGAGGCGATCCAGGCCCTGTGGGACGTGCTGGTCCCGTTCGCCGGATACGCGTTCAACAAGGCGCACTCGGCGGCGTACGGACTCGTCTCGTACTGGACCGCGTTCCTCAAGGCGAACCACCCCGCCGAGTACATGGCCGCGTTGCTCACCTCGGTCAAGGACGACAAGGACAAGTCGGCCGTCTACCTCAACGAGTGCCGCCGCATGGGCATCAGGGTGCTCCCGCCGAACGTCAACGAGTCGCTGCACAACTTCGCCGCCCAGGGCGACGACGTGATCCTCTTCGGCCTGGAGGCCGTGCGCAACGTCGGCACGAACGTGGTCGACTCGATCATCCGGTCCCGCAACGCGAAGGGGAAGTACGCCTCCTTCCCCGACTACCTCGACAAGGTCGAGGCCGCCGCCTGCAACAAGCGCACCACCGAATCGCTCATCAAGGCGGGTGCGTTCGACTCCATGGGGCACACCCGCAAGGGCCTCACCGCACACTTCGAGCCGATGATCGACAACGTGGTGGCGGTCAAGCGCAAGGAGGCCGAGGGACAGTTCGACCTCTTCGGCGGGATGGGCGAGGAGGACACCAGCGAGCCCGGCTTCGGACTCGACGTGGAGTTCACCACCGAGGAGTGGGACAAGACGTATCTGCTCGCCCAGGAGCGGGAGATGCTCGGTCTGTACGTCTCCGACCACCCGCTCTTCGGCCTGGAGCATGTGCTGTCCGACAAGGCCGACGCGGGCATCGCCCAGCTCACCGGAGGTGAGCACGCGGACGGCGCGGTCGTCACCATCGGCGGCATCATCTCGGGCCTCCAGCGCAAGATGACCAAGCAGGGCAACGCCTGGGCGATCGCCACGGTCGAGGACCTCGCCGGTTCCATCGAGTGCATGTTCTTCCCGGCGACGTACCAACTGGTGTCGACCCAACTCGTCGAGGACGCCGTGGTGTTCGTCAAGGGCCGCCTCGACAAGCGCGAGGACGTGCCGCGGCTCGTCGCGATGGAGCTCCAGGTCCCCGACCTGTCGAACGCGGGCACCAACGCCCCCGTGATCCTCACCATCCCGGCCACCCGGGTCACCCCGCCCATGGTCAGCCGCCTCGGGGAGATCCTCAGCCATCACAAGGGCGAGAGCGAGGTGCGGATCAAGCTCCAGGGGCCGCGGAAGACGACCGTGCTGCGGCTGGACCGGCACCGGGTGAAGCCGGATCCCGCGCTCTTCGGCGACCTGAAGGTACTGCTCGGGCCGTCCTGTCTGGCCGGCTGAGCCGTAGTGCTGCGAGAGGGGCGCACCGTGCGGGGTGCGCCCCTCGTCTTGTGCCTGGGCCGCAACAGCCCGTTATGAAGATGTCAGTTGTGACCGAAGCGCTTCTGCTTGCCCTTGCGCGCGATGTCGCTGGGAGTCACCTGGGACAGGCGCTGCTCGGCCTGCGCCTCCATCGAGGACTGCTGGGCCTGCTGCTGCCCGCGCTCGGACTGCGGCTGCTTCCGGTCCTGTTTCTTGTTCTTGGCCATGGTGATCTGCCTCCTGTGGGGGATCTAGGGGCCAGGGCCGCGACCAGACTCACATAGGCTGGCAAGGAACGCATTTCGGATAATTACCCTGTGTGACAGTGCTAGTCGGGGAAGCGATGCCCCGAAACGCCACGCCGAAGATCGAGTTCCGACCGTTAACCCTCGCGTGGTCGGGCAGACTCGAAGGAAGCCCGAAGCAAACCTCCCGGAAAGAGGGTGGATCGCGTGGACCGCTGCATCGTCCTGGTGGACGCCGGGTATCTGCTGGGGGCCGCCGCCTCTCTTCTCGCCGGAGAGCCCTCACGTTCCCGCATCACCGTCGACCACACCGCCCTCATCCACGGCCTGCGCGAACGCGCCGAGTCGGACACCGAACGGCCGCTGCTGCGTATCTACTGGTTCGACGGCGCCCCCGACCGCGTCCCCCAGCCCGAGCACCGCAGGCTGCGCGTGATGCCCCGCGTCACCGTCCGGCTCGGCGCCCTGACTCGCAGCGACGGACGCTGGGCCCAGAAGGGCGTCGACGCCGCGATGCACGCCGAGCTGACCGAGCTGGCCCGCAACCGCGCCTGCTCCGACATCGTCCTGGTCACCGGCGACGGTGATCTGCTGCCGGGCATGATGGCCGCCAAGGAGCACGGGGTCGCCGTACACCTGTGGGCCGTGCAGGCGGCGGACGGCGACTACAACCAGTCCGAGGATCTGGTCGCCGAGGCGGACGAGCGGCGCGTGCTCGACCGTACATGGATCACCAAGGCGGTACGGGCCAAGGATCTCGGCGGGATCTGCGCGCCGCCGCCGGTGCCGCGGCCCGAGATCGCCGCGATCCTCTCCGCGCCGCTGCCGGAGTCCGCGCTCTCCTCGGCCGAGCGGGCCGCCGAGGACAGGGAGCACCCGCCCGCGGCCACCGTCTCCGAGAACGGCACGCAGGAGCGGGTGCCCGCGCCCAAGGGCGGCGTGCCCACCCCCAAGGACCTGGCCGCGCTGCGCGCCCCCGGCGGCACCCAGGCCGACAAGCACCCCGCGAGCGCGACGCTGCGGTGGTCCTCCGACAAGGGCTGGGTCGACCGGCCCGGTGTCGCGGCCGAACCGCCCGACGTCGCCTCCATGCCGACGCTGGCGCAGCTGACCACGGCGGAGCAGCGGTGGGCGGACCGGGAGGAGGACATCACCACGGTCGGCGGTGATCCGTACGAGGTGGGACAGGTGTTCGCCCGGCGGTGGATGGGGCGGCTCGGGGACCAGAGCCACCTGCAGAAGCTGTCGGGGATGTATCCGCGCATTCCGCACCGCATCGACGGGGAACTGCTGCGGTACGCCGCCAGGTTCGGGCTCCTCGCCCACAAGGACGACCAGATCGACGAGCACGACCGCTATGCGATCCGGGCCGGGTTCTGGCGTGAGATCGATGTGCGGACGGCCGCGGAACACGCTCCCGCGGGGGAGTGAAACGGCACATACGCCGCCCCCGAGGGGGAGCGGAGGTTCCCGACCCCGTACTCTCGTCCCTTGTGAGCATGCGCACGGGACAGGCACTTCGGCACGGTCGGGATGTCGTGTGCGCGGTGCGCGGGCTGACGAAGACCTATCCCGCGGTGCGGGGTCGGCGCGGGGTTCCGGCGACGCCCGAGGTCAGGGCCACCGACGATGTACGGCTGGACATCCGACGGGGTGAGATCTTCGGGCTGCTCGGGCCGAACGGCGCCGGGAAGACCACCCTCGTACGGCAGCTGACCGGGCTGATGCGGCCGGACCGCGGCAGCGTGGAGATCCTCGGGCACGACATCGTGCGGCATCCGGAGCGGGCCGCCCGGATCCTCGCCTACCTCGGCCAGGAGTCCACCGCCCTCGACGACCTCACCGTGTCGCTCGCCGCCGAGACCACCGGGCGGCTGCGCGGACTCGAAGTGAAGCGGGCGCGGGCCGAGCGGGACGACGTACTCGACGAGCTGGGCCTCACGCCGCTCGCCGGGCGCCCGATCAGGAAGCTGTCCGGCGGGCAGCGGCGGCTGGCCTGTTTCGCTTCGGCGCTGGTGGGGGAGCGATCGCTGCTGGTCCTCGATGAGCCGACCACCGGTATGGACCCGGTGGCGCGGCGGGCCGTGTGGTCCGCGGTGGACCGGCGCCGGGCCGAACGCGGCACCACCGTGCTGCTGGTCACCCACAACGTCATCGAGGCCGAGACCGTCCTCGACCGGGTCGCCGTCCTCGACCAGGGACGCGTGATCGCCTGCGACAGCCCCGCCGGGCTCAAGGAGCAGGTCGCCGGGGAGGTCCGGGTCGAGCTGGTGTGGCGGGACCGGGCGCCGCTGGAGGTGCCCGAGGTCGCCGCGCTGCGGGAACGGGCCGTGGAGTCGGGGCGCCGCTGGACGCTGCGGCTCGCACCCGAGGAGGCCCGGGTGGCCGTCGCCACGGTCACCGGCGGGGCCGCGTTCACCGCCCTGGACGACTTCACGCTGGCCACGCCGAGCCTGGAGGACGTGTACCTGGCGCTGGGCGGCGATGCGCAGGGGCTGGTGAAGGCATGAGCGCGCGGATCGTCGTATCCGTATCCGTGGGGGACAGGGGGACTGCCTCAGTGGGCCGTACGAAGGGGAGCACTTCGACGTGAGTGTCGTATCCGCCGATGTCCTGCCGGGCGGGGCCCTGGGCGTGGAGGAGGCCGCCGATGGTGCGGCCGTCCTCGGGCCGCGGGCGCGGCTGTGGCCGTCCCTCGCCGCCGTGTACCGGGCGCAGCTGTCCCGGGCGCGGGTCGCGCGGATACCGCTGCTGTTCGTGGCGACCTTCCAGTCGATCGGGATCATGGTCCTGATGCGCGGGGTCGTGGACGGCGGGGGCGAGGCGCGGGCCGTGGTGGCCGGGTCGTCGGTGCTCGTCGTGGCCTTCGTCGCCCTGAACCTGCTCGCCCAGTACTTCGGGCAGCTGCGGGCCAGCGGCGGGCTCGACCACTACGCGACGCTGCCGGTGCCGCCGGCGGCGGTGGTGCTGGGGGCGGCGGGCGCGTACGCGTCGTTCACCGTGCCGGGGACCGTCGTGACGGCGGTGTTCGGGTGCGCGCTGTTCGGGCTGCCGCTGGCGCATCTGTGGGTGCTGGCGGCGGTGATCCCGCTCGCCGGTGCCGCGCTCGCCGGGCTCGGGGCGGCCCTCGGGCTGCTCGCGCCGCGGCCGGAACTGGCCACGCTGCTCGGGCAGTTGGGCATGTCGGCGGCGCTGCTGCTGGGCGTGCTGCCGGCGGAGCGGATGCCGGAAGGGGTGCGGTTCCTGCGGGATCTGCTGCCGTCGACCTACGGCGTGGAGGCCTTCGCGCGTACGTTCGGGCCGAGTCCGGACTGGGCGTTCGTGCTCGGTGACCTCGCCGTCTGCGGGGTTGTGGGCGTGGTGTCGCTGGCCGTCGCGACCTGGGCGTATCGCCGGGCTGCCGTCCGGTGACACACCGCACAGGCGGGCCTGGCACGATGTCAGGGTGACCGCACCGCTGACTCCTCCTCCGCCGCCGCATGAACAGCCGCCCCACGGTGGGTGGCCGCCGTCGCCTGCCGGGCAGGCGTACGGGGCCCTCGCGACGCATGATGTCGGGTACGGACAGGACGGGCCCGGGATGAAGACCGAAGTGCGGGAAGCCGCGGTGATCGCGGTCGTGGTGGCGCTCGGCGGACTGCTGCTGGGCGTGGTGTGGGCCTGGCTGGCGCCGCGGGTGCCGCTGGTGGGGGACGTCGTCGACAAGAACTGGGTCGTCTACCTCAAGGACACCGAGGGGGAGCAGGCGGTGGGGGTGGACGGCACGTTCACTCTGCTGGCCGTCGCCTTCGGTGTCGTGAGCGCCTTCGTCGTGTTCCTCGTGCGGCGGCGTGGCGGGGTGCCGCTGGTGGTGGGGCTGGCCGTCGGAGGGCTGCTCGGGGCGTTGCTGGCCTGGCGGGTGGGGATCTGGCTCGGGCCGGCCGAGGACGTCATCGCCCATGCCAAGGATGTGGGCAAGGGAGTCACCTTCTCCGCGCCGCTGAAGCTGGGGGCGAAGGGCGCGTTGCTGGCGTGGCCGCTGGCTGGGCTGGTGGTGCACCTGGGGCTCACGGCGTTGTTCGGGCCGCGGGATCCGGAGCCGTATCAGCAGCCTGCTGGGGTGCCGCCTGCGTAGGGGCGGTCCGCTGTGGTTGCGGCGGGGGTTGATTCGCCCCCGCCGCCCCTACCCGTCCCATCCTGGGGGCTGCCGCCCCCAGACCCCCGCTTCGGCCTGAACGGCCTCGTCCTCAAACTCCCCCAGAGGGGGCACCCCCAACGGGCTGAAATGCACGGACCGGCGCCGAAGAATGGGCCGCCCTCAGTGGGTGGGTGGGGGTTGGGGATGGTTGTTCTCGTCCTGAAGCGCCGGGTGGGCTGGGTTGTGCGGGTCGGTGTCGAGGAGTGAGGTGCCCTCAGTGGGTGGGGGTGGGCATGGCCGTTCTCGGCCACAGGCGCCGGACGGGCTGGTTGTGGCCGAGGCGGTTTCACCCTGGTACGCCGGACGGGCTTGGGTCAGGCTGGGCGGCGGCCATGATTTGCTCGGCCCTTTTTCATACGCCACTTGCGTTTTCGGGTTTTCTTCGACATGTCCCCTCTGCTTAACCGAGGAAGGGACCGGCGTCGAGGGGTCAGGCGCGGGCGATCGGGGCGAGGGTGGCGTTCGTGAGGTCGGTCAGGTCCTTCGGGGACAGTTCGACCTCCAGGCCGCGGCGGCCCGCCGAGACGCAGATCGTGTCGAAGGCCGTCGCCGAGGCGTCCAGGACCGTCCGGAGCTTCTTGCGCTGGCCCAACGGGGAGATACCGCCCCGGACATAGCCCGTCGTGCGCTCCGCCAGGGCCGGGTCCGCCATCGTCGCCTTCTTGCCGCCCACCGCCGTCGCCAGGGCCTTGAGGTCCAGTGAGCCGGACACCGGGACGACGCCGACCACCAGGGCGCCGTCGACGTCCGCGACCAACGTCTTGAAGACCCGCTCCGGGGAGACACCCATCGCCTCGGCCGCTTCCTCGCCGTAGGAGGGGTGCGCGGGGTCGTGTTCGTAGGCGTGGACCGTGAAGTCCGCGCCTGCCGCTGTCAGGGCGACTGTCGCGGGCGTTCCGCCCGACTGGTGCTGCTTCTTCGACTTCTTCGCCATCCGGCCTTTTCCCAGGTTCAGTTGAGGTTCGTCGGGCCGCGCGTCAGGTCCGACGCCGGCAACGACGGCAGGTTACGGATGATGGCCGTCTCGGAGCGAAGGAGTTTCAGTTCGTCGCGCAGCCGGGACGCGGTGTCCGGCGCCTGGAGCAGACGCTGCTTCGTCGGGGTGTCCAGCATCATCGCGGCGGCCACGAGATACGAGACCACGGCCGGCTCGTCCGGCAGCTCCGCACCCGTCGACAGCGACCGTTCCCGCGCCCCCGCCAGCCGCTTCTGGTACTGCCTGAACGCCCGCAGCACCCCCTCGGCCAGCGCCCCCGCCTCGTCGCCGCGGTCCTCCGTCAGCTCCTCCAGCTCGGCCGTCAGGAAGGGACCGGACGCGTCGACCGACAGCAGCCGCACGCGGGTCGTCCCCGTCGCCAGTACCTCGAACGTGCCGTCGGCCCGCTCCCGGATCGTCGCCGCGTCCGCCACACAGCCCACGCCGTGGAACGCCTTGACGGGGTCGGTGCCGAAGCCGGCGGCGGGCCCGCGCTCGGGCAGGGCCGTCGGGTCCGGCATGCCGGGCGCGCTGGCGGCCACCTCGTGGCCGTCGCGGATCGCCACGACGGCGAAACGGCGCGGTTCGTCCTCGGGGGACTTGAGCAGTTCTCGCATCATGGCGCGATAACGCTCCTCGAAGACGTTCAACGGGAGCACGAGTCCCGGGAACAGCACCGAGTTCAGGGGGAAGAGCGGAAGCCGGACGGTGGTCACGGCGCAAAAGCCTAGTGGTCGCGGGAGAACGCGCGTGCGCACCGACCACCTGGTGGGCAGCTGCCGCACCTGCGTCAGCTCCTGTCGGGCAGCTCCCGCACGTACGTCAGCCCCGTCGCAGCAGCCGCGTCGCCCCCGCCGCCACCGCCGTCGCAAGGATCCAGCCGACCAGGATCATCGCCGCGGCCAGCCACTGCCAGCCGCCGCGCAGCCCGAAGAAACTCACCTGACCGAGGTCGATGACGGGCAGAAGCAGGTCGAGCGCGAAGAGGGCCGGGTTCCACGGCGGATGCTCGCCGGACTTGATCGGCGGATGGTCGGCGTGCGTGAAGGCCACCGAGCTCGCCGCCCACAGCAGCGCCATCCAGACCGCCGCCCGGCCGGGCCGGTAGCCGTAGGCCACCGTCAAGTCCTGCACATACCCCCACAGCTTGGCCGCCGGCGGCAGCGTCTCGCGCCGCCGGCGCTGCTTGGCCAGCAGCACCTCGCGGGCGTCCTCGTCCTCGCCCCCGGCCCGCAGCACGGTCGCCAGTCGCTCGTACGGCTCCGGGTTGTACTCGGCGGTCGCGGCGGCCACCCACTCCAGCCGCTCGGCGAGCGGGAACGGGCCGCGCGGCACGAGGTTCTCGTAGGCGAAGCCGCCCATGTGCAGTCGCCCGGGGCCGGGCCAGCTGTCCCTCCGGTCCATCAGGTTGACGATCTTCGCCCCCGAGAGCACGACACGCCCGCGCGCCGGCCTCTCCCCGAGGAAGCGCAACTCCGGCGTCTGCACCCGCCGCAGCGACAGCTCCTGCTCGTCGGTGAAGGTGAACCGGGCCCGCTCGAAGTCGACGGAGTCCCCGAACCGCCCGTCGTCCAGCCGCACCCCGCCCTCGCACTCGACCCGCTGGACCCGCGTCCCGCGCGCGGGTGTGGTCCCGCTCAGCAGCACGCTGCCGACACCGGCGGGTGTGAGATACAGCGTCCGCCCCACGGTCAGCTGCGGCGCGTTCAACGCGAACCGGGTGTACGGGTTGGCCAGCCGGGCGCCCCGCAGACTCAGCGACACGCCGACGTTGGCCCCGCGCAGCCGCAGCTCGCCGTGCGATTCGAGCAGCTCGGCCTGGAGGTCCTGGCCGATGGTCATGCCGTCCCCGGAGATGGAGCGCCCGCTGCGGTCCCGGTAGACGATGGCCTGGTTGATCAGCAGATCCGTGCCGATCTGCGCGTCGGTCAGCCGTACTCCGTTGTGGAACCGGCAGCGCGGCAGATGCAGATCGCCCTCCGTGTGCACCCGGGCCGCCTCCAGCCGCGGCACCGAGCAGTCCACCAGCCGTACGGTGGTGAAGCGGGCCTCCGGCAGCAGGACCTCCCGTTCGAAACGGCAGCCGCGCAGCTCGACGTAGGGCGTGATCGTGCCGCCCGCGAGGTCCAGGGTGCCGCTGATCTGCACGCCGGTGAGCTTCAGGGACGACACGCGGCCCGCGAGGGCGGGCGGGCCGTCCAGCAGCAGCCAGCACACGATCCGCGCCCGCACCGTCCGCTCCGGTCCCCACGGGTGCCCGCCGTGCGGATCGTCGACGATCGCGTCTCCGCTGCTCAGGTCGTACACGCTGCCGTTGCGGAAGGCCTGCCACATGCCGGCCTCGGCGGCGGTCAGATCGTCCGGCAGCTCCCCGGCGCGGATGCCGGCGCCCTCGGTCACGGTAGTTCCTTCCTCCTGTTACTCATAGGTTTCGTACAACCGTTCATGCCCGCTGAGTGACGCCCCGAACGCTAACCGTGAAGGGGATCTTCCAGGTCCTGTATCAGCCATTGGAATGCGCGGACGACGCCCGACTCCGGTCTGCGAGAATTGGCACCGTGATCTCCCGAATCGATCTGCGCGGCGACGCCCTCCCGGAGGGTCCCGCCCTGCGCGACCTGCTGCCCCGAGCCGACTTCGACGTTGCGGCCGCCCTCGAGAAGGTGCGTCCGATCTGCGAGGCCGTGCATCATCGGGGCGACGCGGCGCTGATCGACTTCGCCGAGAAGTTCGACGGGGTACGTCTGGATTCCGTACGGGTCCCGGCCGAGGCACTCGACAAGGCACTCGAAGAACTCGACCCCGCCGTGCGTGCCGCCCTGGAGGAATCCATCCGGCGCGCTCGTCTCGTCCACCGCGAGCAGCGCCGTACGACACACACGACCCAGGTCGTGCCCGGCGGCTCGGTCACCGAGAAGTGGGTGCCGGTCGAGCGGGTCGGGCTCTACGCGCCCGGCGGCCGGTCGGTCTACCCGTCCTCCGTGATCATGAACGTCGTGCCCGCCCAGGAGGCCGGCGTCGAGTCGATCGCGCTCGCCTCGCCTGCCCAGGCCGAGTTCGACGGCCTGCCGCACCCGACGATCCTCGCCGCGTGCGCGCTGCTCGGCGTCGACGAGGTGTACGCGGCCGGTGGTGCCACGGCCGTCGCGATGTTCGCGTACGGCACCGAGTCCTGCCCGCCCGCCAACATGGTCACCGGCCCCGGCAACATCTGGGTCGCCGCCGCCAAGCGCTACTTCACCGGCAAGATCGGCATCGACGCCGAGGCGGGCCCGACCGAGATCGCGATCCTCGCCGACGCCACCGCCGACCCGGTGCACGTCGCCTCCGACCTGATCAGCCAGGCCGAGCACGACCCGCTGGCCGCCGCCGTCCTCGTCACCGACTCCGTCGAGCTCGCGGACGCGGTCGAGAAGGAGCTGGAGCCGCAGGTCGCGGCCACCAAGCACATCGAGGACCGGGTCGTCCCGGCGCTGAAGGGCCGGCAGTCCGCGGTCGTGCTCGTCGACGGCGTCGACGAGGGGCTGCGGGTGGTGGACGCGTACGGCGCCGAGCACCTGGAGATCCAGACGGCTGACGCTGCCGCGGTCGCGGACCGGGTGAAGAACGCCGGTGCCATCTTCATCGGCCCCTGGGCGCCGGTCTCGCTCGGCGACTACGCCGCCGGGTCCAACCACGTCCTGCCCACCGGCGGCTGCGCCTGCCACTCCTCGGGCCTGTCGGTCCAGTCCTTCCTGCGCGGCATCCACATCGTCGACTACACGAAGGACGCGCTGGCCGACGTGGCGCAGCATGTGGTGACGCTGGCGGAGGCGGAGGACCTGCCGGCGCACGGTGCGGCGATCAAGGCGCGGTTCGGCTGGAAGGTACCTGAGGGCAAGTGACTGGCATCGACGATCTCCCCGTACGGGACGAGCTGCGTGGCAAGTCCCCTTATGGCGCGCCCCAGTTGGACGTCCCCGTACGGCTGAACACCAACGAGAACCCCTACCCGCTGCCCGAGCCGCTGGTCGAACGGATCGCCGAGCGCGTCCGTGAGGCGGCCCGGAACCTCAACCGCTACCCGGACCGGGACGCGGTCGAGCTGCGCACACAGCTGGCCAAGTACCTGACCGACACGTCCGGTCACGAGGTCGGCCTGGCCAACGTCTGGGCGGCCAACGGCTCCAACGAGGTCATCCAGCAGCTGCTGCAGACCTTCGGCGGACCTGGCCGTACGGCGATCGGCTTCGAGCCGTCGTACTCGATGCACGCGCTCATCGCGCGCGGCACCGGAACGGGCTGGATCTCGGGTCCGCGCGACGACGACTTCACGATCGACCCCACCGCCGCCGAGAAGGCGATCGCCGAGAACCGGCCGGACGTCGTCTTCATCACCACCCCCAACAACCCCACGGGCAACGCGGTTCCGCCCGAGACGGTCCTCGCGCTGTACGAAGCCGCGCAGGCGGCGAAGCCGTCGATGGTCGTGGTCGACGAGGCGTACATCGAGTTCAGCCACGGCGACTCGCTGCTCCCGCTGCTCGAAGGCCGGCCGAATCTCGTCGTCTCGCGGACGATGTCGAAGGCGTTCGGCGCGGCCGGGCTCCGCCTCGGCTACCTCGCCGCGCACCCGGCCGTCGTCGACGCCGTCCAGCTCGTACGGCTGCCCTACCACCTCTCGGCGATCACCCAGGCGACCGCGCTCGCGGCCCTGGAGCACACCGACACGCTGCTGAAGTACGTCGAGCAGCTGAAGGCCGAGCGGGACCGGCTGGTGAGCGAGTTGCGGGCGGCCGGCTACGAAGTCGTCGAGTCCGATGCGAACTTCGTGCAGTTCGGCCGGTTCGAGGACTCTCACACGGCTTGGCAGCGGATCCTCGACCAGGGCGTCCTGGTCCGCGACAACGGCATCGCGGGGTGGCTGCGGGTCAGCGCCGGAACCCCACAGGAGAACGACGCGTTCCTCGACGCGGTCCGTGAACTCAAGAAGGAGCAGAGCTGATGAGCCGCGTAGGACGCGTGGAGCGCGTCACCAAGGAGACGTCGGTGCTCGTCGAGATCGATCTCGACGGCAGCGGCAAGGTCGATGTGTCGACCGGCGTCGGCTTCTACGACCACATGCTCGACCAACTCGGCCGGCACGGTCTGTTCGACCTGACCGTGAAGACCGAGGGCGACCTGCACATCGACTCGCACCACACCATCGAGGACACCGCCCTCGCGCTGGGCGCCGCCTTCAAGCAGGCGCTCGGCGACAAGGTGGGGATCTACCGCTTCGGCAACTGCACGGTCCCGCTGGACGAGTCCCTCGCCCAGGTCACCGTCGACCTGTCCGGCCGCCCCTACCTCGTGCACACCGAGCCCGAGAACATGGCGCCGATGATCGGCGAGTACGACACCACGATGACCCGGCACATCCTGGAGTCCTTCGTCGCCCAGGCCCAGATCGCGCTGCACGTGCACGTGCCGTACGGGCGCAACGCGCACCACATCGTGGAGTGCCAGTTCAAGGCGCTGGCCCGGGCGCTGCGGTACGCCAGCGAGCGGGACCCGCGCGCCGCCGGAATCCTGCCTTCCACGAAGGGCGCGCTGTGAACGGGCTGTCGACCATCCTGATCGTCGTCGGGCTCTTCCTGGTCGGCGGGATCATCTCCTTCGCCAAGCAGGAGATGCCGAAGAGCCTCATCGTGCTGCTCTCGATCGGCGCCGCGATGTGTCTGGTCGCGGGCGTGGTGCGGCTGGAGGTGTGGAATTGAGTGCACCCAAGCAGGTCGTGGTGTTCGACTACGGCTTCGGCAATGTGAGGTCGGCCGAGCGTGCCCTCGCGCGCGTGGGGGCCGATGTCGAGATCACCCGTGACTATGACAAGGCCATGAACGCCGACGGGCTGCTGGTGCCCGGCGTCGGCGCCTTCGCCGCCTGCATGAAGGGGCTGACCGAAGCGCGCGGCGACTGGATCGTCGACCGTCGTCTGGCCGGCGGCCGTCCCGTCATGGGCATCTGCGTCGGCATGCAGATCCTGTTCGCGCGCGGCATCGAGCACGGCGTCGAGACTTCCGGCCTCGACGAGTGGCCCGGCTCGGTCGAGCCGCTGCAGGCCGACATCGTGCCCCACATGGGCTGGAACACCGTGGACGTGGCGCCCGGCTCCGAGCTGTTCGCCGGTCTGGACGCGGACGCGCGCTTCTACTTCGTGCACTCCTACGCCGTCCACGACTGGAACCTCGAAGTGCACAACCCGGCGCTGACGGCCCCCAAGGTCACCTGGTCGACGCACGGCAAGCCCTTCGTGGCCGCCGTGGAGAACGGTGCCCTGTGGGCGACGCAGTTCCACCCCGAGAAGTCCGGCGACGCCGGAGCCCAGCTCCTCACCAACTGGATCGGAACACTGTGAGCAAGCTCGAACTCCTCCCCGCCGTCGACGTCCGCGACGGCCAGGCCGTCCGCCTCGTGCATGGAGAGTCCGGGACCGAGACGTCGTACGGCTCCCCCCTGGAGGCCGCCCTCGCCTGGCAGCGGGCGGGCGCCGAGTGGCTGCACCTGGTCGACCTGGACGCCGCGTTCGGCACCGGCGACAACCGCGCGCTGATCGCCGAGGTCACGAAGGCGATGGACATCAAGGTCGAGCTGTCGGGCGGCATCCGGGACGACGCCTCCCTCGCCGCCGCCCTGGCCACCGGCTGCACCCGGGTGAATCTGGGAACGGCCGCCCTGGAGACCCCGGAGTGGGTCGCGAAGGTCATCGCCGAGCACGGCGACAAGATCGCGGTGGGTCTGGACGTACGGGGTACCACGCTCCGCGGGCGCGGCTGGACCCGCGACGGCGGCGACCTCTACGAGACGCTGGAGCGCCTCAACCAGGAGGGCTGCGCGCGGTACGTGGTCACCGACATCGCGAAGGACGGCACGCTCCAGGGCCCGAACCTGGAGCTGCTGAAGAACGTCTGCGCGGCGACCGACCGCCCGGTCGTGGCCTCCGGCGGCGTCTCCTCGCTGGACGACCTGCGGGCCATCGCCGAGCTCGTACCGCTGGGCGTGGAGGGCTCGATCGTAGGGAAGGCCCTGTACGCGAAGGCGTTCACCCTGGAAGAGGCCTTGGAGGCCACGTCTTGAAAAAGGGCACAGTGTCATGACGTCCGAAGCCGTGCGGCGCGTGCAGAGCGGAAGCCCCTGGGAGGAGTCCTTCGGTTTCGCACGTGCCGTCGCGGCGGGAGACCGCGTTCTGGTGGCGGGCACCACGTCCTTCAAGGGCGATGTGCTGTACGGCGAGGGCGACCCGTACGAACAGGCCATGGTGGCCTTCACCAACGCGATCGAGGCGATCGGCGAGTTCGGGCTTGCGGTCGGGTCCGTGGTCCGTACGCGGATGTACCTGACCCACGCGCGGGACGTGGACGCCGTGGGCCGGGCCCACAAGGAGCTCTTCGACGAGGTGCGCCCGGTCTCGACGCTGCTGATCGTGGAGGGCTTCGTGGACTCGCGCATCCTGGTCGAAGTGGAAATAGAAGCATTCAGAGGAGCCGAGCAGTCATGACCCTGGCGGTCCGAGTCATCCCCTGCCTGGACGTGGACAACGGCCGGGTCGTCAAGGGCGTCAACTTCCAGAACCTGCGCGACGCGGGCGACCCCGTCGAGATGGCCAAGGTGTACGACGCCGAGGGCGCCGACGAACTGACCTTCCTGGACATCACCGCGTCCTCCGGCAACCGCGAGACGACGTACGACGTGGTGCGCCGCACCGCCGAGCAGGTGTTCATCCCGCTCACGGTCGGCGGCGGTGTCCGCACGGCCGAGGACGTGGACAAGCTGCTGCGGGCGGGCGCGGACAAGGTGGGCGTCAACACGGCGGCCATCGCCCGTCCCGACCTGATCCGCGAGATCGCGGAGCGGTTCGGCCGGCAGGTGCTGGTCCTGTCGGTGGACGCCCGCCGCACTCCCGAAGGCACCTTCGAGGTCACCACCCACGGTGGCCGCAAGGGCACCGGCATCGACGCGATCGAGTGGGCGCATCGGGCCGCCGAGCTGGGCGCGGGCGAGATCCTGCTCAACTCGATGGACGCGGACGGCACGAAGGACGGCTACGACATCGAGATGATCGAGTCCGTCCGCAAGCACGTGACCGTCCCCCTCATCGCCTCCGGCGGCGCGGGCCGGCTCGCCCACTTCCCCCCGGCCATCGAAGCGGGCGCGGACGCGGTCCTCGCGGCATCGGTCTTCCACTTCGGCGACCTGCGGATCGGTGAGGTGAAGGAGACGTTGCGGGAGGCGGGGCACCCCGTCCGCTAGCACGATCAGAGCCCCGGTCGGTCCCGGCCGGGGCTTTCTCATGGGCAGATGAGAAAGGAATATTGCGCAAAATATGTTGTGCAACTTTTCTTTCCCATCTAGCGTGAGTGGCATGACGGACAGGGAGAGGCGCATCAAGGACGTGGGCACCCTCAAGGCGCTCGCGCACCCGCTACGGGCACAGCTGTACCGGTGCCTGATCATCGCTCGCTCGGCGACCGCGTCCCAGCTCGCCGACCAGGTCGACGAGGCCGTCTCGCTGGTCAGCTACCACCTGCGCAAACTCGCCGAACACGGGCTGATCGAGGAGGCCGAGGCACAGAGCGCGGACGGTCGGGAGCGCTGGTGGCAGCCCGCCTCCGAAGGGGTGTCCATCCACGACGAGGACTTCAGGGACGCTCCGGAGAAGGCCGCCGCGCACTCGGCGGCCAGTCGCCTCTTCTTCGAGCAGCGCGCCGACATGTACCGCCGCTACCTCGACGAGCGGGCCCACTGGAGCGACGCGTGGACGACGGCGTCCGACTCCTCCGAGTGGCTGCTCAGGCTCACCCCGGACGAACTCTCCACCCTGTCCAAGGAGATGTACGCCCTGGTCCGCAGGTACGAGGAGCGCGGCCGGGCCGCCGTTGCCGCAGGCGACACCGAGGGCCGCGAGAACGTCGCGGTGCACACGTACGGCTTCCCTTTCCGTACCTGAGAGTCCGTACCTGAGAGGACGGTCCGCCGTGACCAGCACGCTCGTGCCCGGGGCCGGCCTGAAGGAAAGACCGGCCCACCGCGACCCCAACGTCCTGCGCTGGCTCGGCGCGTACATCTCGTCCGCGGTCGGCGACAACGTCTACTACATCGCCCTGTCCTGGGCCGCCGTCCAGTCCGGCAGCCCCGCCCAGGCCGGACTGGTCACCGCGGCCAGTGCGCTGCCGCGTGCCCTGTTGATGCTCGGCGGGGGAGTGGTGGCCGACCGCTATGGAGCGCGCCGGACCGTGCTCGCCAGCACTGCCGCGCGCGCCGCCCTCGTGCTGACCGCGGCCGTCCTGCTCCTCGCCACCAGCCCGGGGCTGTGGGTGCTGGGTGCGGTCGCCGTGCTCTTAGGTGTCGTCGATGCCGTGTTCCTGCCCGCCGCCGGCGCCCTGCCCTGCCCGCGCGGCTCACCGGGCGCGGCCAGCTCGCCCGCGTCCAGGGCATGCGCGGCCTCGCCACCCGGCTCGCGAACGTCCTCGGCGGGCCACTGGGCGGCCTCGGCGTCGCCGTCGGCGGTACGGCGGGCGCGTTCGGGCTGGCCGCGCTGCTCGTCGGGGTGTCCCTGCCGCTGCTGCTGGCGGTCCGGGTCGGCAAGCTGCCGCCGGACGACGTGTCGCCCCGGGGCGCGGTCCTGGCCGAGTTGCGGGACGGGCTGCGCCACATCCGGCGGGACGCGGTGCTGCGCCCGCTGGTGATCGCCGCGGCCCTCACCGACCTGGGCTTCGTCGGCCCGATGAACCTCGGCCTGACCCTCCTCGCACAGCAGCGCGGCTGGGGCTCCGCCGGCATGGGCTGGGTGCTGGCCGGCTTCGGGACCGGCGCCGGCGCGGCCTCGCTCCTGCTCACCTGGCGTGGCCGGGTGCCCCGGGCCGGAGCCGTGGCCGCGGTGACGAGCCTCCTCGGGGCCGTGGCGATCGGGGCGCTGGCGCAGGTGACGTCCGTGCCGGGTGCGGTCGGTGTGGCCCTGCTCATCGGCCTGTCGGCCGGTCTGTCCGGGGCCCTGTGCGGGGCGCTGATCCAGGCCGCGGCGGGCCTGGCCTACGTCGGCCGGGTCACCGCCGCCTCCACGCTCGTCGGCTTCGGCGTCGCGCCGCTCACCTTCCCGGTGGTCGGCTGGGCGGCCGAGCTGTGGGGCACCGGACCGGTCTTCGTGGTGGGCGCCGTCGTCAGTGGCCTGGGTGGCGTCCTCGCGCTCTGCACGGCATCCCTGCGCCGCGCAGAGCTTCCCGGGTGACGCCCTCGGATCCCCAGCTGATTCGTCAGATCCCCAGCTGCTTCGTCTCGTGCAGCTTGGTGATCGCGTCCTCCTCGCCCTCCAGCTCCACCTTGGCGGCGTTCTGCCGGCCGTATGCGAAGAGCAGCAGTTCCGACGGCTCGCCGGTCACCGTGACGACCGGGGCGCCGCGGTGGGCGACCGCTGTCTGGCCGTCGGGGCGGCGCAGGACGAGGCCGGTCGGGACGCCGCGGCCCATCAGGCGGGCGGAACGCTCCAGGCGGGACCAGAGGGCGTCCTGGAAGACCGGGTCGAGCTCGCGCGGTGTCCAGTCGGGCTGGGCGCGGCGTACGTCCTCGGTGTGGACGTAGTACTCGATCGTGTTGGACATCTCGTCGAGCTGCTTGAGCGCGAACGGCGAGAAACGCGGCGGGCCGGTACGGATCAGCTGGATCAGCTCCTCGTACGGCTTGGCCGTGAACTCCGCCATCACCCGCTCCAGGCGCGGTGCCAGCTGCTTGATCAGGATGCCGCCGGCGGCGTCGGGGCGACGCTCGCGCACGACCACGTGCGCGGCGAGGTCACGAGTGCGCCAGCCCTCACACAAAGTGGGGGCATCGGGGCCCTCGGCCTCCAGGAGGTCGGCCAGGAGAAGTCGTTCACGCTTGGCGAAAGTCGACATGCAGTCAGCGTACGGCCGAGGTGGGGGTCAGCCCAATGGACAGCACCCGTACGGTCCGCGTACTGGACACTCCATCAGGTCTGTCAGTGCCGCGCGGCACAATGGTCGGCATGACCAGCACGCCCCGGCAGTCCAGCCGCCTCGACCCGGAGATCGCCGCGCGGCTCAAGCGCAGCGCCGACGGACTCCTGCCCGCCATCGCCCAGCAGTACGACACCGGTGAGGTGCTGATGCTCGGCTGGATGGACGACGAGGCGCTGCATCGGACGCTCACCACCGGCCGCTGCACGTACTGGTCGCGCAGTCGCCGGGAGTACTGGGTCAAGGGCGACACCTCGGG
This sequence comes from Streptomyces sp. 4N124, assembly GCF_052245395.1. NCBI lineage: Bacteria > Bacillati > Actinomycetota > Actinomycetes > Kitasatosporales > Streptomycetaceae > Streptomyces > Streptomyces sp. 4N124. The sequence continues at coordinate 60,528 of NZ_JBQQBS010000054.1, forward strand.
CCACTTCCAGCACGTCAAGTCCGTCGCCCTCGACTGCGACGCCGACACCGTTCTGGTCAAGGTCGACCAGGTCGGCGCCGCCTGCCACACCGGCGCCCGCACCTGCTTCGACGCCGACGTACTGCTCAAGGACGGCGCCGGTTCCGGCCCGTCCACCCCGGATCAGTAAGGTCAGCCGCCATGGACCTCGAGACGTTCCGCAAGCTGGCCACCGACCGCCGGGTCATCCCCGTCACCCGCAAGCTCCTCGCGGACGGCGACACCCCGGTCGCGCTCTACCGCAAGCTCGCCGCCGAGCGCCCCGGCACCTTCCTGCTGGAGTCCGCGGAGAACGGCCGCTCCTGGTCCCGCTACTCCTTCGTCGGCGTGCGTTCCGCGGCGACGCTCACCGAGCGGGACGGCCAGGCCCACTGGCTCGGCACCCCGCCCGTCGGCGTCCCCACGGGCGGCGACCCCCTCGCCGCCCTGCGCGCCACCATCGAGGCCCTGCACACCCCGCACCAGGAGGGCATGCCGCCCTTCACCGGCGGCATGGTCGGCTACCTCGGCTACGACATCGTGCGCCGCCTGGAGAAGATCGGCCCCGGCGAGCGGGACGACCTGAAGCTGCCCGAGCTGACCATGCTCCTCACCAGCGACCTCGCCGTCATGGACCACTGGGAGGGCTCCGTCCTGCTGATCGCCAACGCGATCAACCACAACGACCTCGACACCGGCGTCGACGAGGCCTACGCCGACGCGGTCGCCCGCCTCGACATCATGGAAGCCGACCTCACGCGCGCGGTCGCCCAGCCGCCCGCCGTGCTCCCGCCCTCCGAACTCCCCGAATACACGGCACTGTGGGGCGGCCCCGACTTCCAGGACGCCGTCGAGGACATCAAGGAGCGCATCCGGGCCGGCGAGGCCTTCCAGGTGGTCCCCTCCCAGCGCTTCGAAACGCCGTGCACGGCAAGCGCGTTGGACGTCTACCGGGTGCTCAGGGCGACCAACCCCTCCCCGTACATGTACCTGTTCCGCTTCGAGGGCTTCGACGTCGTCGGCTCGTCCCCCGAAGCGCTCGTCAAGGTCGAGGACGGACGGGCCATGGTCCACCCCATCGCCGGCACCCGGTGGCGCGGTGCCACCCCGCAGGAGGACCAGGCCCTCGCCGACGAACTGCTCGCCGACCCCAAGGAGCGCGCCGAGCACCTGATGCTCGTCGACCTCGGACGCAACGACCTCGGGCGCGTCTGCGAACCCGGCTCGGTCGAGGTCGTCGACTTCATGTCCGTCGAGCGCTACTCGCACGTGATGCACATCGTCTCGACGGTCACCGGCCGGATCGCCGCGGGCCGCACCGCCTTCGATGTCCTCACCGCCTGCTTCCCGGCCGGCACCCTCTCCGGCGCCCCCAAGCCCCGCGCGATGCAGATCATCGACGAACTCGAACCGTCCCGGCGGGGGTTGTACGGCGGCTGCGTCGGCTACCTCGACTTCGCCGGCGACTCCGACACCGCCATCGCCATCCGTACGGCACTCCTGCGCGACAGCACCGCCTACGTCCAGGCCGGTGCGGGCATCGTCGCCGACTCCGACCCGGTCGCCGAGGACACCGAGTGCCGCAACAAGGCGGCGGCGGTGCTGCGCGCGGTGCACACGGCGAACCGGCTCGGAAAGTAGGACGGGTCTCACGTGAACCCCGGGTGACGGTTCGCCCGGGGTTCGCGCGATAGTGGAGTACGTGACTGCTGTTCCTCACCCCCGTTCCGAAGCCGCAGGACCCGCCCGGGCGGGCCGCCTCAGCCTCGCCGTCGCCCTGCTGGCCGGCGCGCTCGGCGCGGCCGTGGCGCTGCTGGCCACCCGCCAGCAGTGGTCGGAGGGCACCGCGACCGTGGCAGGCGGCTCCTTCCCGCTGACCGCGAAGGGCAGCGACGTCACGGGCGTGCCCGCGGCCCTCGCCATAGTGGGCCTCGCCGCGCTCGTCGCCGTCTTCGCCGTCCGCAAGTCCGGGCGGCTCCTGGTCGCCGCGCTGCTCGCGCTGTCCGGCGCCGGGATCGTCGTGGCGGCCGTGTTCGGCGCGTCCGACAGTTCCGCGCTCGACGAGAAGGCCGCGGAAGTCACTGGTGACACCTCCGCCGGGGTCGACGCGCTCACCCACACCGCATGGCCTTACGTCGCTGCCGTGGGCGGCGTTCTGCTTCTGCTTGCCGGACTGCTCGCCCTGCGCTACGGGCGGCTGTGGCCTGCGATGTCCGGTCGGTATGAGCGCTCCGGGGCGCCTCGGCCGCGTCGCAAGGCGCCCGTCGTGGACCCGGATCGGCCCGAGGACCTGTGGAAGGCGTTGGACCGCGGCGAGGACCCCACCAGCGCGTGACGCTTCGCTGGATAGTGCCGCGATGGGTTGTCGGTCGTCTGCGGGACCGTTGTGGCTGGTCGCGCAGTTCCCCGCGCCCCTGAAGGGGCGCTGTGCGTACCCCTGATCACGAGACGGGCGGGCGTGCGGGACAATGATGGCGAGCGTTTGGCTCGTATAGGCACACAGCAACGAGGAGCAAGCAATGGCGGGCAGCAGCCACGGTCACACCCCGGCCGCCTGGACCGGTGTCACTATCGCGTTCATCGGTTTCTGCATCTCGGGCGCCTTCATGGTGCTGGCCAGCCCCGTGGGCTTCTGGGCCGGTATGGGAGTCACGGTCCTCGGTGGCGTCGTCGGCTGGATCATGAAGGGCATGGGCCTGGGCCAGCCGAAGGACCAGCACGCGTCGTACCAGGCTCTCTCGGAGAAGCGCCAGCCGGCCGGTGTCGAGGGCTGAAGTCCCGTACAGCGCAAGCAGCGTGTGAGGGGCGGACCGGTATGACGCCGGGGCCGCCCCTCACGCGTGCGGGGGGCACAATGCAAGACGTGAACCTCGACAGCCGGAAGGCCACACCGCCCGCCGGAGCCGGACCCGGAGCCGTGCTCGGTCGGCTGGCCGTGCCCGCGGGACTGCTCGCGGCCGTCGCCGGGGCCTTCGCCTACGTCGGGACCGTGGACCCGAACGAGCCCGGCCACTACCCCGCCTGTCCGCTCCTGCAGTACACCGGCATCTACTGCCCCGGCTGCGGCGGCCTGCGCAGCGCGCACGCCGTCGTCCACGGGGACTTCCTGGCCGCGCTGCAGAACAACGCCGCCGCGGTCGTCGGCTACGCGCTCTTCGCCGTCGTATGGACCGTCTGGGTGGTCCGCGCGGCACGTGGCCGGCCCTTCCGCCCCGAACTCGGGTCGGCGCACCTGTGGACCGTCGGGGCATTGCTGCTGGTCTTCACGGTTGTCCGGAACCTGCCGTTCGGTGGCTGGCTCCATCCTTGATCAACTGGTGAACGTCCAGTATGGGGGCACCTCCCGCCCGAGCCGTGCGAAGCTGGTTCGAGGGCGGGGGAGGGATCGGCGTCAACCGGATGCGAGGCCTACGCCCTCCTGCGGATACCATCGCAGTGACCATAGGTTTTGAACCGCTTTCACAGTCAACCGTCTGAAAGGGGGCCGCTCGCGTGAGTGTGCTCGACGAGATCATCGACGGAGTCCGTGCCGACCTCGCGGAGCGGCAGGCGCGCGTCAGCCTCGACGAGCTCAAGGAGCGCGCGGCGAAGGCCCCCGCGGCCAAGGACGGTCTGGCCGCCCTGCGCGGGGAAGGCGTCAAGGTCATCTGCGAGGTCAAGCGCTCCAGCCCGTCCAAGGGCGCGCTGGCCGCCATCGCCGACCCGGCCGGACTCGCCGCGGACTACGAGGCGGGCGGCGCTGCCGTCATCTCCGTCCTCACCGAACAGCGCCGCTTCGGCGGTTCGCTGGACGACCTGGAGGCCGTCCGCGCCCGCGTGGACATCCCGGTCCTCCGCAAGGACTTCATCGTCACGTCGTACCAGCTGTGGGAGGCCCGGGCCTACGGCGCCGACCTCGTCCTGCTGATCGTCGCTGCCCTGGACCAGCCCGCCCTGGAGTCCCTCGTCGAGCGTGCCCAGTCCATCGGGCTCACCCCGCTCGTCGAGGTCCACGACGAGGACGAGGTCGACCGCGCCGTCGACGCCGGCGCCAAGGTCATCGGCGTCAACGCGCGCAACCTCAAGACCCTCGAGGTCGACCGCGGCACCTTCGAGCGGATCGCCCCCGAGATCCCCGAAGGCATCGTCAAGATCGCCGAATCCGGCGTCCGCGGCCCCCACGACCTCATCGCCTACGCCAACGCCGGCGCCGACGCCGTCCTCGTCGGCGAGTCCCTCGTCACCGGCAAGGACCCGAAGACAGCAGTGGCCGACCTGGTGGCAGCGGGCGCCCACCCCGCACTCCGCCACGGCCGAGGCTGATCACCCGGTAGGGTTAGTGCCGATGACTCTCTCGCTGACCGTGACAACCGTGGACCGGTACGCCCGCCTCGCGCGCGGCTGCCGTCCCCGGGGCTGCCGCGCGCCCGCGCGGAGGGTGCACGGACGGCGGGTCCGCTACGTCATCGGAGACGAACCCGGGCAGGTGAACGGCCGTCGATGGCAGCGCGCCCTATAGGGGCGCGGGGAACTGCGCGACAAGCCACAGTCGGCCGGCAGCCGACAGCAAAGCCCCGCCCCCACGGCGATCAGTGTCTTTTCCACGCACTCACCGTGAGGTTTCCGCATGCCCAGCGACTTCTTCATCCCCGACCCCCAGGGTCAAGTCCCCAGCCCCGAAGGCTACTTCGGCGCATTCGGCGGCAAGTTCATCCCGGAGGCTCTCGTCGCCGCCGTGGACGAGGTCGCCGTCGAGTACGACAAGGCCAAGCACGACCCCGAGTTCGCCCGCGAACTGGACGACCTGCTCGTCAACTACACCGGCAGGCCCAGCGCGCTGACCGAGGTGCCCAGGTTCGCCGAGCACGCCGGAGGCCCCCGCATCTTCCTCAAGCGGGAAGACCTGAACCACACCGGCTCCCACAAGATCAACAACGTGCTCGGCCAGGCCCTGCTCACCAAGCGCATGGGCAAGACCCGAGTGATCGCCGAGACCGGCGCCGGCCAGCACGGTGTCGCGACCGCCACCGCCTGCGCGCTGTTCGGCCTCGAGTGCACCGTCTACATGGGCGAGATCGACACCCGGCGCCAGGCCCTCAACGTGGCCCGCATGCGCATGCTCGGCGCCGAGGTCATCGCCGTGAAGTCGGGATCGCGCACCCTCAAGGACGCCATCAACGAGGCGTTCCGCGACTGGGTGGCGAACGTCGACCACACCCACTACCTCTTCGGCACGGTCGCCGGCCCGCACCCCTTCCCCGCCATGGTCCGCGACTTCCACCGCGTGATCGGCGTCGAGACCCGACGCCAGCTGCTGGAGCGCGCGGGCCGCCTCCCCGACGCCGCCATCGCCTGCGTCGGCGGCGGCTCCAACGCCATCGGCCTCTTCCACGCCTTCATCCCGGACGCGGACGTACGCCTCATCGGCTGCGAGCCCGCGGGCCACGGCGTCGAGACCGGCGAGCACGCGGCGACCCTGACCGCGGGCGAGCCCGGCATCCTCCACGGTTCCCGGAGCTACGTCCTCCAGGACGAGGAGGGCCAGATCACGGAGCCGTACTCGATCTCGGCCGGTCTGGACTACCCCGGCATCGGACCCGAGCACTCCTACCTCAAGGACACCGGTCGCGCCGAGTACCGCGCGGTCACCGACGACGCCGCCATGCAGGCCCTGCGCCTGCTGTCGCAGACCGAGGGCATCATCCCGGCGATCGAGAGCGCGCACGCGCTCGCCGGCGCGCTCGAAGTCGGCCGGGAGCTGGGCAAGGACGGGCTGATCGTGGTCAACCTGTCGGGCCGCGGCGACAAGGACATGGACACCGCCGCCCGCTACTTCGGGCTGTACGACACCGACGCCGAGGTCGCCGCCGACGCCGACAGCGAGACCGCCGAGATCGAGGGGGACGCCAAGTGAGCGGGAACATCCAGCTGTTGACGGACACCCTCGCCGGCACGAAGGCGGAGGGCCGGTCTGCCCTGATCGCCTACCTTCCGGCCGGCTTCCCGACCGTCGACGGCGGCATCGAGGCGATCAAGGCCGCCTTCGACGGCGGCGCCGACGTCGTCGAGGTCGGTCTGCCGCACAGCGACCCCGTCCTCGACGGCCCGGTCATCCAGACCGCCGACGACATCGCCCTGCGCGGTGGCGTCAAGATCGCCGACGTGATGCGCACGGTGCGCGAGACGTACGAGGCGACCGGCAAGCCGGTGCTCGTGATGACGTACTGGAACCCGATCGACCGCTACGGCGTCGAGCGCTTCACCGCCGAACTGGCCGAGGCGGGCGGGGCGGGCTGCATCCTGCCCGACCTGCCCGTGCAGGAGTCGGCGCTGTGGAGGGAGCACGCCGAGAAGCACGGCCTCGCGACGGTCTTCGTGGTCGCGCCCAGCAGCAAGGACGAGCGGCTCGCGCAGATCACCGCGGCGGGCAGCGGCTTCGTCTACGCCGCCTCGCTCATGGGCGTCACCGGTGCCCGTGAGTCGGTCGGCGCCCAGGCCCAGGACCTGGTCCAGCGCACCCGGGCCACCGGCACCGACCTGCCGGTCTGCGTCGGGCTCGGCGTCTCCAACGCGGCCCAGGCCGCCGAGGTCGCCGGCTTCGCCGACGGCGTGATCGTCGGCTCGGCCTTCGTGAAGCGGATCCTGGACGCGGCGGACGACGCGGCCGGTGTCGAGGCCGTCCGCGGCCTCGCCGGTGAGCTGGCGAAGGGCGTGCGCGGGCAGGCGTAACAAGCGGGATTTCATACAGGTCCCTCTTCCGGGTGGACCTGGGACCGGGGAGGCGCGGTGCGCCTCCCCGGTTCGTTCTGTGGGTGTGAGCGAGAAGAACCGTGAGGCAAAGCGCACCGCCCGTGAGCGGCTGGCGATCGAGCGTGAGAAGCAGAATGCCGCTGACAAGCGACGACGGGCCCTGATCGTGGGCGCGAGCGTCGTCTGCGTCCTGGGGCTCGCGGCGGTGATCGGCGTCGTCGCGGCAAACGCGGGCAAGGACGACAGTGAGAGCTCGGGCCCGCTCGTGGCGCCCTCGGGGGCGAACGGCGAGGACAATCTCGCCATCCCGGTCGGCAAGACCAGCGCCAGATCGACGCTCACTGTGTGGGAGGACTTCCGCTGCCCGGCCTGCAAGTCCTTCGAGACGGTGTACCGCCCGACGATCCATGAACTGACCGACTCCGGGCAGCTCAGAGTCGAGTACCGCCTCGCCACGATCATCGACGGCAACATGCGCGGCACCGGCTCCCGCAACGCGGCCAACGCGGCGGCCTGTGCCCAGGACGCCGGAAAGTTCCCCGCGTACCACGACGTGCTGTACGACAACCAGCCGCCGGAGACCGACGACGCCTTCAGCGAGAACAGCAAGCTCATCGAGCTGGCCGCCAAGGTCGACGGCCTCGACACTCCCACCTTCCGGACCTGCGTGGAGAAGGGCACCTACAACAACTGGGTCGAGAAGTCCGCGGCTGCCTTCCAGGACGGCGGCTTCAGCGGCACGCCGACCGTGCTGCTCGACGGCAAGAACATCCTGCAAGATCAGTCGATGACACCGGCGAAGCTGAAGCAGCTGGTGCAGGAGGCGAACAAGGCGTGAGTGGGGGCGCCCGCCCGTTACGGACCCGTTGCCGGGCCGCTTGCCGTGGGCGTGGCCCGGCAGGGTAGCGTCGACCTTGCCATGGAACTTGCCTACATTCCCAGCCCGTCGCGCGGGGTGATCCACCTCGGCCCCATTCCGCTGCGCGGCTATGCGTTCTGCATCATCATCGGCGTCTTCGTCGCCGTCTGGCTCGGCGGCAGGCGCTGGGTCGCCCGGGGCGGGCGGGCCGGCACGGTGGCCGACATCTCTGTCTGGGCCGTGCCCTTCGGCCTCGTCGGCGGTCGGCTCTACCACGTGATCACGGACTATCAGCTGTACTTCAGCGAAGGCCGCGACTGGGTGGACGCCTTCAAGATCTGGGAGGGCGGCCTCGGCATCTGGGGCGCGATCGCGTTCGGCGCGCTGGGTGCGTGGATCGGCTGCCGCCGCCGTGGCCTCCCGCTTCCCGCCTACGCCGACGCAGTCGCCCCCGGCATCGCCCTCGCACAGGCCATCGGGCGCTGGGGCAACTGGTTCAACCAGGAGCTGTACGGGCGGGAGACCGACCTGCCCTGGGCCCTGCACATCACGTCCTCGGCGGACGGCCGGGTGCCCGGCTACTACCACCCGACGTTCCTGTACGAGTCGCTGTGGTGCATCGGCGTCGCGGTCCTCGTGATCTGGGCCGACCGCCGCTTCAAGCTCGGGCACGGACGGGCCTTCGCGCTGTACGTCGCCTCGTACTGCGTCGGCCGGTTCTGGATCGAGTACATGCGGGTCGACGAGGCCCACCACATCCTGGGCCTCCGCCTCAACAACTGGACCGCGCTGTTCCTGTTCCTGCTCGCGGTGGCGTACATCGTGGTGTCGGCGAAGAAGCGGCCGGGACAGGAAGAGATCGTCGAGCCGGATCCGGATGCGGATACCTCCGGTGGTTCGGCCGAGGGTGCGGATGGCACCGACGATGGCGATGCCGAGAGTGACGACGTGAAGGACGATGCCGAGTCCGAGTCCGAGGCCGAGTCCGAGTCGGGGTCTGCGAAGAAGACCTGAGGGTCGGTTGTACGTCGATGAGGGCGCCCGCGGTTGTGCGGGCGCCCTCGTTGTGTCCGGGGACGGGATCAGCGGCGGCGTGCCAGGGACAGTGTTCGTCGCGCCGCCGCCACTACCGCCGCGTCGATGAATGTTCCGTCCGGGAGGGCCTGGGCGCTCTGGTCCTCTGTGGCTGCCTTGATGATCGTCTCCGCCTGTTCCAGTTCCTGCTCCGTGGGGAGGTAGGCGCGTTCGATGACGGGGAGTTGGCGGGGGTGGATGGCGGCGCGGCCCAGGAATCCGAGGGTGCGGCCGTGGGCGCAGGATGCGGTCAGGCCGTCCAGGTCGCGGGTGTCGGGGTGGACCGACTGGGGCGGTGGCGGGAGGCCGGCCGCGCGGGCGGCGACGATCACCCGGGAGCGCGACCAGTCCAGGCCCGCGTCGTGCCGTACGCCCAGGTCGGCCCGGAGGTCCGCCTCGCCCAGGGCGATGCCGTGGAGTGAGGGGTCGGCGGTCGCGATCGCGTAGGCGAGTTCGACGGCGAGGGCGGTTTCCAGGAGGGCGTACAGGGGTGGGCCGGAGTGGAGTTCCGCGATGCGGACGACCTGTTCGGGGGTGGCCACCTTCGGGAGACGCAGGCCGGACACGCCCGGAAGACGTGCCAGTGCGATGAGGTCGGCCGCCGCGAACGGGCCGTCCAGGGCGTTGACGCGGACGTGGACCGCGACCGGCTGGGGGTCGGAGAGGAGTTCGGCGGTCGCCGCACGGGCGTAGGCCTTGCGGTCCGGGGCGACCGCGTCTTCCAAGTCGATCACGACCACGTCGGCGGCCGAGGTGAGTGCCTTGGTGACGACGTGTGGGCGGTCGCCGGGGGCGTAGAGCCAGGTCAGGGGGAAGGTCACCGTACGGCCCCTTCTGCGCGCAGCGCCTTCAACTCGGTGGCCGTCAGGCCGAGTTCGGTCAGGACCTGCTCCGTGTCGGCGCCGTGCGGGCGGCCGGTCCAGCGGATCGTGCCGGGGGTGTCGGAGAGGCGGAAGAGGACGTTCTGCATGCGGAGGGGGCCCAGTTCCGGGTCGTCGACGGTGGTGATCGTGCCGAGGGCCTGGTACTGCGGGTCGGTCAGCACATCCCGTACGTCCTGGATCGGGGCCACCGCCGCCTCCGCCTTCTCGAAGGCCGCCAGCACCTCGGCGCGCGGGCGTTCGGCGATCCAGGTGCCGACCGCCTCGTCGAGGACGTCGGCGTGGCGGGCCCGCTCGGCGCCCGTCGCGAACCAGGGTTCGTCGATCAGGTCCGGGCGGCCGACGAGACGCAGTACGCGTTCCGCGACCGACTGGGCCGAGGTCGAGACGGCGACCCAGGTGCCGTCCGCGGTGCGGTAGGTGTTGCGCGGGGCGTTGTTGGCGGACCGGTTGCCGGTGCGTTCCTGCACGTAGCCGAGTTGGTCGTACCAGGTCGGCTGGGGGCCGAGCACCGTCAGGATCGGTTCGATGAGGGCCATGTCGACGACTTGACCGGCGCCGGTGCGGTCGCGGGCGGCGAGCGCGGTCATCACGGCGTACGACGTCGCCAGGCCCGCGATCGAGTCGGCGAGGCCGAACGGTGGGAGCGTCGGGGGCGCGTCGGGCTCGCCGGTGATCGCGGCGAAGCCGCTCATCGCCTCGGCGAGGGTGCCGAAGCCGGGGCGGTGGGCGTAGGGGCCGAACTGGCCGAAGCCGGTGACGCGGGTGAGGACGAGGCGGGGGTTGGCGGCCGACAACTCCGGCCAGCCGAGGTCCCATTTCTCCAGGGTGCCGGGGCGGAAGTTCTCGATGACGACGTCCGCGGTGGCGGCGAGGCGCAGGAGGGTGGTGCGGCCGCCGGGCTTGGAGAGGTCCAAGGTGATCGTGCGCTTGTTGCGGCCGAGGAGTTTCCACCACAGGCCGATTCCGTCCTTCGCCGGGCCGTGGCCCCGGGCGGGGTCCGGTTTCGTCGGGTGCTCGACCTTGATGACCTCGGCGCCGAAGTCACCGAGGAGGGTGGCGGCGAGGGGGCCGGCGAAGAGGGTGGCCAGGTCGAGGACGCGGAGGCCGGTCAGTGGGGGTGCGGTGCGGGGTGTCGTTCGGGATGTGGTTCGGGGTGTGCTCATGAGGCGAACTGCGCTTCGATCTCCTGGCGGGTCGGCATCGACGCCGACGCTCCCGCTCGCTGTACGGACAGTGCCGCCGCCGCGGCGGCCCACGCCAGGGCCTCCCGCACGGGGCGCGTCTCGGTGAGCGCCACCGCGAGGGCGCCGACGAAGGTGT
>NZ_JBQQBS010000055.1:0-70922 GCF_052245395.1 Streptomyces sp. 4N124
GTACCGAGTCTGGGTTCGGTGGCGTCCGGTCCGACCGCGGTGCGGGTGGACATGCCCTCGGTGGACGCGCGGGTGACCGACATCCCCTCGGCCATCCCCTCGGCGCACGGCGTCGGTTCCGTGTCGCCACCGTCCGTCGGCCAGGTCGATGTCCCGGCCGTCGCCCAGGTCAACGTGCCCACGATGGGCCTTGGGCAGGTCAACGCGCCCACGGTGAACATGGGGGGCGTGCCGGACGTCCCCGCGGTGGGCGTGCACCAGGTCAACGTGCCTAGCCTCGGGGCGGTGGCGAACGGCCCGACGACGGCGCGGGTGGACGCCCCGGGGATGGCCGCCCGGGTGACTGACATCCCCTCGGTGAACGGCGTCGGCTCGACCCTGGGCCGGGTGGATGTCCCGTCGGTCGGCAGCGTGAACGTGCCATCCGTCGGCCGCGTGGACGTCCCGTCGGTCGCCGGCGTGAACGTGAACCTGTCGACGGTGGGCCGGGTGGATGTCCCGGCGGCGGGTGGGGTGAGTCTGTCGACCGTGGGTCGGGTGGATGTGCCGGCCGCGGGTGGTGTGGGTGTGGCGCCGGTGGGGCGCGTGGATGTGCCGGCGGCGGGTGGGGTCGGTGTGCCGCCGGTGGGCCGGGTGGATGCTCCGGCCACGGGAGGCGTGAACGTTCCGTCCGCGGGTCGCGTCGACGTTCCGGCCACCGGGAGCGTCAATGTGCCGTCCGTGGGCCGCGTGGACCTCCCCGGCACCGGCAACGCGGGCGGACCGACAGGGGTCGTGTCGGACGTCCCGGCCGGGGCCGCCCACGTGGACGCACCGCCCGCGTCCGCTCTCGGCCGGGTGGACGCGCCCGTCACCGGCACGCCCGCGGTGAACCCGGCGCCGGCGAACGCGCTGACCGGGACCCCGACACCGGGCGGAGTCCAGCACACGCCCACGGGCGGGCTCGACGGCAGCCCGGCCTCGCACGTACCGCCGCCCGGCACCGGGGGACCGGCCAGGAACGGCGGCCTGGGCCTGCCCGGCAACGACAGCCTCGTCGTCGACCTGCCCAGGCTCGGCCGCGTCGACCTGACCGCGTTCCGTGACCAGCACCGCAGCATCCGGGTCTTCGTGCAGGACGGCCAGTCGCTGAACTTCCAGCACACCTTCACCAACATCCCCGGCCTGCCCAACGTGCGGGTCGAAGTCACCCCGACGGCCACCGGGCCGCGGGTCGTCCCCGACACTCCGGGAGTCCGGGCGACCTACGAGACACCGTCGGGCGGAGGCGACCAGTTCCTGCGGGTGGAGCAGGACCTCGGCAACGGCTCGGTCCGCCGGACCGACTACCACCTGAACGCCGGCCTGAACCACCAGCAGATCGGTACCCAGATCGTCCGGGGCATCGAGCTCCAGACCCTCACGCCTCAGGCCCCGCCTCCGCACATCACCGTGGCCGGACCCTCCGGAACCAACAGCGCACCCGCCCACGCCGTCAACGTGCCCGGCCTGGACGGCGTCCGCGTCGACATCACCCCGGGGTCGCGCCCCAACATCGTCAACCCGGACGGTGTCCAGGGTCTGCGCGCAGAACGCATCGGCCAAGGCAACGTCGTCCGCATCGAGCACGTCAACGGGGGCGAGACCCGCCACTGGGACTTCGACGTGGACGCCCACGGCACCCGTCTGGTCGGCGCCGAGCACCAGATCACCCTGCAGAGCGGCCACTTCGGCGGTACGAGGGTCGGCATCGACGTACTGCCGGGCGGCACAAACGGAATACGGCACCTCGACGCGGCCGGGGCACCCCAGCCGGGCGGTGTCACCCAGGTCGGCGGCGAGTACCGCGTCCCCGGGCCAGGCAACCGCACGGTCGTCTACGACGCCAACTTCACGCACGCGTATGACGAACTTCCGTTGAACGGGGGTGCGTTGGGTGGTGGGGTGCTGCGGATCGACGCCAACGGTACGGTCGGTGTGATCGGTCGGCCCGGCGTCAACGTCACGGTCTTGCCGGGCAACGGCGGTTTCCATGTGGGTGAGGCGAACGGCAGCTGGCTGCGGGTGTACGGGGCCGACGGTGGTTATGTGCACCGGGTTCTGCCGGTGCCGGGCGGCAACTTGGTCCGTTTCCCGGAGGGGACCCGTACGACGCACGATCTGCTCGATGCGGGCGGCAATCCGGTGCCGGGCGCTCGTGTGGAGCCACAGCAGCCGACCGGTTTCCGTGTCGAGAGCGGTGCCGGTCAGCCGCACGTCGTGGTCGACGGCGCGGGTGTTCAGACGCATACGGCCCGGCCGCTGAACGGTGGTGCGGCGAACGGCCAGTTCGTCCACACGCCCGTCGCGGGCCAGCCGGGCGGGATCATCCGTACCGACGCGGCGGGGGCACCCCAGGGCGGCATCACCCAGGTCGGCGGCGAGTACCGCATGCCGGGCGCCAACAACCGGTTCGTGGTGTACGACGCAAACTTCACGCACGCGTACGACGAACTCCCGCTGACCGGGGGCGCATTGAACGGTGGGGCACTGCGGATCGACCACAACGGCACGGTCGGTGTGACCGGTCGGCCCGGCGTCAACGTCACGGTCTTGCCGGGCAACGGCGGTTTCCATGTGGGTGAGGCGAACGGCAGCTGGCTGCGGGTGTACGGGGCCGACGGTGGTTACGTCCACCGGGTTCTGCCGGTGCCGGGCGGCAATATGGTCCGCTTCCCCGAGGGGGGCCGTACGACGCACGATCTGCTCGACGCTGGCGGCAATCCGGTGCCGGGCGCTCGTGTGGAGCCACAGCAGCCGACCGGTTTCCGTATCGAGAGCGGTGCCGGTCAGCCGCACGTCGTGGTCGACGGCGCGGGTGTTCAGACGCACACGGCCCGGCCGCTGAACGGCGGTGCGGCGAACGGCCAGTTCGTCCACACGCCCGTCGCGGGCCAGCCGGGCGGGATCATCCGTACCGACGCGGCGGGGGCACCCCAGGGCGGCATCACCCAGGTCGGCGGCGAGTACCGCGTCCCGGGCGCAAACAACCGCACGGTCGTCTACGACGCCAACTACCAGCACGTGTACGACGAACTCCCGCTGACCGGGGGCGCGTTGAATGGCGGGGTGCTACGGATCGACCCCGCCGGCACGGTCCGGCTGAACGGGTACCCGACCGCGACCGCCGTCCCCCAGCCGGGCGACGGCAACGGCTTCCGCGTCCTCCGCGGCAACGACCATGTCGCCGTGGACATCAGGGGTAACCACACCGCCGATGTCCGGGAGCTGACCGGCGGCACCGGCCCCCACACGAACGGCGAGTTCGTCCACATGCCGGTCAACGGACCGGCCGTACTCAAGCAGGGCGACGGCTCCGCCATCCCGAACTCCCACATCACCGTTCGCGCCGACGGCAGTTTCCTCGTCGATCACCCGACCGCCCTCCGCGTCCACCGGGCGGCGGACGGCCGCGTCGACATCGACACCGTCCGGCTCCAGAACGCGGTCGGTGTGCCGGTCGGCCAGAACGTCCGCGCCCACCCCGGCGGGGCCCTGGAGCTGGTGGACAACAACCTGGCCGAGATACCGAACATCAAGGTCACCGCGCGGCCCGGCGGCGGACACCGTGTGGAGCAGACGGACGGCGGCTTCCAGCTCTACGGCATCAACGGCAGGCTGGACCGCTCCGTGATCGACACCGGCCATGGCGGCGTCTTCCGCGTCGACGACGGGAACGGCACGCACCTGTACGACAGCGTCCGGCTCGGCGACGGCATCGGCACCCGCTTCCTGCGTACGGACCTGAACCAGCTCCGCGTCCTGGACGCCGACCTGACCCCGACACCCGGCAACGTCACCCGCGAGCCGAGCGGCCAGTACCGGGTCGACGGTGTCGGCGCCCCGCACCAGGGCGAGTTCAAGCGGTACGACGCCGACGGCCGTCTCGCCTTCCAGCGGATCAACGTCATCCACGAGGGCCAGATCAAGCCCAACCAGCACATCGAGGTGACCTACCCGAACCCGGCCGGGGGCGGCGGCGCCAAGCCGACCTGGCAGCGGATCCACCTGGACGCGGCCGGCAACCCGGTGCCACCGACCGGGAACCGGCCCTGGTACGACGGCGGGACGGTCGACCTCAAGGGCGTCGACCACGGCCGGGTCCGGCTGCTCGGCCACTCCGGCACCGAGGTGTTCGAGCGCCGCCCGCTGCCGTTCGGCACCGGCGGCTCCATCGATGCCTTCCACTCCGCCGCCGGGGTCGGCGCGTTCGGCCGCTTCAACCAGCGCGGTGTGTGGACCGAGTTCGACGGGGCCGGCGCGGCGGTCCGCTACGGCACCCGGCACTGGGGCGAGAGCGGCCGCAGCTACTTCGACGTCACCACGGTCCGGGGCGTCGACACCCGCGTCCGCCATTTCCAGCAGAACCCGGACGGCGGCCATGTGCTGGCGAGCCTGGACCGATCGGTCTGGACGCAGAGCGCGGGCCGCGGCACCTGGCACCGCTTCGACGCGGACTACAACCACCTGGCGGAGGGGGCCAGGAAGTGGGGTCCGGGCCGGGGCTGGACGGACACCATGGCCCACCCGAAGACCGGCGCGAACACCGTCGTCCACGAGAAGTTCGGCCGCTTCACCCCGACCCCGCACGACGTACGCCGCTACTTCCAGGTGGAGATGGGCGCGGACGGCATCCCCAAGCGGGACTGGATGTCCCACTCGCCGCACGGCAAGGAGAACGGCCGCGGTACGACGCTGAGCAACGGCGACTTCCTGGAGACCCACCGGATCGCCGAGCAGCGCCCGCCGTTCTTCGCACGCTGGGCGATGAGCGGGGACTACCGGGCCACCAGCCTGGCCGACGCGAGCTGGCTGCGGTTCGACGGCAAATACCAGATCCACGAGTGGAAGCTCACGCCCGCCGCCGGCGGACTGCCCGAGCGGGGTGTGCGGTTCGTCAGCATGAGCGGTGTCACGACGGACATCGCGAGGAACGGACAGGTCGTCCGGGTGACCGGCAAGACGGCGAGCGGCAATGACCTCACCGTCGGCGACGTCCCGCTGCCGAACGGTGTCAACCGGCAGGCCAACTACCTGCCCTGGTCCGAGGGCGCGGGCAAGCTCGACGGCCACCGCACGTACGTGGCCGCCGACTTCCACGTGCCGCCGGGCCACCAGCGAGGCGACATCCTCTTCCAGGACCGCTTCACCCCCAACCGGGCCGACGGCGACTGGTACTCGCCCGACCCGAACAAGCAGTGGGAGGTCGCCCGCACCGGCTTCAAGGACGGCACGGTGATCGAGTACCGGCCCGCCCCCGCCGTCCGCCCGGACGGCCAGGCGGGCAACGGCGACATCGCCTTCCGGCAGAACATCCACGCGGGCACCGGCGACTGGACGAAGTACGATCCCCACGGCATGGTCGTCGGCCGCAAGGACACCTGGCCCGACCCGGCCGGCGGCGGCAACAACACCGTCACGATCACCGCCACGGGCCCGGCGGGCGCCAAGACCCTGGAGTGGCACGGCCCGAACGGCACCCACGGCATCCGGCAGACACAGCACCAGCGGGGCATGGAGACCTGGGCCTGGGACAAGGAGTCGTTCCAGGACTTCGACGGGGGAAGGCTGATCCGCGAGCACCGGCTGCTCGGGGACGGCACCACCGTCGACGCCTGGCGTGTCAGCCGGGACCCGAACACCGGCGCCGAGACCTGGCAGTGGAACAAGATCGACCGGCACGGCAACGTCATGGACTTCGGCGGCGGCGCCCCGCACCGGGTGCGGAACTGGATCGACTCCAACGGCAATGTGCTCCCCGGCTGGCGGCCCGACGCCCGCTGGCAGGACCAGGTGGCCACTCCGGACCCGAACAACCCGGCCACCATCAACACCATGACCGTGCAGGAGATCCCGGCCCGCCCGGCCACCGGACCGATCCACAGCTGGGCCACCGACGCGCCGTTCCGGGTGCGCGAGTACGTGCCCGACGTGGGCGGCACGTTCAACTCCAACGTGTGGAAGGAGTTCGACAACGGGATCGACATCCGCCGCAAGACCGATCTCGGCGACGGCACCTTCCTGGAGAGCGAGGAGTGGCACAAGCAGTGGCGGCGCTACGGCGGCCCGACCGGCACGACACTCCTGGAGCAGCGCGCCATCTCCGGGTACATCTGGAGCAGCGACACCTTCGGCCGGACCACGCTCATCGGCCGTGAGACCAACTTCATCGGCGCGCTCGGCGAGTACCGGGGCTTCAGCCGGATGTGGCGCGAGCCCAACCGCTGGGACTTCGGCCGCAGTGTCGGCGGCGAGTCCGTGTACACCCCGTTCGCCGGGAAGGCCGCCCAGATGCTGGCCGTCGAGATGGGCCAGGAGTGGCTGCTCGACTTCAGCATGAACCTGGTCGTCTACGGCATCGTCGCGGCCGCCACCGGCGGCGAGTTCGGCTGGAACGACGTCGCCAAGGCGGCCTTCGGCGCGACCGTCAGCGCGGGCGTCAAGGGCACCCTCTCCGCCGGGCACCTCGCCACCTTCCGGGGCGGGCCCTGGAAGACCGGCCTCGGCCAGATCGACATGGGCCAGCCGTACTCCCGGCGCCCCAACGACGACAGCTGGCAGAGCGAGTTCGCGGGCAACGAGAAGGTCACCCGCTGGCGCTCGGGCACGTACGACTTCGGCCTCGGCATCTTCGGCGGTGCCCTCTCCGGCTTCATCGGCGGCAGCGCGAGCGCGGCGATCTTCGGTGTGAAGGACAAGGACGGCAACACCGTCCACCTCTACGGCACCGACGCGCTGCTCGTGGGCGCGGCCGGTGCGGCGGCCGGCGTGATCGGAGGCGTCACCACCGGCCTCGGCCGGACGATCCTGACCCAGAACCTGGCCGGACGCTGGTACCACCGCCAGGGCTTCTTCGACATCTTCGTGGTGGCGGGCATGGGCAAGCTGGCCGACAAGATCTTCGCCAACATGTACTTGACAGGCGCGATCCGCGACTCGGTCGTCGGGGACGTCGGAAACAGCGGGGGCGGCGCATGACGGACCGGACCATCAGGGTCGCGCCGAAGGGCCGGGGCGCCCACCGCAGCATCGCCTCGGCGCTCGCCGCCGCGCCCGCGGGCGCGGTCGTCACCGTCGCGCCCGGCGAGTACGAGGAGACCCTGCGGCTCGACCGGCGTGTCACGCTGGAGCCGGAGTACGGCCCCGGCTCGGTCGTCCTGCGGGCCCCCGCGGGCATCGCCCTCACCGTCACCGCCCCGGAGTGCCTGCTGACCGGCCTGGTGCTGCGCGGCGCGGACCCCGTGGAGGCGCTGATCCGGGTCGAGGATGCCGCCGGGCTCAGCCTGGAGGACTGCCGGCTCGGCCACGGCCGCATCGAGGTGCTCGGCTCCCCGGACGGCTCCGGAGCTGTCGCCAACGCCGCCCTGGACCTGGACAGCGACCTGGCCGCCGAGCTGGCGGACCCGCTGGGCGGCGGAGTCCTGGTGCTGCGCGGGACCCGGCTCAGCGGTGCCCAGCACACCGCACTGCACCTCGCCGGGGACGCCCGCGCCCGTGTCGAGGACACGGTGATCGAGTCGGTCGACGGCATCGGCGCCGTACTGTCCGGCACGGCCGTGCTGCTCGCCGAGCGGCTGCGGATCCAGGAGAACTCCGGATCCGCGCTGCGAGTTCGCGGAGCATCACGGCTGCTGGTGCGCGACGCGCGCCTGGTGGGCGCCGGACGCAACGGCGTCCTCGTCCAGGACACCGCCGAAGCGCTGCTGGCCGAGTGCCGGATCGAGGGCGTGGCCCGCTCCGGTGTCCAGATCTCGCACGAGGCCCGGGCCGAGCTGACCGACTGCCGGATCACCGGGGCGGGCGGCCACGGCCTGGAGGCCGGCGACGCGTCCCGGCTGACGGCACGTGGCTGCCATGTGCTGGACCCGGCGGGCCGTGGGCTGCTGGCGGCGGGCGGAGCGACGGTGATGCTGGCCGACTCGCTGTTCGCCCGCACGGGCGGACCGGCCCTGCAGCTGGACGAGCGGGCGGTCGCGGTGGTGACCGGCTGCCGGGTGTCCGGCAGCGGGGAGCACGCCCTGGTGGCCGCCGACAGCGCGCAGGCCGAGGTCACCCGGACCACGCTGGCCGGGGCGCGGGCGTGCGGAGTGCAGGTGGACGACGAGGCACAGGTGGTGCTGGCCGCCGTACGGGTGGAGGACGGCGAGACGGGCGTACGGGTGCGCTCCGGCCGGGAGTCGCAGCTCCTGGACTGCTCGGTGACCGGTCAGCGGCGGGGCGGTGTCGAGCTGACGGCCGACGCGGTCGCCGTGCTGCGCGGTACCCGTGTCGCCGAGGTGGGCGGCGCGGGCGTGACCGTCGACACCGGGGCCCGGCTGGTCATGGAGGGCGGCGGAGTCTCCGGGGCGGGGGCCGGCGGCCTGGTCCTGGGACAGAAGGCACAGGCCGAGGTGCGGGGCATACGGATCGACGGCACCGGCAAGAACGGCATCCTCGTCGGCGAGGAGTCCGGCGGCACCTTCGACCACTGCGATGTCTCGGCCACCGCGTTCCCCGCGCTGCACATGGCCCGGGGCGCCACCCCGCGATTCCGGGGCTGCCGGGTCTTCGACTGCGGCCACGACGCGCAACTCGCCGAGGGCGCCGAGCCGGAGTTCGAGGACTGCGCCGCGATCCGGGTCGGCACGGCCCTGCTCCCGACGCTCTCGGACCTGCCGACGGCTCCCGCCACACCCCGCACACCCGCGGGAACCCCGGCCACCCCCGCCGAGCCGGCGACCGGCACCCCCGGCCTGGCCCAGCGGGGCGAGCCCGAACCCGAGCCGGAGACCCTGGAGGACCTGCTCGCCGAGCTGAACGAACTCGTCGGCCTGGACGGCGTCAAACGCGACGTCGGCGGCATGGTCAAGCTGATGCAGACCGTGCGGCTGCGCGAGCAGGCGGGCCTGCCCGCCCCGCCGCTCAGCCGCCACCTGGTCTTCGCCGGCAACCCCGGCACCGGCAAGACGACCGTCGCCCGCCTCTACGGCCGCCTCCTCAAGGCTCTCGGCCTGCTCGCCCGCGGCCACCTGGTCGAGGTCGACCGCAGCGCCCTCGTCGGCGAGTACGTCGGCCACACCGGCCCGAAGACCACCGAGGCCTTCCACCGCGCCCGGGGCGGCGTCCTCTTCATCGACGAGGCGTACGCCCTGGTCCCGGCCGGGGCCGCGAACGACTTCGGCGGCGAGGCGATCGCCACCCTGGTCAAGCTGATGGAGGACCACCGGGACGAGGTCGTCGTCATCGCCGCCGGATACCCGGACGACATGGACCGCTTCATCGGCTCCAACCCCGGCCTGTCCTCCCGCTTCACCCGCAGTCTGGTCTTCGCCGACTACTCCACGGCCGAACTGGTCAGCATCGTCGAGCACCACGCCCAGCGCCACCAGTACGAACTCAGCACGGCCGCCCGCAAGGCGCTGGCCGAGCACGTCGAACTGATTCCGCGCAACGACCGGTTCGGCAACGGCCGCACGGCCCGCCAGCTCTTCCAGACCATGACGGAACGTCAGGCCATGCGGGTCGCCGAACTGACCGCGCCCGAGGCGGCCCAACTCGTGCTGCTGGACGAGCAGGACCTGCCCCAGCCCGCCACACCCGTCTGACCGTCCCCTGTCCCTCCTACGGCCCCCACTCCCGACTCCCGGAGCAACCCCCATGCCCCCGAAGCCCTCGAAATCCCCGCAGCGCTTCTCGGAGACCTTCGCCGGCAGACCCGCCCGCTCGCCCCGCGGCCTCGTGCCCGGGCGCCGGGTCTGGATCAGCCTGGGCTGGGCCGGTGCCGTGGCTGCCGTCTGCGCCCTCGGCATCCCGCTGGTAGGCAGCGGGGCCCCTGCCTCGGACAACGGCGCCGAAGTGACCGCGGCGGGCGGCATCCCGGCCACGTCGCCCGCTCCGTCGCCCACGCCCACGCCCTCCCTCAAGTCCGCACCCCCCTCCAGAACCCCGGGGAAGACCACGAAGGAGACCGGGACCCCGGACACGGCCCAGGCCCCGAACCACCCGGGCACCGTAGCCACTGTCACCGCCACCGCGAGTAGCAAGCCACCCGCCGCCAAGCAGAAGCCCGCCCCCGAGACCAGGCGCACCCCCGAATCCACCACCTCCGGCCAGGACTTCTCCCGCCCCCTCGGCCAGATATCCGGCCACTACGACGGGTTCATCGGCAAGTGCGTCCAACTCGTCGGCAGCGCCCTCCAGTTGTACGGCTGCGACGGAGGCTCCGACCAGCAGTGGCAGTTCGCCGCCAACGGCACCCTCCGCAAGGACGGCCGCTGTCTGTCCCTGGCCGGCCGCTCCACCAGCGACGGCACCCGGGTCGTCATGGCCTCCTGCGACGCGA
Organism: Streptomyces sp. 4N124; assembly: GCF_052245395.1. NCBI lineage: Bacteria > Bacillati > Actinomycetota > Actinomycetes > Kitasatosporales > Streptomycetaceae > Streptomyces > Streptomyces sp. 4N124. The sequence continues at coordinate 10,340 of NZ_JBQQBS010000055.1, forward strand.
CCACGGTCACCCAGTGGCGCTACAGCGCCGCCTACGACATCGTCAACGTCGCCGCCGACAAGTGCCTCGATGTCGCCAACGCCGCCACCACCGACGGCGCTCCGCTCCAGATCGCCTGGTGCTCGGGCAACGCGGCCCAGAAGTGGACGGTCCCCTGAGCGGGTCCGCGGAAGCCGTTCGTGACGTACCAGACGTACCAGAAGACGATGCCCGACTCACCGTCCACGATTCCCGGAGCACCCCCGATGCCCACACCGTCACCGAAGCCTTCGAAGTCCCCGAAGTTCTCAAAGTCGCCGAACGGCTTCTCGGACACCTTCGCCCGCAAACCGGCCCGTTCACCCCGTGGTCTCGTGCCAGGGCGTCGGGTCTGGCTCAGCCTGGGCTGGGGCGGTGCCCTGACGGCCGTCCTCGCCGTCGGCGTCACGCTCGTCGGCAGTGACGTCTTCACCTCGGACGACAGCGGCAAAGTGGTCACCGCGGAGAGCGTCCCCACCTCACCCGCTCCCTCGCGCACCCCTTCGCCCACACCCACTCCGACGCCCACCAGAACCAAGTCCACCCCCACCCCCAAAGCCGTGGTCCCGCCCCCTCCGCCCGTCGTGACACCGGAGACCTCGTCCGCGGCACCGGTCGCGTCGGCGCCGGCCGCCGGTACGGGGTCCGGGGGCGACGTGACGAAGGAGGCGGCCAAGCCGCGGGTGAGGACCGCCGCGGTCGCCGTGCAGGCGCTGGCCACGCGGAATCCGGGCCGGCACATCTGCTACCGGGCCTATGTGGAGAACCTCGGCTGGCAGGCCGCGGTGTGCGACGGCGCCACCGCCGGCACGGTGGGCCAGGGCAGGCCGATCAAGGCGCTGAACATCGCCGTGTCCGGCACCAACGGCACAGCCGCCACCGCCTTCGTCCACAACCCCGACTCGACCGACGGCAAGGGGCACTACCCCACTGGGTGGAAGGGCGCGGTCGACGGCATCGACAACTACATCGGCAGCAGCAAGAACAGCGCTCCGGACATGCTGGGTTTCGCCATCAACGTCGGTGAGAGCACGAGTGTCATCTGCCAGACCTCGAACGTCCGCAACGAGGGCTGGCACGGCATGGGTTGCGACGAACCCGGCGGCGAGAACCTGATCTTCGGCGGAACCCTGAACAACGACCTGTGGCTAGAAGCAGTCAAGTTCACTGTGTGAGCTGACCTTGAGCGAAGCGCCCCGATAGGGGCGCGGGGCTGTATCGATATGCGGCTCCGCCGCGTGGGCGCGACCAGCCACAACGGCGCCGCAAAGAACCGACTACAACAACCCCGCCGCAGCGAGATGCTTCCCCACCCTCTCCACCTCGTCCTCCGCCAGCGGCACCTGCGGCTCCGCCGTCGCCGCGCACGCGATGACGCCCCGCAACTGCAACGCCGCCTTGAACGCACCGAGCGCCGAAGAACTGCCCCCCATCCGCGCCGGATCACCGACGCCCACCATGCCGAACAGCCCGCACAGCCGCTCCTGTTCGGCGCGGGCCCGGTCCCAGTCGCCCGCGCGGCAGAGCCGGTAGAGGCGGACGTAGCCGTGCGGGTCGACGTTGGCGAGGCCGGGCACCGCCCCGTCCGCGCCCAGCGCGAGCGCCGCGTCGACGATCACCTCGGAGCCGGTCAGCACGCTGAAGCCGGTGATGCCGGGGTGGGTGCGGACGCCGGTCACGACGGTGCGGAAGGCGCCCAGGTCGCCGCTGGAGTCCTTCAGCCCGGCCAGCACGCCGTCGGTGGCGAGCTCCAGGACCAGGTCGGCGGGGAGCTTCGTGTGGACGGCCATCGGGAGGTCGTACGCCACGACGGGCACGGGGGAGGCGGCGGCGATCCGCCGGTAGTGGCGGGCGATCTCGGCGCGGTGGGTGCGCGTGTAGAAGGGCGCCGTCACGACGACCGCGTCCGCGCCCTCCTCCGTCACCTCCGCCACATGGTCCAGCACCCGCGGTGTGTCGTCATGTCGATCGCGCCGGCCAGCAGCGGCAGCCGCCCGCCCAGATGCGCCGCCACCGACTTCACGACCAGCCTGCGCTGCCCGTCCGTCAGAAACGCGGCCTCCGAGGACGACCCGAGCACGAACAGCCCGTCCACCCCGCCGTCGATGAGATGGTCGACCAGCCTGAGCAGCGAGTCCACGTCCACCTCGCGCTCCGGCGTCAGAGGCGTGCAGACGGGCGGGATCACTCCGGTCAGCGGGGTGGGGAGTTTCATGTCGGCTCCTGGTGCTCTTCCGGTACGGCCGCCTGGCTCACGAGGTCGCGGGTCGGTCGGCCCTCCTCCACTGGATGGTGACACCGGAACCGGTGCGCAGGAGTGGACGCAACGGAAAATTCGGGCATCGTGTCGGCGCACTCCCCGTCCGCCTTCCAGCAGCGGGTCCGGAAGGGGCACCCGCTCGGCGGGCGTGTCGCCGACGGCACCGGTCCGATCAGCGGGATCGGGTCGATCGGGTGCAGCAGTCCGGGGGTCGCCGAGAACAGGGCACGGGTGTACGGGTGCCGGGAACCCTCCGTCACCAGTTCGGCCGGTGCCTCCTCCACGATCCGGCCCAGGTACATCGTGATCACGCGGTCGCTCATCCGCCGCACCGTCTGGATGTCGTGCGAGACGAAGACCAGCGCGAGCCCCAGGCGCTCCTTCAGGTCGAGCAGCAGATTCAGGATCTGGGCGCGCACCGACACGTCGAGCGCGCTGGTCGGCTCGTCCGCGATCACGAGATCGGGGTCGAGGGCGAGGGCCCGGGCGATGGCGACGCGTTGCCGCTGGCCTCCGGAGAGCTGGCCGGGGAGCGCGTCGGTGAGCGCCTTCGGCAGGCCGACCAGGGACATCAACTCCCGTACGCGTGCGTCCCGTTCCTTCGCTGTGCCCTGCCGGTGCACATCCAGCGGGTCCCGCAGGATCTGCCGGACCGTCAGGCGCCGGTTCAGCGCGGTGGACGGGTCCTGGAAGATCATGCCGGTGTGGCGGCCGACCGCCGCCCGGCGTTCGGCGGGCGCCATGCTCCACAGGTCACGGCCCCGGAAGGACACCGTGCCGGACGTCGGCCGCTCCACGCCGACCAGCACCTTCGCCAGCGTCGACTTGCCGCAGCCGGACTCGCCGACGACGCCGACCGTCTCGCCGGACGCGATGGCGAGATCGGCACCGGTCAGGGCGTACACCCGGTCCCGGGTGAACAGGCCGCCGCTGCGGGCCTTGTGGACGACATGCGTGTCGGACAGCTCGACGAGCGCGCTCACTGGGCGACCTCCACGTCCATCAGGTCGACGGCCGGATGGTGGCAGGCCGCCGTATGCGTGCGGGTACCCGCCAGGACGGGAGCAGTCGTACGGCAGACCTCGCTCGCCCGCGGACACCGGTCGGCGAACCGGCAGCCCGCCGGGAAGTCCGCGGGGGACGGCACGACGCCCTTGACCTGCGTCATCCGCTCGGCCGCGCTTTCCAGGGACAGCACGCTGCCGAGCAGTCCGCGCGTGTAGTGGTGGGCGGGTGCCTCCACCAGGTCGGCGGTCACGCCCGTCTCCACGATCTGCCCGCCGTACATCACCACCACCCGGTCGGTGATGTCGGCGATCAGCGCGAGGTCGTGCGAGACGAGGATCAGCGCGAACCCCAGCTCCTCCCGCAGCCGGAGCAGCAGCTCCATGATCTGCGCCTGCACGGTCACATCGAGCGCGGTCGTCGGCTCGTCGGCGACGATCAGCATCGGGTCGCGGGACAGCGCCATGGCGATCAGGACGCGCTGGCGCTGGCCGCCGGAGAGTTCGTGCGGGTAGCTGCGCAGGGTGCGGTCGGGGTCGAGGCCGACCATCGTCAGCAGTTCCTGGGGGCTACGGCGGCCGCCGCGTCGTACGACCTGTTTGATCTGCGCGCGGATCGTCATCGCCGGGTTCAGGGACGACAGCGCGTCCTGGTAGATCATCGCCATCTCGTGGCCGAGCAGCTTGCGGCGCACGCGCATCGGCTCGGCGAGCAAGTCCCGCTGGTGGAAGCGGACTTGGCCCCGCACGCGGGCCCCCTTCGGCTCCAGGCCCATCACCGTCAGCGCGGTCAGCGACTTGCCGCAGCCCGACTCGCCCACCAGGCCGAGGACTTCACCGGGCTGCACCTCGAAGCTGATCCCGTCGACGATGTCCACGCCCTGGTGCCGGGCCTCGAAGCCGATGGCCAGGTTCTCCACCGCGAGCACCGGCTGAGCACCGCCGGGCAGCGGACGGGCCCGTGCCCGCAGCCGCGCCGCCGCCTCCGTCAGCCCCGGCAGCTGCACGATCTCCCCGCTGCCCGGCTCCGGCGCCTCCAGCCGGTCGTCCTCGTCGCGGACCTCGACCTCCCGCGCCGACGGGGCCGCCCACGCGTCCGAGACACCCTCGGAGAGGATGTTCAGCGACAGCACGGTCACCAGCATCAGCAGCCCGGGGAAGACGGTCGCCCACCAGCCGCCGGTCAGCACCATGTTCTTGCCGTCCGCGATGACACTGCCCCAGGACGGGTCCGGCGGCCGTACGCCCGCGCCGATGAAGGACAGCGACGCCTCGAAGACGATGGCCTCGGCGACCTGGACGGTGCAGAACACCAGGACCGGGGCGGCGCAGTTGATGGCCACGTGTCGCCAGACGATGTGCGGGGTGCGGGCGCCGATCACCCGCTCGGCCGTCACATAGTCCTCCCCGTACTGATCGAGCACGTTGGCCCGTACGACCCGTGCCACCGGCGGCGTGAACAGGAACGCGATCGCGCAGATGAGGACCGTGATCCCGCCGCCGAACACCGCGACCAGCACGGCGGCCAGCGCGATCCCCGGGAACGCCATCACCACGTCCAGGCAGCGCATCAGCGTCTCGTCGACGGCCTTGCGCGAGGTCGCCGCGATCGCGCCGATGAGCGCGCCCACGACGAGCGCTAGCCCGGTCGCGCCGAGCCCGATGGCGAGGGACCAGCGGGCGCCGTACATCAGCCGGCTCATGATGTCCCGGCCCAGGCTGTCCTGGCCCATCCAGTGCTCGGCGGACGGATGGCCGGTGCCGTCGACGGGCGGCTGCTGGTCGAGCGGGTCGTCCGGCGCGAGCAGCGGGGCGAACAGCGCCACCAGGACCACGACGGCCAGGAAGCAGACGGAGATCTTCGACAGCAGCGGCAGCCGGCGCCAGCCGCGCAGCCGGATGCCGGGCCGGGCCAGGGCCTCGGTGAGCCCCTTGCGCGTGAACATCAGGAGGCTTCCCTCAGTCGCGGGTTGACCAGCAGGTAGAGGATGTCGATCACGAGGTTGATGACGACGAAGCCGGTCGCGGTCGTCAGGACGACGCCCTGGACGACAGCCGGGTCGCCGTTCTTCACGGCGTCGATCATCAGCTTGCCCATGCCGGGCAGCGAGAAGATCGTCTCGATGACCACCGCGCCGCCGAGCAGATAGCCGACGCGCAGGCCGAGCACGGTGAGCGGATTGATCAGCGCGTTGCGGAGGACGTTCCGGCCGACCACCACCCGGGGCGGCAGTCCGCTGCCGATCGCTGTGCGGACGTAGTCCTTGTCCAGCTCCTCGACCACGGACGTCCTGACGATGCGCGTGAGTTGGGCCGCCACCGGCAGGGACAGCGCGAGCGCCGGGAGCGTCATCGTCTTCAGCCAGCCCGTGAAGGAGTCCGCCGGGTTGATGTAGCCGCCCGTCGGGAACCAGCCCAGGTCGACCGCCAGGTACTGGATCATCAGCAGCGCCAGCCAGAAACCGGGCGCCGCCACGCCGGTCAGCGACACGACCCGGATGATCTGGTCCGGCAGCCGGTCCCGGTAGATCGCCGCGGTCACCCCGCCGATCAGCGACAGCACCACCGCGATGCCCAGGCCCAGGAAGGTGAGCTGGAGCGTGAGCGGCAGCGCGGTCGTGACCTGGTCGATCACCGGCGCCCGGGTCAGTGCGCTGATGCCCATGTCGCCGTGGAGCAGGGCGCCCACGAAGTCGACGTAGCGCACCGGGAGCGGGTCGAGCAGACCGTTCTCCTCACGGAACTCGTGCAGTTGCTCGGGCGTCGGATTGGCGCCCTGGAAGAAGGCGGACGCCGGGTCGACGTCCGAGAACCGCATCACCAGGAACACGAACAGCACGATGCCGAGCATCAGCGGCACGAGCAGGGCGACACGGCGGGCCAGGATCCTGGCGATGGCGACCACGGACCAACTCCCGTACGACTTCGGTGGCTAGACCCACTTGGCTTGGAGCAGGTTGATTCCGGGGTACGGCTGTGCCCTTATCCCGGCGAGTTCGGTGGGGTCCCAGGCGGTCATCAGCTCGTTGTGGACGACCGGGTAGAGCACGGCCTGTTCGGCGACGACGTCGATGTAGTCCTGGATCATCGCCTTCTTCTTGTCCGCGTCCGGCTCCCGGGTCGCCGCGTCCATGTCCTTGAAGAGTTTCTTGGCGACGGCGTTGTCCGCCCAGCGCGTGTACCCCATCCACAGGTTGGTGGGCCCGTAGTTGTAGTGCATGATCAGGTCGGCGTCGAGGCCGAACTGGTTGGGGTTCGAGGCGGCGGCGACGACCTGGTAGTCCTGCTTCTGGTCCATCTTGGTGAAGACGGCCGTGGTCTCCTGCGGCGACAGCGTCGTCTTCACGCCGATCGCGTCCCAGGACGCCTTGATGGTCGGCAGGCAGTCGACGATCCAACTCACGTTCACCGCAAGGATGTCGATCTTCAGCCCGCGGACCCCGGCCTGCTTCAGCAGCGCCTTCGCCTTCTCGGGGTCGTAGTCGTAGACCGTCTTCGCGCGCCGGTAGCCGGGGTTGCCCTCGTTGAGGAAGGACGACGACGGCTTGCCGTGTCCCTTCAGCGCCACCTCGACCATCTTCTCGGTGTCGATGGCGTAGTGCAGCGCCTGCCTCACCCGCACGTCGTCGAAGGGCTTGTGCTTGGTGTTGAACATCAGGAACAGGTTGTTCATCCCGGCCCCGCCCGCGACCGTGAGCCCGCCGCTCGTGAGCTGGCCGATGTTGGCGTACGGGATGTTGTCGGCGATCTGCGCGCCCGCGCTGGCGCCGGAGATCCGGGCGACGCGCGGGGCGGCGTCCACGATCGTCAGCCAGTTCATCTTCTGGAAGGCGGCCCTGCGCGGGCCGTTGTAGTCGGCGTACGCCTCGAAGGTGGTGTTGGACTTCGGGTGGTGCGCGGTCTGCCGGTACGGTCCCGAGCCGATCGCCTTGCCCCTGATCGCGTCGTCGAAGGCACCCGGCTGCGAGAACACGTGCTTCGGCATGATCTTGGCGAGGGTGAGCCGCGAAACCCCTTCCGGGAAGGGGAACTTGAGCACCAGCTCGACGTTCTGCGCGTCGATCTTGCGGACTTCCTTCAGCCAGCTCGCGAAGAACCCCTTGGCCAGGGTCTGTGTCTTCGGGTCGAGGATCCGGTCGAAGACGAACACCACGTCGTCGGCGGTGACCGGCTTGCCGTCGTGGAAGGTGGCGCCCGCCCGCAGCGTGAACTTCCAGGACGTGCTGTTCGGGTCGCCCGGCACCTGCGTCGCGAGCGCCGCATACGGCTCGCGGGAGATCGGGTCGGTGTCGAGCAGCCCCTCGTAGATGTGGTTGTTGGCGGCCATGCAGAACGCCGACGCGGTCTGCGTGGGATCCCAGCTGCCGTCGTTGCCGTAGCCGATGACCGCGGTCAGGGTGCGGTTCTTGCCGCTGCCGCCGGTGTCATTGGTCGACTCCGGGCCCGACGAACAGGCCGACAGCGACGCGGTGACGGCGGCGGACGCTCCCAGCGCGCCGGTGTACTTCAGGAACGTCCGGCGATGCAGCGCCGGCACGTCGTCGGTCACGTCGCGCACGGTTCCTCCAGCGAGATGAGAGGGGGGATACGAGAGGACGGGCGGAAAATATGAGGAGATACGACGTCCTACGTCCTGCAGTCAGCGCGACCATAGGAGGGGCTGTGAGGGCGGTCAAGGGAACGCACACGAATGGCGTATATGCCAGAGGTCGGACCAATGACGCTGTGACATGCCGATGTTGACGAACCGTCATCGGTCAGACGTGGGACGTGGGACCTCCGGGGCGCGTACGATGCGGCGCATGTCCGCCGAGCCCAGGAACAGCCGGATACAGCGCGAGGTCGTACAGCTGATCCTCGACCGCAAGCTCCGGGTCGGTGCGCCGCTGCCCACCGAGACCGAGCTGATGGCCGACCTCGGCGTCAGCCGCAACTCCGTCCGCGAGGCCCTCAAGGCACTCCAGGCGCTCGACATCGTGGAGATCCGGCACGGCTTCGGCACGTACGTCGGGCAGGCCTCGCTGACCCCGCTGATCGACGGGCTGACCTTCCGCACACTGGCCCGGCACGAGGGCGACGCCGACGCGCTCGCCGACATCCTCCAGGTGCGCGAAGTGCTGGAGGAGGGGCTGATCCAGCGGGTGGCACCGCTGCTCACCGAGGCTGACCTGGACCGCCTAGAGTCCGTGGTGGACCGCATGGAGGCCGCGGGCCGGGCCGGTACGCCCTTCGCGGAACTCGACCGGGAGTTCCACGAGTTGCTCTACGCCTCGCTCGGCAACGCGCTCGTGCCACAGCTGCTCGGCGCCTTCTGGACCGTCTTCCGGCGGGTGGCCGGCGCCCTCGGCCGCCCCAACGAACCCGCACCGGAACTCACCGTCAGCCGCCACCGCGACATCGTCACGGCCCTGCGCGCTCACGACGTCGAGGGCGCGCAGCGCGCGATGGCCGTCCACTTCCACGGGATCGAGGCACGGACGGCGGCCCCGGCCGATCCCACCGGGGCGCGGTGAGCCGGGGCGACTGACAGGGGACGACGGAGGGGGCGCCGTCCCCTGTGCGGCGCCCCCGTGGACAGTGTTCGTGCCACGGAAGCGCCTGGATGTGCTCGGCGCAGGACCTCATACCTTGGTTGCCGAGTCATAGACCTTCGGGCGACAGCCCGGCCGGCCCCCGCTCGCCACAGTGAGGGCATGGAGAACACCAAGAACGGGATCAGCAGGGCGCGGTTCCTGGCCGGGGCCATGGCCGCCGGAGTCGCGGGGGCGGTGCTGCCGGCCACCGGTGCACGGGCGACGGAGGCGACGGCGGGACGTGGCGGGCTGCGGCACCGGGGTGTCGTCTACACCGTCGGCGCGGGGGAGACGCCCGGTACGGCCTTCAGTACCGCCCGCATGCGCAGGGACATCCGCGTTATCCGCGACGACCTGCACGCCGACACCGTCGACGTCACCGGCGACGGCGTCGAACGCCTCAACACGACCGCCACCGAGGTCGCCGAAGCCGGACTGCGCGTCTGGCTGCAGCCCACCCTCGGTGACGCCCCCGAGCGCGACATCCTCGACCACATCGCGGAGACCGGCCGGCACGCGGAACGGCTACGCCGGCAGGGCGCGGGTGTCGACTTCAGCGTGGGGTGCGAGTTCTGGCTGTTCGTGCCGGGGATCGTGCCCGGCGAGACGGTCCTGGAGCGCATCGAGAACCTCAAGAACGGCACCGTCGACTGGGCGAAGATGCAGCGCAGCCTCGACGCCTTCATCGCCAAGGCCGCCGCGGTCGGACGCTCCGTCTTCCGAGGCCGCCTGTCCTATGCCGCCGCGCAGGACGACAAGGTCGACTGGAACCTGTTCGACGTCGTCGGCATCGACTACTACTCGTCCCACCCCAACCGCGCGGACTACGTACGGGAGTTGAAGCGCTATCTGCGCTGGGGCAAGCCCCTCGCCATCACCGAGTTCGGGACGTGCACGTTCGTCGGCGCCCCCGAAGCGGGCGGCATGGGCTGGGACATCGTCGACTACGACAAGACCCCGCCGGAGATCAAGGGCAATCCGGTCCGCAGCGAGCGCACCCAGGCCGACTATCTGGTCGAGCTGCTGGACGTCTTCGAGTCGATGGGGCTGTACGCCGCCATGGCCTTCGAGTTCATCACCGCGGACGCCGAGCACCGCCCGGACGATCCTCGCTACGACCTCGACATGGCGAGCTACGCCATCACAAAGCCGATCAAGGACCGCCCGGGCGATCCGGACTCTGACTGGCACTGGGAGCCTAAGGAGGCGTTCGGGGCGGTTGCGCGCCGCTGGGGGTGCCGGGTGTAGGCCGTGAGCGTCTGCGGGTCCGTTGTGGCTGGTCGCGTAGTTCCCCGCGCCCCTTTGGGGCGCGGTTGTACCGCCGGCTAGTCGCAGTACGTGTCCTTTCGCGGCCGCTCTCCGGTCGCCAGGAACCTCGACACCATGTCGTCGCCGCACGCCGTGCCGTTGGCCAGGTACGCGTCGTGGCCCGTCGCGTCGTTGACGACCATGACCGCGCGCTTGCCGAGGGCGGCACGCAGCTTCAGGGCGCCGCTCAGCGGGGTGACCGGGTCGCGTTCGTTCTGGATGAGGAGGACGTTGGACGGGCCGCGGTCGGTGATGCGTACCGGTGCCTCGCGCGGGTCGGTCGGCCAGGCGGCGCAGAGCATCGCGTTGCGGGGCATGCCCGCGGTGAGCGGGAACTCGGCCCGGCTCTTCGCGACGTCGTCCTTGTACGCGTCGGCGGACTCGGGCCAGTCGGCGTCGTTGCAGATGGTCCCGGCGCCGACCGCGGTGACGTTCTGCAGCAGCTCCTCCGGCGGGGACGGCGGCGCGGGCGGCACGGTCCCCTTCCGTGCGGCCAGGATCAGCTGGGCCAGGCCCTGGAAGTCGTCCGGGTCGTCCAGGTCGTTCAGCATGGCCTGGCGCAGCTCGTTGCCGTTGAGCACGGGCGGGTTGGCGCCGGGCCAGGGGATCGGCTCGCGGTCGAGGCGGGCGGCCAGGCTCAGGAAGCCGGCCCTCACCTTGGCCGGGGTCGCGGCGACGCGGTCCGGATTGCCGGGCGTGGAAGCCCACTTGGCGAACTCCGGGAACGCGTCCTCGACACCCTGCTCGTGCCCGGCCAGCCAGGCGCGCTGGACCTTGACGGGGTCGGGGTTGTCGTTGCTGTCCAGCACGACGCGGTCGGTGCGGTGCGGGAACAGCTCGTTGTAGATCGAGCCGACATAGGTGCCGTACGAGACACCCCACGCGGAGACCTTCCGCTCGCCGAGCGCGGCCCGGATCCGGTCGAGGTCGCGGGCCTCGTTGACGGAACTGAGGTGCTGGAGCAGCTCGCCGCCGTTGCGTGCGCAGGCGTCCGACAGGCGCTTCGCGGTGACCAGGTTCTCCGTGATGGAGCCGTCGGGGGCGGGCCAGGGCCGGGTCGCCGTGAGAGCGAGGTCGCGGCGTTCGAGGCCGCAGTCGACGGAGGTGGACGGGGCCAGCCCGCGCGGGGCGAACCCGATCAGGTCGTAGGCGTCGCGCACCTTCTTCGGCAGCTGTTGGCCCTTGCCCGACGGGTCGTTCAGGCTGGTGCCGCCGGGTCCGCCGGGGATCAGCAGTAAGGCGCCCCGGCGGGCGGACGGGTCCTCGCTCGGGATACGGGAGACGGCGACGTCGATCGTCGGCCCGTCCGGGTCGGCGTAGTCCATCGGCACCTCGACCGTCGCGCACTGCTGTCGCGGGTCGAGTCCCTTGCCCTCGCACTTCGTCCACTTCAGCGACGTTGACGTGGGGCCGCTCGTGGCGGACGCGGTGAGAGGCGTCACGACGCCGAACACGATTCCGGAGGAGGCGGCGATCAGGGCGAGGCTCTTGGTCATCGGCTTCATGGGTACGAGCCTCGCGGAGCCCGCCCATCCCTCACATCCGGGCAACAACCCACTTCACACGGGGGTTTACCCCAGTGTCCCCGTCAGGGTCACCCCCGACTCACACATCCCGCCGGTCCACGACCACCACCGCGACCACGGCCGCCACCGCCGCCCACGCCGCGAACACCACCCAGCTGCTCGTCACCGTCGTCGGATAGTGCGGCGGATAGATCCGGACCGCCGACTCGCCGTAGGTCACATCGACCAGCCGGGACCAGGCGTTGACGGGCAGCGCGTTGCGGACGGCCGCCGTCCAGGCGTAGCGGTCGGTGATGAAGGTCGGCAGGAGCAGCAGTACGACGGTGATGGCGCCCGTCGTCGTGGCCCCGTGCCGGATCACCGCGCCCAGCCCCATCCCGACCAGCGCGGAGACGGGGGCGAGCAGGGCGGAGGCCAGCAGCAGCGACAGCACGCCCGGGTGACTGACCGGGACGTCCGCGCCCCGGCCGGAGAGGATGGCCTGCGTGGCGGCGAACGACGCGCCGACGACCACGGCCCCGTAGCCGGTCATGACCCCCGCCGTCACCGTCACCTTCGCCGCCATCAGCGCCCGCCGGTCCGGAACGGCCGCGAACGTCGTACGGATCAGCCCGGTCGCGTACTCGCCGACGATCGTGAGCGCGCCGACGCTCGCGCACACCAGGATGAGGATCAGCGCGGCAGCGGCGGTGAACGCGTCCCGCAGCGCCCACTCCACGTAGCCCGCCTTCATGTCCGCGGGCATGTACGGGTAGTTGGCGTAGTGGTTCCGGGCGGCGTTCGCGTTGAAGCCGACGACGGTCAGCGCGCCGATGCCGAGCGCCCAGTAAGTGGAGCGCAGGGAGCGGAGCTTGAGCCACTCGGCGGCCAGGAGGTCGGTGAAGCGGGCGTCCGTCATCGTGGGTCTCCGGCGGTGTACTCGGCGCTGTCGGCGGTCAGTTCCATGAAGGCCGCTTCCAGGGAGGCGGCGCGTGTGGTCAACTCCCGGACCAGGAAACGGTGTTCGAAGGCCAGCTCGCCGACCCTCTCGGCGCTCAGCCCCGCCACCTGCAGTGTCTCCTCGTCGTACGCCGCCACCGCCGCGCCCTGGGACGCCAGTACGTCGGCCAGCGCCCCCGCGTCCGGAGACCGTACGGTCACCGTCGGCGCCGTCCCCCGCGCGGCGAACTCGGCGAGGCTCTCGGCGGCGATCAGCTCGCCCCGCCCGATGACGATCAGCTCGTCGGCGGTGTGCTCCATCTCGGACATGAGGTGGCTGGAGACGAAGACCGTGCGCCCCTCGGCCGCCAGCTTCCGGAACAGTCCCCGCACCCACAACACCCCTTCCGGATCAAGCCCGTTGAGCGGTTCGTCGAAGACCAGCACCGGCGGCTCGCCGAGCAGCGCGGTCGCGATCCCGAGCCGCTGCTTCATGCCCAGCGAGAACCCGCCGACCCGGCGTCGGGCGGCGCCACCACCGAGCCCCACCTCGGCCAGCACCTCGTCCACCCGGCGCGCGGGAATGCGATTGCTCCGGGCCAGCGCCCCCAGATGCGCCCGCGCACTCCGTCCGCCGTGCACATCACCGGCGTCCAGGAGCGCGCCGACGTGCCGCAGTCCACGGCGGTGGCGGCGGAAGGCGTGGCCGTCGACGGTGGCGGTGCCGCCGCTCGGCTCGACGAGCCCCAGCAGCATCCGCAGGGTCGTGGTCTTGCCCGCGCCGTTCGGACCGAGGAAGCCGGTGACGCGGCCGGGGCGGACGGAGAAGGACAGATCACGGACGGCGGTCGTGTCGCCGTATCTCTTGGTCAGTTCATTGACTTCGATCACGGGACCACGGTCGCGCGGTCGGCCGGTGCGGCACATCGGCCGCCCGCTGACACTCGTACGCGCCCGATGTCGACCGTGGTTGTACACCCCCGGTCCGATGACCAGCTCACAGAGCCCGCTCTACGATCCCCTCATGCCCGCCACCGAACCGCCGCCGCCCCTGCACAGACGCGTTCCGCCGGGTGCCTGGGTGGCGCTCGCGTGGATTGCCGGAGAGCTGTTCACCCGCCTCGCACGGGTGCGTCTGCCCGGCCAGGTGGAGCCCGAGGAATGGCCCGCGGCGCAGCTGTACCGCTGGGAGGGGCTGATGAGTCTGGCGCTGTCCGGTGCCCTGGCTCTGTGCGGCAGTCACCTGCTGTCCCGCAGGCCGCTCGCCGCCCTCACCTGGCTCCTGCTGGCCGCGGGTTTCGCGACGACCGCGCTGGGAGAGGCCGAGATACCGTTGGCCCAGTTCCTCGCGGCCATCGTCGCCCTGTACTTCATCGCGGCCTCGCGGGCCCGCCGGACCGCCGCGATCGCCCTGGCGATGGCACTCGGCACGCTGGCCACCTGGCTGGCCGTGCGGCTGCTGTACGGCTGGGTCGTCGGCACCTCGGCCGAACTCACCGTGGCCATGATCGCCGTCATCGCCTGGCTGCTCGGCAACTCCTCCCACCAGGCCCGCGTCCACGCCGAACGGCTCGTGGCCGAGCATGCCGCACAGGTGGTCACCGCCGAACGCCTGCGCATCGCCCGTGAGATGCACGACACGGTCGCCCACAGCATCGGCATCATCGCCCTCCAGGCCGGAGCGGCGGCCCGCGTGGCGACGGCCCGTCCGGAGGCGGCTCTGGAGGCGATGCGGGCGGTGGAGAACGAGGGGCGGGAGACGCTGGCCGGCCTGCGGCGCATGCTGGTCGCGCTGCGGGCGGCGGACGAGGGGCAGAGCGTGACCCCGGCCGGTCTCGCGGACGTGGACCGGCTCGCGGCCACGACGACGGCGGCGGGCGTCCAGGTCGAGGTGCGCCGCGTCGGCGACCCCAGAGCCCTGCCCCCGGACATCGACCTGTCGGCCTTCCGCATCGTCCAGGAGTCGGTCACCAATGTCGTACGGCATGCGGGCACGCGCGCGTGCCGGGTGACTCTCGACTACCGCGCCGACGACGAACTGGCCCTGGAGATCACCGACGACGGCCGGGGCAGCGGCAGTTCGACCGACACGGGCTTCGGGCTGGCGGGCATGAGAGAGCGCGTCGCCCTGCTGCACGGCGAGTTCACGGCGGCACCGCGCCCCGAGGGCGGCTTCCGGGTGACGGCGCGGCTGACGGTGCCGGTGGCGGTCCGATGAGCGTCCGCGTGGTCCTGGCCGACGACCAGCAGCTGATCCGCACGGCGCTGAGCATGGTGCTGGCCGAACTCGACGACGTGGAGGTGGTCGGGGAGGCGGCGACGGGGGAGGAGGCGGTACGGCTCGTGGCCGAACTCGCCCCGGACGTCGTGGTGATGGACATCCGTATGCCCGGGATGGACGGCATCGAGGCCACGGACCACATCACCCGCGACGAGCCCGACACCCGGGTGGTCGTCCTCACCACCTTCGACGACGACGATTACGTCTACGGCGCCCTGCGCGCCGGCGCGTCCGGCTTCCTCGTCAAGGACATGGCCCTGGACGACATCATCGCGGCCGTACGGATCGTCGCGGCCGGCGACGCCCTCATCGCCCCCAGCGTCACCCGCCGCCTCATCCGCGACTTCGCCTCCCGCCCCCAACCAACCGGCTCTCGCCGCGACTTGACGGCCATCACGGAACGCGAACGCGAGGTCCTCACCCTCGTCGGCTCGGGCCTGTCCAACACGGAGATAGCCACCGAGCTGTGCATCAGCGTGGCGACCGCGAAGACGTACATGACCCGCTTGCTGACCAAACTGGACGCCCGGGACCGGGTCCAGCTGGTGATCATCGCGTATGAGGCGGGCCTGGTGTCGGTGAGCTGAGCTTCGGGACCCCTCCCGTCACAGGACAGACACAGTATCTCCGCGAACGGCGCACCACCCCGCGGTGCGCCGCCTCACGGAATTGAGGGCCTATGAGACGCATGTGTCATGCGCTGTTAGTGGGTGCGGTCGCCGTCGGAGTCTCGGGTGTGTTCCACCCGGTGGCGTCGGCCGCCGACACCTCTCCGCTGGAGGTCAAGAACGTCACGGCGAGTCCCGATGACGGCAACGTTCCCGCCAACACCCTGGACAACAACCTGAGCACCCGCTGGTCGTCGCAGGGCGACGGGGCGTGGATCCGGTACGACCTCGGCTCGGCGCAGACCGTCGGATCGGTGTCGCTCGGCTGGCACCAGGGGAACAGCAGGACGAACACCTTCGACGTCCAGCTGTCCGACGACGGATCGTCGTGGAAGACGGTCCTGGCCCGGAAGACCAGCAACGGCAGCACACTTGAACAGCAGAGCTACGACTTCGCCGACGCCTCGGCCCGCTACGTGCGGATCGTCGGCCATGGCAACACGGTCAACGCCTGGACCAGCATCACCGAGACCGACATCTACGGAGCCGACGGCACCGGCGGCGGTGGCGGCGGCTCCTGCGCGTACCCGGCGGACGTGCTGGACCTGACGAACTGGTACATCGGGCTGCCGGTGGGCGAGGAGGAGTCCCCCACCAACGTCTACCAGCCGGAACTCGCGACATACGCCAACGACCCGTGGTTCGTCACGAGCGACGACTGCACGGCCGTCCGGTTCCGCGCCCCGGTCAACGGGGTCACGACCAGCGGCTCCAAGAACCCCCGCTCGGAGCTGCGGGAGATGACGGACTCCGGGGAGACCAAAGCGAGTTGGTCGTCCACGTCCGGCACCCACACGATGGTGATCGACCAGGCCATCACGACGGCTCCCAAGGAGAAGCCGGAAGTCGTGGCCGGGCAGATCCACGACGCCTCCGACGACGTCAGCGTCTTCCGCCTGGAAGGCGAGAAGCTCTACGTCACCGACGGCAACGAAAAGCATCACAAGCTGGTGGACGAGAACTACGAGCTGGGGGAGCGGTTCCAGGCGAAGTTCGTGGTCAGCGAGGGCAAGATCAAGGCCTACTACAACGGCCAGTTGCAGACCACGCTGTCGAAGAAGTTCTCCGGCGCCTACTTCAAGGCGGGCGCGTACACCCAGGCCAACTGCACCAACTCGAAGCCGTGCAGCAGCGACAACTACGGCCAAGTGAAGATCTACGACCTGAAGGTCACGCACGGCGACGGCGGTGACGGCGGCGGTGGCGACGGCGGCAGCGGCGGCGACGGGGACTCGACCGAGGCCGCCAAGCGGTACGGCTGGGGCAACCCGCTGCCGATATCCGATGAGTTCGACTACACCGGCCCGGTCGACCCCGCGAAGTGGGACGTACCGTCGGGCAGCGTCGGCGGCACGCCCCAATGCTGGGCAGGCCACAGCGAAAACGGCCGCCGGTGCGGGAAGAACAGCACCGTCGCGGACGGCATGATGACCATGCGCGGTGAGGCGAACGGCGACACGGGGTGGATCAGGCAGCACGAGCCCACCCAGTACGGCCGGTGGGAAATCCGGTCCCGCTCACGGAACACCGGCTCCGAGGGCAAGCCCTACCACCCGCTGCACCTGATCTGGCCCACCGCGGGCAACCGGCTCGAAAACGGCGAGTACGACTGGGTCGAGTACTCGGACCCCGACGCGCAGTGCCTCGGGGCGTTCCTGCACTACCCGAAGAGCCCGTCGGACAAGAAGGAACAAGAAGACCTCTGCCCCGTGGACATGACGAAGTGGCACAACTTCGCCTTCGAGTGGACGTCCAAGGCGCTGGTCGGCTACGTCGACGGTGTCCAGTGGTTCCGGCTGGCGGACGGCGCGAACGCCGACCGGGGGAACATCCAGGACATGCCCCTGGGGAACCTCGTCATCCAACTGGACAACTTCGCTGAAGAGGGCAGCCCGCGCCCGGCCGTGTTCGAGGTCGACTGGGTCCGGACGTACGACGTCGATGCGGGCGAAGACCCCACGGACCCGACTGACCCCACCGATCCGACCGACCCCGGCGGGGACTCTCCGTTCCAGGTCGCGGACGTCACGGCGAGTCCCGATGACGGCAACGTTCCCGCCAACACCCTGGACAACAACCTGGGCACCCGCTGGTCGTCGCAGGGCGACGGGGCGTGGATCCGCTATGACCTCGGCTCGGCGCAGACCGTCGGTTCGGCGTCGGTCGCCTGGCACCAGGGGAACAGCAGGACGAACACCTTCGACGTCCAGTTGTCCGACGACGGATCGTCGTGGAAGACCGTCCTGGCCCGGAAGACCAGCAGCGGCAGCACACTTGAGCAGCAGAAGTACGACTTCGCCGATACGTCGGCCCGCTACGTACGGATCGTCGGCCATGGCAACACGGTCAACGACTGGACCAGCATCACCGAGACCGACATCTACGGAGCCGACGGGGGCGGTGAGGGCGGCGGGGATCCGACAGATCCAACGGACCCGACAGACCCGACGGACCCGACGGATCCGGCCCCCGTCCGCACGGTCCGTGTCTCGGACTCGACCGCGTTGAAGAGCGCCTTCGGCGACGCGCGGCCCGGCGACCGCATCGTCCTCGCGGACGGCACGTACTCGATCGGCAAGATGACCGGCAAGAGCGGAACGGCCGCCCAGCCCATCACCGTCGTCGCGGAGAACCGCGGCAAGGCGGTGATCGGCGACGGGCAGCTGGAGGTGGCGAACTCCTCGTACGTCACCTTCGAAGGGCTGAAGTTCACGAACAGCAACACCCTGAAGATCACCAGCTCGAACAACGTACGGCTGACCCGCAACCACTTCCGGCTGACGGAGGGGGAGTCCTCGCTGAAGTGGGTGATCATCCAGGGTGAGAACAGCCACCACAACCGGATCGATCACAACCTGTTCGAGGAGAAGCACCAGCCCGGGAACTTCATCACCATCGACGGATCCGAGAGCCAGCAGTCACAGCACGACCGTATCGACCACAACCACTTCCGTGACATCGGCCCCCGCGTGGAGAACGAGATGGAGGCCATCCGGGTCGGCGAGAGCAGCCTCTCCGAGTCGAGCGGATTCACCGTCGTCGAGTCGAACCTCTTCGAGAGGTGCGACGGCGACCCGGAGATCGTCTCCGTCAAGAGCAACGACAACATCGTCCGCCACAACACCTTCCGCGCCTCACAGGGCGTCCTGTCCCAACGGCACGGAAACCGCGGCGCGTTCTACGGCAACTTCTTCTTCGGGGAGGGCAAGGCGGGAACCGGCGGGATCCGCATCTACGGCCAGGACCACAAGATCTACAACAACTACTTCGAGGGCCTGACCGGCACCGGTTTCGACGCCGCGCTGCAGATCGACGGCGGTGACGTGGACACCTCGGGCGCGCTGAACGCACACTGGCGCGTCTACCGGGCGACCGTCGTGAACAACACCTTCGTGAACAACGTGTCGAACATCGAGATCGGCGCCAACTACAACCTCGCCCCGGTCGACTCGGTCATCGCCGACAACGTCGTCACGGGCAGCCGGGGCAAGCTGCTCAACGAGGTCAAGAAGCCCGTGGGCATGACCTACGCCGGGAACATCGCGTGGCCGACCGGATCGGCGACCGTCGGCGTGTCCGTACCCTCCGACTCCGTCAGGGCAGTTGACCCGCTGCTCGCCTCCGACGGATCGCTCTACCGGATCGGTGCGGGCAGCCCGGCGATCGACGCCGGCACCGGCGGCCACGCCTTCGTGACCGACGACATGGACGGCCAGGCCCGAGTCGGCACCATCGACGCCGGCGCCGACGAACGGTCGTCGTCCACGGTTACGCGAACCCCGCTCACCGCGACGGACGTAGGCCCAGGCGCCGCGTAAGACGCGCAAAAGCACCGGTGGCGGGTAAAACCCCGCCACCGGTCGCGCCCCGATAGGGGCGCGGGGAACTGCGCGACAAGCCACGACGGCGCCGCAGCCGCGCAACGACCTATCGCGGCACCCCCGCGGAGCGCTGGGGGAGGTGGACCTCTGTGCCGTCGTCCGTGTAGACCAGCGCGGCATAGGCGCTGACGCGATCGGGCACGATCCCCGCGTCGGCGCTGACCGTTCGTCCCGTACGCCCGTCGACGACGAAACCTCCGTCCTTGCCCTTGGCGTAGAACCGATCCTTGAACTCGGCTTCCACGGTGGCGTTCCACTTGCCCGGGCCGTCCCCCGCCGCCCGGCGCCACAAGACCTTGCCGGCCTGGTCCACCGCGAGCGCGCCGTCCTGCTTCGAGGAGCACAGCAGGACCGTGCCGCCGTCGCCGTGCAGGCAGCTCATGCCCTTGGTCAGCCCGGCCCGCTTGGACAGGACGAAGTCGCCGGTCGCGATCTCGATCAGCCGCGCCTGCTTGCTGTCGTCGTCGAGTTTGGCCAAGGGCGTGTCGTTCGACTTGACCGCCCAGGTGGCTCCGGCGGGCAGCCCCTTGACCCACAGGTCACGGCCGCTGGACGCGGCGACACCGGCCACCGAGTACTGCTCGTCCGGCTCTTCGCGGAACCCCAGAACGGCGTCGCCGTATCCGGCGACCGTCCAGAAGTCCGCACGCTGCCACAGCATTTGGGGCTGCTTGGCGTCCAGGGAGACCGCGAAACTGCCTGTCGTGTAGTCGTCCTCCGTCCAGGTGACGCTCACCACGCCGTCCCCGGGCTCGACCACGAGCGCGCCGAGCTTGCCGGCCGGGTCACCGTAGATGTCCACGGGCAGCCGCCAGATCGGCTTGCCGTTGTCCGCCCGGGCGGCGATCACCTCGAACCCATCCTGCGCCGAACCGCTGCCCTGCTTGGCGAGCTTGACCGGCACGGCGGCGACCACAGCCGGTACACCGCCGATCTCCACCGGCACAGGGAACGACACGCGGCTACGTATCATCTCGGCCTGCTTCTTGCTCATATCGCCTGGCGCCGGCAGATCGTACGTGGGCGTGTTCTTGGTCTTGATGTCGGTGACGGCCTTGCCCGTGGCCAGGTTGTACATCGTCAGGCCGGACGCGTGCGTGAGCCAGGCCGCACGCCCGTACAGGCTGAGGGGAGGGAAGCCCTTCGGGCCCGTCGGCAGGACATGCGCCGCCTTGCTGTCGAACGCCAAGGGCGCCGCAGCCCGTGGATCGCCGCTGAGGTCGAGGGCCTTCCGGGTGGGCGAGCCGGAGGCCTCCGGACTGTCGCCGTCCCCGGACGAGCCTGAGGTGCACGCGGCCAACAGAGCCACTGCAGCCAGAGCGACGACACCTGCACGTACCGGACTTCGACTTCTCATCCGACTCTCCGCGTTCCGTGACCTGTACTGCTGACGGGCGCAGATTCGACCACGGGCGAGCCGGGACCGGTCCCGGCCTCCGGGTCAGGGCGTCGTCGTCCGCAGGTACTCCCCGAGGCGGGCGATCGCGGACGGGTTCCGCGGACTCTCCACCAGGTCGACGTAGTCGAGGGTGAAGATCCGCTTGTGCTTGATGGCGGAGACATTCCGCAGCGGGGCGTAGGACAGCAGGAACTTCTTCTTCTGCTCCGCGCTCACGTCCCCGTAGTCGCAGATCACGATCACGTCGGGGTTGCGTTCCACCACGGTCTCCCAGCCGACCGTCGTCCAGGAGTCCTTGAGGTCGTGCATCACGTTGCTGCCGCCGGCCTCGCTGATGATCTGGTCGGGCGCGGCGTAGCGGCCGGAGGTGAAGGGCTGGTCCTCGCCGCTGTCGTAGAGGAAGACCTTGGGGGAATCGGACGGAGCCTTGGCCTTCACCTCCGCCACCTCGCGTTTGAAGCCGGAGATCAGCGCCGCCGCCCGCTTCTCCACGCCGAACAGCTTGCCCAGGTTGGTGAGGTCCTCGTACAGCGCGTCCAGCGGCGGCATGATGCCCCGCGAGGTCTCCGTACGGCCGTTGCGGCAGGACTCGGTGAGGATGTACGAGGAGATGCCGAGCTTGCGCAGGGCGTCCGGGGTGAAGTCGCTGTCCTCGCGGAAGCCGTAGTTCCAGCCGGCGAAGACCCAGTCGGCGCGGGCGTCGAGGACGTTCTCCTTGGTGAGCTGGTCCTTCGACAGCCACTTCACCTTGTCGTAGCCGTCCTTCCACGGCACCGCGTCCAGGTCTCCCTTGTCGTCGGGCATCGCGAACCCGGCCATCCGGTCCTCCAGGCCGAGCGCGAACATCAGCTCGGTGATCCCGACATCGTTGGTGACGACCCGCTCCGGGACCCTGTGGTATGTCACATTGCGCCCGCAGTTGGTGAGGGTGACGGACGCCGCGGCCTTCGAGTCCGGCGAGGGCTCGACCTCGGCACCGCAGCCCGTGGCGAGGGCGGCGAGGCAGAGAGTGGCGGCAACAACGGGCTTACGCATGCGGGGAGTTCCTTAATCCGACGGCGGGAGAAGGTCGAAGAGCAACTGCACGGCACCCGTCTCCGGATGCCGGACGGGATGCGCGCGCACGCCGAACACCTCGGCGAGCAGGTCCGGGCGCAGGACGTCGTGCGGCGGCCCGGCTGCGACGATCCGGCCCGCCGAGACGACGTACAGCAGATCGCAGTGCGCGGCGGCCAGGTTGAGGTCGTGCAGCGCGGCCAGCACCGTCAGGCCGCTTGCCCGGACCAGGGACAGCACGTCCAACTGGTGGGCGATGTCGAGGTGGTTGGTCGGTTCGTCAAGGACCAGCACCTGGGGGCGCTGGGCCAACGCCCGTGCGATGAGCACGCGTTGCCGCTCCCCGCCCGACAGGGCCAGGAAGCCACGGTCGGCCAGATGGTCCACGCCGGTGGACCGCATCGCCTCCGCGCAGATCGCCCGGTCCTCGGCCGCCGTACGGTCCCGGTGCGGCAGCCGCCCCATCCCGACCACCTCGGCGACGGTGAAGTCGAACTCCGAGGACGACTCCTGCGGCAGCGCGGCGAGGCGCCGCGCGGCGGCGCGAGGATCCAGCGTGTGTACGTCGTCCCCGTCCAGCCGTACGACCCCGGCAGCCGGCCGCAGCGCCCGGTACACGCACCTCAGCAGCGTCGACTTCCCGCTCCCATTGGGCCCGACGAGCCCCACGAACGCCCCGCTGTCCACGGTGAGCTTGATCTCGTCGACGAGCCGCTTCCCGGCCGCCTCGACCGTCACGCCCTCCACATCGAGCCGCATCAGCGCCCCCCGAACGCATAGCCGCCGCGCCGCATCAGCAGCAGGAAGGCCGGGACGCCGACCACCGCAGTGATCACCCCGACCGGCAATTCCGCGGGCGCCAGCAGCAGCCGGGACAGCACATCCGCCCACACCAGCAGTACGGCCCCGGCGAGCGGCGCGACGGCCAGCACCCGCCGGTGATCAGCGCCCACCAGCATCCGTACGACATGCGGCACCATCAGCCCGACGAACCCGATCGCCCCGCTGACCGCCACCACGGTCCCGGTCACAGCCGCCGTGACGAGGAACAACTCCCGCCGCAACCGCCCGGGCTGCACGCCCAGCGTCGCCGACGTCTCGTCCCCCATCGCCAGCGCGTTCAGGGCCTCCGCCCGCCACCGCAGCCACACCCACCCGGCGACGACGGTCACGGCGGCGATCGGCACCCGTGGCCACGTCGCCCCGCCCAGACTCCCCAGCAGCCACATCATCGCCGACCGGGCCGCCTCGCCCCTGGCCGCGCCGAACACCATCACGGTGGTCAGCGCCTCGAAGCCGTACGCCAGCGCCGTCCCGGTCAGGATCAGCCGCAGCGGCGTCAGCCCGTGCGTCGCGGAACGGGCGACGGCGTACACGATCGCCATCGCGACCAGCGCCGAGCAGAACGCCGACACCGACAGCGCCCACACCCCGAGCCCCGCGAACGCCCCGAGCAGGATGACCGCGTTGGCCCCCACAGCGGCACCGGACGAGATCCCCAGCACGAACGGATCGGCCAGCGCATTGCGCACCATCGCCTGCACGGCCACCCCGACCGTCGCGAGCCCCGCCCCCACGACTGCGGCGAGCACGACACGCGGCAGCCGGATCTCCCAGACGATCGTGTACGACGCCACGTCCGCGGCGTGGATGGTTCCGCCGGTGAACCCGGCCCCGAGGAAACGGATGACGTCGCCCCAGCCGACTCCGGCGGCCCCCAGCCCGACGCCGGCGACAAGGGAGACGAGGAGCAGGATCGCGAGGGCAGCAACCAACAGCGGCACAGGTGTTCGGCCTGGAGAGGGGCGCACGCTCGGCGGTCCTTCGCCTCGGCTCGCAGTCCTCGGCGAGCGGTCAATGGGCTGGCAAACCGCCTGCGGGTAATCGGGCTTGCGCGTCGGCCCCAGGGGGCCACGCACACACCGTTGCGGGTCAGCGCCGGACTCTCACCGGACTTCCCCCGCAGGAGGCTCGGGGAGACTAGCAGGCGCGGATGAAAGCCGCCCAGGCGGTGGCGCCGAGGAGGATGACGGGGCCGTCGGCGACTTTGCTGTCGCGGACCGGTACGACGCCGGGGATTTCGTCGCCAACCTCGACGCAGTCGCCGCCTTGGCCGTTGCTGTAGCTGCTCTTGCGCCAGTGGGCGTTGCTCAGGTCGTACTCGCGCATCGTCTGAAGTCCTCAGCCGCCGATTCGAGCAGGGCCAGGGACGCCGACGGCGACAGTGCGGCGCCCCTGAGCAGATCGTATGTGCGCTGGGTGCGCTTCACCATGGCCGGGTCGTCGATGAGCGTTCCCGAATACTCCGTCTCTGTATAGGCGACCGGCGGTGCGTCCTCGAACTCCATGAGCTTCAGGGACCCGCCCATCGACGCATGCGCTCCAGCCGCGAACGGCACAACAGTCACCCACACCTTGCGCTCGCGCATCAGTGCCGCGATGTGCTCCAGTTGCTTGGCCATGGCCTCCGGGCCGCCCACCGGGCTGCGCAGCACGCCCTCATGCAGGATCACCCAATACTCCGGCCTTGTAGCGTCCTTGAGGATGTGCTGGCGCTCCAGGCGGGCCGTAACTTTCTCCTCCACGTACTCGTCGGTGACGAACGGGTTGGCCGCGATGGTGACCGCCCGCGCGTAGGCGGCCGTCTGCAACAGGCCCGGCACCACAGTGGGCGCGAACTCCGCAATCTTCGTTGCCGTCCGTTCCAGTTCCACGACGGCCGCAAAGTAATCGGCATACCGTTTGTCGTCGATGAGCTTCCGCCACGCCCGCTCGAAAATACCGTCGGTTTGCAGTACCTCATCAATCCGCTGGGCGATATCCAACTGCGGCTTTCGAATCGCCTGCTCGAACTGCCCGATATAGGCGCCCGAGACGAAGACGCGCGCCCCCAACTCGACCTGAGTGAGCCCCCTGTCCTCCCGGTGCCGCTTCAGTTCCGTGCCGAAGAACTCCCATGCCGCCTGACGTGAACCGTTGGCCACAGTTCAACCCCCTTGTACTGCCCCGCACTTGTAGAGCACAGACTCCTGCCGAGTGTAGATGTGGTGCGCCACCCTTGAGTTGCGAAGCGTAAAACCCGAAAAGGGAGGGGAACCACGTGAAGGCACAGCACTCGGCGCTCTGCGTCGAAGAGGCGGAGGAAGCAGTGAAGGAATTGCGGGCAGCATTGAAAAACGCAGGAATCATTCTGCCGTCCCTGCGGATCGACCCGGCAAGTCTCGCGCGGGAGGCGCCCTGTCCGCTCGTCGAATTGGGCCGCTGTTCCGTGGAGGCCGCGCAGCGACTCACGGCGGTTCTGCGGTGAGGCCGCCGGTCGGGTCGTATGTCGTGGACACCCGCAACGGGAGGCTCGGCATCGTCATGGGGCATGAGGGGCCCTATGTCCAGCTGAGACCGTACGGCGGCGGCAGGGAGTGGGACGCGGAGCCGGGCGCGGTGCGCCGGGCCACCCCGGCCGAGCGGCTCAGCGCGGCGACGGCGTACGCCAACGCCCGCAGTCGGGGTGAGGTGCCTTGACGGCGTGAATTAGGGTGCACCGCCATGGCGATATGGGACCGGCTCAAGCCGAAGGCGGAGCGCAAGTACCCCGTTCCGCTCACCATGCATCAGTTGTGGATGGTCTCGCTGAGCGCGCCGGTGAGCCGGGACCGGGACGCCTCGCGGACGACTCTGTATCCGTTCAAGCGGATCGAAGACGACAGAGCCCGGCGGTGGCTGGCCGACCAGTGGGAGATCACCTCGCGCGAGCAACTGGTCGGCCGGCTCGGCGGGCTGGCGCGTACCGGATACCGGGTGCAGGCGTACCGGCTGCTCGGCGTCGAGCCGATGGCCTGGGACGCCGCCCTGTACGTCGACATCGCCCGGCGCGGCTTCGGCTGCGGGATGATCTCGGAGTACGAGGCCTGGACCGCGCTGAAGAGCCTTGTCCCGGCGGTCGTGCGGTCGTACGCCTCCTGGAACGAGTACGCCGACCACTATCTGCTCGGGCGGATGGTGTGGCGGGACGGACTCCAGGGCACGCCGGACGCCGCCTTCCTCGCCCCGCAGGCGGCGTCCGACGCGCATCTGAGGCGCCTGCTGGACCCGGCGAACAAGACCAGCCCCTGGAACCTCGCCCCCTGGGACACCATCAGTCACCCCGACCGCACCCGCTGACCCAGGGCGTACGCGAGAATGAACCCATGAGTCTCTTCCGGGACGACGGGGTCGTGCTGCGGACGCAGAAGCTGGGCGAAGCGGACCGCATCATCACCCTGCTCACCCGCGGTCACGGGCGGGTACGCGCCGTGGCCCGCGGGGTGCGGCGGACGAAGTCGAAGTTCGGGGCGCGGCTCGAACCCTTCTCCCATGTGGATGTGCAGTTCTTCGCGCGGGGGAGTGAGCTGGTCGGGCGCGGGCTGCCGCTGTGCACACAGAGCGAGACGATCGCTCCGTACGGTGGCGGGATCGTGAGCGACTACGCCCGCTACACCGCCGGGACGGCCATGCTGGAGACCGCCGAGCGTTTCACCGACCACGAGGGCGAGCCGGCGGTCCAGCAGTATCTGCTGCTCGTCGGCGCCCTGCGCACGCTCGCCCGGGGCGAACACGCCTCCCACCTCGTCCTGGACGCCTTCCTGCTCCGCTCGCTCGCCGTCAACGGGTACGCGCCCAGCTTCAGCGACTGCGCGAAGTGCGGGCTGCCCGGGCCGAACCGGTTCTTCTCCGTGGCCTCCGGAGGCTCCGTCTGCGTCGACTGCCGGGTGGGCGGGAGCGTCGTACCCTCGCCGCAGACCCTGGACCTCCTCGGCGCGCTGCTTACGGGAGACTGGGAGACCGCGGACGCGTGCGAGCCGCGGTATGTGCGGGAGGGCAGCGGGCTGGTCTCCGCCTACCTGCACTGGCACCTGGAGCGCGGGCTGCGCTCACTCAGGTACGTAGAGAAGTAGCGAAACCGGCACGGAGCGAGGAGACGAGAAACACATGGCCGTACGCGGGTTCCTGGGGCGCCAGCGCCGCGAGTACAAGACACCGGAACCGCACCCGTCCGGTGCCCGCGCGCCGAAGCTCCCTGGCGAGCTGATCCCCCGCCATGTGGCGATCGTCATGGACGGGAACGGACGCTGGGCCAAGGAGCGCGGGCTGCCCCGCACGGAAGGCCACAAGGTCGGCGCCGAGCGCGTGCTCGACGTGCTGCAGGGCTCCATCGAGATGGGCGTCGGAGCGATCTCGCTCTACGCCTTCTCCACCGAGAACTGGAAGCGCTCGCCCGACGAGGTGCGCTTCCTGATGAACTTCAACCGCGACTTCATCCGCAAGAGCCGCGACCAGCTCGACGAACTGGGTGTCCGGGTGCGCTGGGTGGGCCGGATGCCCAAGCTGTGGAAGTCGGTCGCCAAGGAGCTCCAGATCGCCCAGGAGCAGACCAAGGACAACGACAAGCTGACCCTGTACTTCTGCATGAACTACGGCGGGCGGGCGGAGATCGCGGACGCCGCGCAGGCGCTGGCGGAGGATGTGAAGGCCGGGCGGCTGGACCCGTCCAAGGTCAACGAGAAGACCTTCGCGAAGTACCTGTACTACCCGGACATGCCGGACGTGGACCTCTTCCTGCGCCCCAGCGGCGAGCAGCGCACCTCCAACTACCTGCTCTGGCAGAGCGCCTACGCCGAGATGGTCTTCCAGGATGTGCTGTGGCCGGACTTCGACCGGCGTGACCTGTGGCGCGCGTGCCTGGAGTTCGCCTCGCGGGACCGGCGGTTCGGCGGTGCGATCCCCAACGAGGAACTGCTGGCCATGGAGGGCAGGCAGGAGTGAACGGCTCTGGGGCGTCCCGTGCGGGGCGCCCCAGGTGCGTTACCCGTTGGCCGCCGCGCACTCCGCACAGGTGCCGAAGATCTCCACCGTGTGCGCCACGTTGACGTACCCGTGCTCCTCGGCGATCGCGTCCGCCCACTTCTCCACCGCCGGGCCCTCGACCTCGACGGCCTTGCCACAGACGCGGCAGACGAGGTGGTGGTGGTGTTCGCCGCTGGAGCAGCGGCGGTAGACGGACTCGCCGTCGGAGGTGCGCAGGACATCGACCTCACCGGCGTCGGCGAGGGACTGCAGGGTGCGGTAGACCGTGGTGAGGCCGACGGAATCGCCCTTGTGCTTCAGCATGTCGTGCAGGTCCTGCGCGCTGCGGAACTCGTCGACCTCGTCGAGCGCCGCCGCCACGGCGGCACGCTGCCGGGTGGCTCGGCCCTTCACCGGCTGTCCAGCGGTCGTCACCGGTTCCTCCTTTTTGCTCGGTCGCCTCCGGGCGCTTGCGCCGGTGTCGACCGAGCGACTCACATCTGCGCTTGCCGTGCCGGGCCATTGTGCCAGCCCGACATGTGCGCGGTCAGACTCCTACCTTTCCGTCCCGTTCCCGGCTGGCCGGAATCGCACACTCCGCAGGGTCTCCCACGGGGTGGGCCGCGGCCAGGGCCCGCGCGCGGCGCCGGGCCAGCGGAGCCGCCGTCGCGGTCAGCACGATGAACGCGCCGATGGTCAGCAGCACGATCGTCGCGCCGGGCGGCACGTCCTGGTAGTACGACGTCACCGTCCCGCCGATCGTCACGGTCACCCCGATCGCCACCGCGATGGCGAACGTGAGCGCGAAGCTTCGGCTGAGCTGCTGCGCCGCGGCGACCGGCACCACCATCAGCGCGGACACCAGCAGCAGCCCGACCACGCGCATCGCGACCGTCACCGTCACCGCCGCCGTGACCGCCGTCAGCAGGTTCAGCGCCCGCACCGGCAGACCCGTGACCCGCGCGAACTCCTCGTCCTGGCTGACCGCGAACAGCTGGCGGCGCAGACCCAGGGTGACCAGCACCACGAAGGCCGCCAGCAGACAGATCGCCGTCACGTCCTCCTCGGAGACCGTGGAGAGCGAGCCGAAGAGGTACGAGTTCAGGTTGGCGTTGGAGCCGCCCGGGGCGAGGTTGATCAACATCACACCGCCGGCCATGCCGCCGTAGAAGAGCATCGCGAGGGCGATGTCGCCGCGGGTCCGGCCGTACCAGCGGATCAGCTCCATCAGCACCGCGCCGATCACCGCGACCGCCGTCGCCATCCACACCGGCGAGGTGGAGAGGAGGAAGCCGAGGCCGACGCCGGTCATCGCGACATGGCCGATGCCGTCGCCCATCAGGGCCTGGCGGCGCTGGACGAGGTAGATGCCGATCGCGGGGGCGGTGATGCCGACCAGGACGGCGGCGAGCAGGGCCCGCTGCATGAAGGCGTAGTCGAGGATCTCCATCAGCTCAGCAGTCCCGTGCGGATCGGTTCGGCGTCCTGCGCCGCGTGCGGGTGGACGTGGTCGTGACCGGGCAGCGCGTGCTGGCCGACCGCCTTCGGGGGCGGGCCGTCGTGCAGGACACAGCCGTCGCGCAGGACGACCGCGCGGTCGATCAGCGGCTCCAGGGCGCCCAGTTCATGCAGGACGAGCAGGACCGTCGTACCGGCTGCGACCTGCTCCGTGAGCGTCTGCGCCAGCACCTCCTGGCTCGCCAGGTCGACGCCCGCCATCGGCTCGTCCATGATCAGCAGATCGGGGTCGGAGGCGAGCGCGCGGGCGATCAGCACCCGCTGGTGCTGGCCGCCGGAGAGCGCGTTGACGGAGTCCTTGGCGCGGTCCGCCATGCCGACCAGTTCCAGTGCGTGCCGTATCGCGTCCCGGTCGGTCTTGCGCAGCACACCGAAGCGGGTGCGGGAGAGGCGGCCCGAGGAGACGACCTCGGTCACCGTCGCCGGGACACCGCCCGCGGCTGTCGTGCGCTGTGGGACGTAGCCGACCCGCGCCCAGTCGCGGAACCGGCGTCGCGGGGTGCCGAAGATCTCTATCTCGCCGCCGGACACCGGGACCTGGCCGATGATCGTGCGCACCGCGGTCGACTTGCCGGAGCCGTTGGCGCCGAGCAGCGCGACGACCTCACCGTGGCCCACGGTGAGGTCGATGCCGCGCAGCACGGGGCGCGAGCCGAGCTCCGCCGTCACGCTCCGCAGGGATATGACGGGGTCGCCGGCTTTACGTGCCGTCATGGCGTGCGCCTCCGAACTGCTGGGTGCTGCTGGTCACTTCGCGCCGAGCGCCTTCTCCAGGGCCGTCAGGTTCGCCTGCATGACCGCGAAGTAGTCGTCGCCCTTGGACTTGTCGGTGATGCCCTCGATCGGGTCGAGTACATCAGTTTTCAGCCCGGCGTCGTCGGCCAGGGTCTTGGCCGTCTTGTCGGAGACCAGGGTCTCGTAGAAGACGGTGGTCACGCCGTCGGCCTTCGCCTCGGTCTGGAGCTCCTTGATCCGCGCGGCGCTCGGCTCGCTGTCCGGCTCCAGGCCGGAGATGGCCTCCATGGTCAGGCCGTAGCGCTCGGCGAGGTAGCTGAAGGCGGCGTGGTTGGTGAAGAACACCTTGGTGTCGGTGTTCTTGAGGCCGGTCTCGAAGTCGGTGTTCAGCGTGTTCAGCTTCGCGACCAGGTCCACGGTGTTCTTCCGGTAGTCGGCCGCGTTGTCCGGGTCGGCCTTCGCGAGGGCGGTGCCGACACCCTCGGCGACCTCGGCGTACTTCACCGGGTCCAGCCAGACGTGCGGGTCGAGCGTCGACTCGGACGCTTCCTCCTCGGCGTGCTCTTCCTCGCCCTCATGGGCGTGGCCGGTCTCGCCGTGGTCCTCCAGCTTGGTGAGGGTCGCCGCGTCGATCTTCGTCTTGACCTCGGACTGCCCCACCGCCTCGTCGACGGCGGGCTGGAGGGACTTGAGGTACAGCACCGCGTCGGACTCCTGGAGTGCCGCGGTCTGCTTGGCGCTGATCTCGAGGTCGTGCGGCTCCTGGCCGGGCTCGGTCAGCGTGGTGACGTTCACATGGTCCCCGCCGATCTGCTCGGCGAGGAACTGCATCGGGTAGAACGACGCGACGACGTCGAACTTGTCCGTGCTGCCGGCGGCGCTCGCGGTGTCACTGCCGCTGTCGCTGGAGCAGGCGGAGAGGGCGGCGAGACCGAGGGCGGTCACCACGGCGGTGGGTATCAGACGACGACGTGCGTTCATGACAGTCATTTTCAATGAATCTGGAAACGATTGTCAACAAACGTCCGAGGTGGCGCTGAGCACAACCCGATTTGGTTGAGGGGGAGGCTCCGCCGGTAACCTGAAGCATTCGCTGGAAGCACCTCGCTTCGTCGCCCGTCGTCGTAATGAAGAGAGCACCGTGGCCGCCGACAAGATCGACACCATCGTCAGCCTGAGCAAGCGCCGTGGCTTCGTATTTCCCTGCAGTGAGATCTACGGCGGACAGCGCGCCGCCTGGGACTACGGGCCGCTGGGTGTCGAGCTCAAGGAGAACCTCAAGCGCCAGTGGTGGCGCTACATGGTGACCTCGCGCGAGGACGTCGTCGGTATCGACTCGTCCGTGATCCTGGCCCCCGAGGTGTGGGTCGCCTCCGGCCATGTCGCCACCTTCACGGACCCGCTCACCGAGTGCACCTCCTGTCACAAGCGGTTCCGCGCGGACCACCTGGAGGAGGCGTACGAGGCCAAGAAGGGCCACCTCCCCGAGAACGGCCTCGCCGACGTCAACTGCCCCAACTGCGGCAACAAGGGCCAGTTCACCGAGCCCAAGCAGTTCTCGGGCCTGCTCTCCACCCACCTGGGCCCCACCCAGGACTCCGGCTCCATCGCCTACCTGCGTCCCGAGACCGCGCAGGGAATCTTCACCAACTTCGCCCAGGTGCAGACCACCTCGCGCCGCAAGCCGCCGTTCGGCATCGCGCAGATGGGCAAGTCCTTCCGCAACGAGATCACGCCCGGCAACTTCATCTTCCGCACCCGCGAGTTCGAGCAGATGGAGATGGAGTTCTTCGTCAAGCCGGGCGAGGACGAGACGTGGCAGGAGTACTGGATGGAGCAGCGCTGGAACTGGTACACCGGCCTGGGCCTGCGCGAGGAGAACATGCGGTGGTACGAGCACCCGAAGGAGAAGCTCTCCCACTACTCCAAGCGCACCGCTGACATCGAGTACCGCTTCCAGTTCGGCGGCAACGAGTGGGGCGAGCTGGAGGGCGTGGCCAACCGCACCGACTACGACCTCGGCGCCCACTCCAAGGCCTCCGGCCAGGACCTCTCCTACTTCGACCAGGAGGCCGGGGAGCGCTGGACGCCGTACGTCATCGAGCCCGCGGCCGGTGTCGGCCGCGCGATGCTGGCCTTCCTCCTCGACGCCTACATCGAGGACGAGGCGCCCAACGCCAAGGGCAAGATGGAGAAGCGCACGGTGCTGCGCCTGGACCACCGCCTCGCTCCGGTGAAGGTCGCGGTGCTGCCGCTGTCCCGGAACCCCGAGCTGTCCCCGAAGGCCAAGGGCCTCGCCCAGGCGCTCCGCCAGAACTGGAACATCGAGTTCGACGACGCCGGCGCCATCGGCCGCCGCTACCGCCGCCAGGACGAGATCGGCACGCCGTACTGCGTGACGGTCGACTTCGACACCCTGGACGACAACGCGGTGACGGTGCGCGAGCGCGACACCATGAAGCAGGAGCGGGTGTCGCTGGACCAGATCGAGGGCTACCTGGCGGGTCGCCTGATCGGCGCGTAGCTCTCCCCGGTGCTGTCCGAAAGCCCCGGTTTCGTTACGGACGTAACAGACGTAACGGAACCGGGGTTTTTCCCATCCAGTGCCCATCCGGCTCCGAAGAGGGGACATGCGCGGCCCGCAGCGGGCGGGTCGCGGTGAGAACCTTCACGGGGGCACCAATGCGCAAGCAAGCAGTCATCGCCGCGTCCGTCATGGCACTGGCCATCGGCACCGTCGGCTGCGGAGCGATGGGCGACGGGGCGGCGAAGGCCGAGACTTCCCCCACCGCCATCGAGAACAAGGGCGGCCTGATCGGTGCCGGCGCGGCGCAGAGCGACCGGCTCACCGCCATCGGCCTCACCGCCGACCAGCGGCTCGTCAGCTTCCGCACCGACCGTCCTGACCGCGTCCTCCCGCTCGGCAAGGTGAACGGCCTCCAGGGCGACACCAAGCTCGTCGGCATCGACTACCGCGTCCAGAACGGCAAGTTGTACGGCGTCGGCGACCGGGGCGGCATCTACACGGTCCGCGAGATCGGCGCGAAGGCGAAGAAGGTCAGCCAGCTGAGCGTGGCGTTGCAGGGCGGGTCGTTCGGCGTCGACTTCAACCCCGCCGCCAACCGCCTGCGCGTCATCAGCGACACCGGCCAGAACCTCCGCCACAACATCGACGACCCGGCGGGCGCTCCGGCGGCGGGTACGACCGCGACCGACGGCACCCTGACCAACCCGCCGGTCCCGCCCGCGACGGTGGGCGCCACGGCACAGGGCGTGACGGGAGCGGCGTACACGAACAACGACCTTTCCCAGACCACCGCCACCACCCTCTTCGACGTGGACACGGTCAACGACCAGGTCTCCGTCCAGTCCCCGGCCAACGCGGGCAACCTCGCCCCCACCGGCAAGCTGGGCGTCGACGCGGGCCCGAGCGCGGGCTTCGACATCTACACGTCCACGAGGAGCGGTTCGAACACGGCGTACGGCGTCCTCAGCGTCGGCGGGGACCAGCGGCTGTACCGCGTGGACCTGCTGAACGGCTCGGTGACGCGGGCCGGGACCTTCGACGGCGGCCGGGCGGTGGTGGACCTGGCGCTGCCGCTGAAGCAGGGCTGAGTGGTCCCCGTACGGGCCGGTTGATTGGTCCTGTACCGGTCCGGGGCGGCCCCGACAGGGTGGCGGCATGAGCATCGCGTTCCTGCTGACCACCCTGATCGTGGTCGCCACTCCCGGTACCGGCGTCGTCTACACCCTCGCGGCGGGGCTGTCCCGAGGCCGCCGCGCGAGCGTCGTCGCGGCGGCCGGCTGCACCCTCGGCATCGTCCCGCACATGCTGGCGACGGTCACCGGAGTCGCCGCTCTGCTGCACACCAGCGCGACGGCGTTCCAGATCCTCAAGTACGCCGGTGTCGCCTACCTCCTCTACATGGCGTGGGCGACGCTGAAGGACCGGGAGGCGATCGCGGTGGACGATCAGCAGGCTCCCCTCTCCGCGGGCCGGGTGATCGCCCGGGGCGTGCTGATCAACATCCTCAACCCGAAACTGACGATCTTCTTCTTCGCGTTCCTGCCGCAGTTCGTGACCCCGGGGGAGCCCAACTCGGTGCTCCGGATGCTCGCACTCAGCGGCGTCTTCATGCTGGCGACCTTCGTCGTCTTCGCGGCCTACGGCATCCTCGCCGCGTCCGTCCGCAGCCACGTCACTTCCCGGCCGAGGGTGATGACGTGGCTGCGGAGGAGCTTCGCGGGGTCGTTCGTGGCGCTGGGGGCGAAGCTTGCGTTCACCGCGCGGTAGCGATCGACTGCGGCGCCGTCGTGGCTGGTCGCGCCCACGCGGCGGAGCCGCAAATCGACACAGCCCCGCGCCCCTTCGGGGCGCTGATGCTGGGCCACGGTGAACAGGCGGTCGGCGCCGGGGGTTTCCAGTTCGTCGAGTACGGCGACCGCCAGATCCTCCGCGCTGATCCAGGAGCGGCCGTCGGCGGCCGTGAGCAGGGTGTCGGTGCCGCGCCGGTAGTGGCCGGTGCGCTCGCCGGGGGTCAGCAGGGCGGGCGGCGCGAGATAGGCCCAGTCGCCGCCGTGCCCTTCGCAGGCCCTCAGTTGAGCCACCCCGGCCGCGGCTACCGGCTTCACCTCTTCCGGCACGTACACCGAGTTGTCGGCGACCAGCAGCTCACGGTCCTCCGGACTGCGCAGCACCCCCGCGCCGCCCACCACGAGGGTGCGTATCCCGGTGTCCAGCACCGCACGGGTCGTACCGACGAGGAAGTCCTGGTCGACGGGATCGGTCCGCACGGCGACCACGACGGCGTCGGTGCCCGCGAGGGCCTCGCGCAGGGCGTCCGTGTCGTTCGCGTCGACGGCGACGGACGTGACGTTGCGGTTCTCGTCGGCGGGCTTCCGGGACAGGGCGCGCAC
Organism: Streptomyces sp. 4N124; assembly: GCF_052245395.1. NCBI lineage: Bacteria > Bacillati > Actinomycetota > Actinomycetes > Kitasatosporales > Streptomycetaceae > Streptomyces > Streptomyces sp. 4N124. The sequence continues at coordinate 45,222 of NZ_JBQQBS010000055.1, forward strand.
GTGGTGTCCGCGGGCGACGGCCTCGGTGATCACCCGGCTGCCGACCATGCCGGTGGCGCCGAGCACGGCGATCGTCAGGCTTGTCGTCTCTGTCGTCCCTGTCGTCCTTCTCGTCATGGACTGCGCTCTCCTTGTGTGCGGGGCGTTGAACTGTGCGGCCAGCAGGGCGGCCAGGGCGAGGGTGAAACCGAGGGCCTGGAGCGGGTTCAGGGTCTCGCCGAGCGTGAGGCCTACGACGGTGGCGACCAGCGGGGACAGCAGCACCAGCGGGGCGGACGCTCTGACCGGCAGCTTCCCGATGCCGCGGAACCACAGCGTGAACGCGATCAGCCCGCCCATGCTGCCGAGCCACAGATAGCCGGCGACGGCCTCCGAATCGATCGACGGCGGCGTCCCCTCGAACACGACGGTGAGGGGCAGCAACACCAGCCCGCCGACTGTCAGTTGCCAGCCCGCCAGGGTCATCGGACCGACCCCGGCGGGGCGGCCCCAGCGCTTGGTGAGGACGACTCCGGCCGCCATGCCCGCCGTACCGCCGAGACCGGCGAGTACGCCCACGGCGTCCAGCCGGGCCTCGGGCCCGAGCACCACGAGCCCGACGCCGACCACACCGAGCACACCCCACGTCCAGGTCCAGGCGGTTGGCCTGGTGTGGAGCACCGAGATGGCCAGCCCGGCGACCAGCAGCGGCTGGACGGCGCCGAGCGTGCCGGCGACACCGCCGGGGAGCCGTTCGGCCGCCACGAAAAGCAGGGGGAACAGGGCACCGATGTTGAGGGTGCCGAGGACGGCGGCCTTCCACCACCAGTCGCCGCGCGGCAGGACACGGGTGAGCGCCAGCGCGAGCAGCCCGGCGGGCAGGGCGCGCAGCAGCGCGGCGAACAGCGGATGCCCGGGCGGCAGCAGCTCTGTGGTGACGGCGTACGTGGTGCCCCAGGAGGCCGGGGCGAGTGCGGTCAGGGCGACGGTCGCCGCGTGCTGCGCGGACGGGTTCCTCTGCATGGGGTGCAGTCTCGGCCGGACCGCATCATGATTCCAAAGCATGGTTGCCATGGCAGCGATGAATCAGAACGATGGGTGGATGGACCTTCAGCAGATGCGCTACGTCGTCGCCGTCGCCGAGACCCGCAACTTCACGCGGGCCGCCGAGCGGTGTTCCGTGGTGCAGTCGTCACTGAGCCACCGGATCGCGGGCCTGGAACGGGAGCTGGGGGTCCGGCTGTTCGCCCGCTCCAGCCGTCGGGTGGAGCTCACCAGCGCCGGGGAGGCGTTCGTCGCGCGGGCCCGCGAGTGCCTGACGGCGGCCGACCGCGCGGCTGCCGACGCCGCCGCGGCGGCCGGGGTGGTACGGGGCCGGCTCGCCGTCGGCGTGATCGTGACCACCGCCGCCGTCGACGTACCGGAGCTGTTGCAGCGGTATCGCGCGCTGCACCCGGAGGTCCGGGTCGTGCTGCGCTCCGGGCGCAGCGACGATCTGGTGGCGGCGATCCGGGACGGCGAACTGGACATCGCCTTTCTCGGTCTGCCCGAGGACCAGCGGCCGTCCGGGGTGGAGACCCTGGTGCTCGATCACGACGAGCATGTGCTGGTCGTGCCGGCCGGGCACCGGCTCGCGGACGCTTCCCGGGTGACCCTGCGGGACATCGCCGAGGAGACGTTCGTGGACTTCATGCACGGCACCCCCGCCCGGGCCCAGTCCGACCAGGCGTTCGCCGCGGCGGGGCTGGCGCGGGACGTGGCGTACGAGGTCGGGGTCGTCGAGCTGATCACCCGGCTGACCGCCCGCGCCCTGGGCGTCGCGCTGCTGCCGTCGGCCTTCGCCCGGCCGCTGGCGGAGGGCGACCCCGAGCTGGTGCTGGTCCCGGTGGTGGGCGGGCCGCACCGCATCGAGGTGCTCGCGTGGAGCCGGTTCAATCCGAGTCCGGCGACGCGGGCGATGCTCGATGTGCTCGGGGTTCCCTCCGCGAAGCCGGTCAACGGCCCTGGAGCGCCTTGACGTTGTCGCCGAACGTCCAGTTCTTCGAGCCGTCCCAGTTGATCGACCAGGTCATCAGGCCCTTGAGGCTGCTGCCGTAGTGCCGCCAGGCCTCGGCGACGAGGGACGGTGACATATGGCCGCCGCCGGCGCCCGACTGGGCGGGCAGGCCCGGGACTTGCTTGTCGTACGGCACCTTGATCGTCGTACCTTGGATGACCAGGCCCTTGTTCAGGCAGTCGGTCTGGGCCACGAAGCCCGCGACGGTGCCGGCGGAGTAGGAGTCGCCGGAGCAGCCGTACATGCTGCCGTTGTAGTACTGCATGTTCAGCCACCACAGGCGGCCGTTGTCGGCGTACTTCTTGATGATGGGGAGGTACGCACCCCAGATCGAGCCGTACGTCACGCTGCCGCCGGTGACGTAGGCCGTCTCCGGGGCCATGGTGAGGCCGAAGTCGGACGGCATCTGCGCCAGGACCCCGTCGATGATGCGGATCAAGTTGGCCTGGGACGTGGAGAGTTGGCCGATGTTGCCGCTGCCGGTGAGGCCGGTCTCGATGTCTATGTCGATGCCGTCGAAGTTGTACTGCTTGAGGATCGGGACGATGGTCGCGACGAACCGGTCCGCTACAGCCGTCGAGTTGAGGTCGATACCGGCCGTCGCACCGCCGATCGACAGCAGGATCGTCTGCCCGGCCGCCTTGGCCGCGCACATCTCCGCGGGCGTCGCCACCTTCACGCCCGTGTCCATGCCGTCCTCCCACAGCGCGGTGCCGTCGGAGCGGATGACGGGGAAGGCCGCGTTGATCACGTTGTAGCCGTGCGCGGCGATACGGGAGTCAGTGATCGGGGTCCAGCCGAAGGGCGGGTGGACGCCGTTCGCGGCGCCGTCCCAGTTCTCCCAGTAGCCCTGGAGCACCTTGCCGGCGGGCCTCGACTTCACGGCGCAGGTGTCGGCGGCGGAGGCGGTGGGGGTGAGCGGGATCTGGGCGAGACAGGCGGTGGTGAGGGCTGCGGCCAGCAGGCTGAGGGCGCGGCGGAACATGCGAGGCCTCCCGGTGGGGGTGCGGTGAGGTGTCGTAGGCATGACAGTTGCGCGGTCCAGACCTTTAGTCAATAGGTCTGGACCACTCGCTCTCGGTGGGTAGGTGGCTGAGGTGGCTGACGAATGACAGCTGACAGATATTGAAATCTGTCAGCTGTCATGTCATCGTGGAGCACATGACGATGCAAACCCGAACCCTCGGAACCACCGGCCCCCAGGTCTCCGCCCTCGGCCTCGGCTGCATGGGCATGTCCGCGCTGTACGGCGACGCGGACCGGACCGAGTCCATCGCGACCATCCACGCCGCACTGGAGTCCGGCGTGACCCTGCTCGACACCGGCGACTTCTACGGCATGGGCCACAACGAGATGCTGATCGGCGAGGCCCTGCGCACCGCGCCCCCGGCCCGGCGCGAACAGGCGCTCGTCAGCGTGAAGTTCGGCGCGCTGCGCGACCCGGACGGCGGCTGGAGCGGATACGACGGCCGTCCCGCCGCCGTGAAGAACTTCGCCGCGTACTCGCTCCAGCGCCTCGGCGTCGACCACATCGACGTGTACCGGATCGCCCGGCTCGACCCGGCCGTACCGATCGAGGAGACGGTCGGTGCGATCGCGGAGCTGATCGAGAAGGGGTACGTGCGCCATGTCGGCCTGAGCGAGGTCGGCGCGGACACCATCCGCAGGGCGGCAGCCACGGCCCCCATCGCCGACCTGCAGATCGAGTACTCGCTGATCTCACGCGGCATCGAGGACGAGATCCTGCCGACCACGCGCGAGCTGGGGATCGGCATCACGGCGTACGGCGTGCTCTCCCGTGGTCTGATCTCCGGCCACTTCTCCGCCGGCCGCCAACTCGCCGCGAACGACTTCCGGTCGATGTCGCCCCGCTTCCAGGGCGACAACCTCCAGCACAACCTGAACCTGGTCGAGGCGCTGCGGAAGATCGCCGAGCAGAAGGGCGTCTCGGTCGCCCAGATCGCCATCGCCTGGGTGCTGTCGCGGGGCTCGCAGCACAACAACGACATCGTGCCGCTCGTCGGCGCCCGCACCCGGGACCGGCTCACCGAATCCCTCGGCGCGCTGGACGTCACGCTGGACGAGGCCGATCTGCGGGCCGTCGAGGAGGCCGTACCGGCGGACGCCGCGGCGGGCGACCGCTACCCGGCGGCGCAGATGTCCCACCTGGGCAGCAAGTAGCGACCGGGCCGCCAGGTACGGTCTGACCATGTCACCCACCTCCGAGACCCTGACCGCCGAGCGCATCCTCGAAGCGACCGAGGACGTGCTGCGCCGCCACGGCCCCGCCAAGGCCACCGTGGTCGACGTGGCCCGCGCGCTCGGCGTCAGCCACGGGAGCGTGTACCGGCACTTCCGCACGAAGGCGGCGCTGCGGGAGGCCGTGACGAAGCGGTGGCTGGACCGTACGTCGGCGTCCCTGTCCGGCATCGTCGCGGCGACCGACCGCGACCCGGAGTCCCGGGTCCGCGACTGGCTGCAGGCCCTGTTCGACGCCAAGCGCCACAAGGCGGGCGACGACCCCGAACTCTTCGCCACCTACTCCGTCCTCACCAGCGAGAACAGCCACGCCGTCGACGAACACCTCACCGACCTGACCGGCCAGCTCACGGAAATCGTCCGCGCCGGCACCGAGTCCGGCGCCTTCACCACCGCCGACCCGGCAACCACCGCCACCGCCCTCTTCCAGGCCACGGCCCTCTTCCATGACCCGCGGTACTACCGGGAGTGGGAACGGGCGGAGATCCAGAGGGAGTTCGAGGCGATGGTGGATCTGCTGGTGCGCGGACTCAGGGCCTAACCTCCCGCCGTACACCGCCAGAAGTCCACCAACAACCGCACGGGCTCCGGGCTTTCCACGCCCACCTGGGTCAGCAGGATCGTGATCGTGCCGGTGGGCGGGACGAGGTAGGCGGTGGTGCCGGTGCCGCCGACCCAGCCGTAGCGGCCGGGGGTGTTCCAGGGGTTGCTGGGGGTGACGTCGACCTGACCGCCGTAGCCCCAGCCCTGGTCCTGGAGGAAGAGGGTGCCGAGTTCGCGTTGGTGGGCGGTGAGGTGGTTGGTGGTCATGCGGCTGACGGAGGCGGGCGTCAGGAGGCGCTGGCCGCCGGATGCACCGGATTCACCGGAGGAGCGGAGCAGGCGGACGAAGGCCAGCAGGTCGTCGGCCGTGGAGACCAGTCCGCCGCCGCCCGACGGGAGGACGGGCAGCCGGCTCCAGTCGCCGTCCGGGGTGTCCGCCGGCTCCAGGGCGCCGGTCGGGCCCGTGCGGTAGTAGGTCGTGAAGCGGTCGCGTTTCGTCTCCGGGACCTCGAAGGCCGTGTCCTTCATGCCCAGCGGTTCGAAGATCCGTTCCGCGAGGAACTCCGGGAGGGTACGGCCCGACGCCCTGGCGATCAGGATGCCCTGGAGGTCGGACGACGTGTGGTACAGCCAGCCGTCGCCGGGCTGGTGGAGCAGCGGGACCTGGGCCAGCTGCCGTAGCCAGGTGTCCGGATCGGGGTAGGTGTGCGGCTCCCGGCTGTCCTTCTGGACTGCGGCGAGGGCCTGGACCGCGGGGAGCGAGAAGTCGGACGCGTACCCCCAGCCCGTCCGGGAGGTGAGCAGGTCCTCGACCGTGATCGGGCGGACCGCCGGCACCACGTCGTCCACGGGACTCGACGGCGTACGCGCCACCATCGGCTTCGACAGCTCCGGCAGCCATTCGTCGACGGGGTCGTGGAGCCCGATCCGCCCGTCCTCCACCAGCATCAGCACCGCCGCCGCGGTGATCGGCTTGGTCAGCGAGGCGATCCGGAAGATCGCGTCCCGGGGCAGCGGCGCGGTGCCGCCGGCGGTCAGGGAACCGACGGTCACCACCTCGACCTCGTCGCCGCGGTCCACCAGGCCGACCGCTCCCGGCACCGATCCGTCGTCTACATGCCGTCGCAGGGTCTCGCGCAGAGCGCTCATCGGCCGGCCTTCCGCCTTGATCGTCGTATGCCTTCGTACGTACGACCGCCGCCGCCACGGAAAGTCATCGCCACCGCGACCCCTACGCCGCCGATGGATCCACCGTCGCCTGATGCGCCTCCGCCAGATGCTCCTCCGCCTTCAGCCACGGCAGGAACTGCGCCGGCTTGCGCCAGCCGCACGTGTCGCACCTGATCGTGCGCTGCACTCCGGTGCGCTGCACCCGCACCACGTGCTCACGGCCGTGCTGGTCCCAGCGGCTTACCTTGCTCGAGTCGATCTGCGGCATAACGCCTCCAGCGTCCTGGGAAAGTCGTCCCGGGAAAGTCAAGGAGGAGTGTGCATCACGACCAACATCAACAGGTGGTCCTTCACAGTGAGTTGTCCAAGCTGTGGCCGAGTCAACCGATCGTGCGCGGCAGGCGGAGGCTGAGCAGACCCGTCAGCGCCACCCCCGCCAGCTGCACCACCAGCGTCGTGACCAGGGCGTCTCGCATGCCGAGGCCGGGGACGAGGGAGAGGAAGAGCGTGCCGAGGGTGGCCACGCCGAGGGCCAGGGCCGACTGCTGGGTGGTGATCATCACGCCGCTGCCGACGCCCGCGCGAGCGGTCGGCACCTCGGAGAGGACGACGCGGAAGATGATCGGGAGCTGGAGGGCCTGACCGGCTCCGGCGATCGCCGCGCCCGGCAGCAGTTCGACGATGCCGAGGTCCGGCCAGGAGCGCCATGCGGCCAGCGCCATCAGCGCCACGCCCACGGCCTGGAGCCCGGCGCCCGCTGTCACCACGCGGGTGCCGTACCGGGTGACCAGCCGCGGCCCGGCGAGCGAGGTGAAGAAGAACACCACCGCCATCGGTGCGAGCGCGAGTCCCGCCGCGACCGGGCCCCGCCCAGCGCCCTGCTGCAACGCCACCGCGATCACGAACATGAACCCGCTGAAGCCGATGGAGAAGGGCACGATCATCACCAGCCCGCGCCGCAATGACGTCAGCGCGAACAGGCTCGGCGGGACGAGTGGCGTACGGCCCTGCCGGTCCGCCCGCCGCTCCACCGCGTAGAACGCGCCCGCCAGCAGCGGGAACGCGGCCAGCGACAGCCACGTCCACAGCGGCCAGCCCGCAGCCCGGCCCTCGGTGAGCGGCGCCAGCAGCGCGAGCAGGGAGGCGGCGAGCAGGACCGTGCCGGGGGCGTCGATCGGCTCCGGGTGCTGCGAGCGGGTCTCCGGGACGGCACGGGCGGCGAGCACCAGGCCGAGCAGCACGACCGGCACGTTCACCAGGAACACGGCACGCCAGCTGGTGCCCCAGAGGTCCGCTGCGACCAGCACGCCGCCGAGTATCTGCCCCGCCACCATGGACAGTCCGGCTGTCGCGCCGTACAGGCCCATGGCCTTCGCCCGGCGCGGTCCTGAGGTCGCCGCCTGGATCGTGGCCAGCACCTGCGGCAGCATCGCCGCGGACGCCACGCCCTGCGCGACCCGGGCCGCGACCAGCGTCCACGCGGTGGGCGCGAGCCCGCACGCCAGCGAGGTCAGCCCGAAGGCCGCCATGCCGCCCAGGAAAAGGCGGCGCCGGCCGAAGAGATCGCCCAGCCTGCCGCCGAGGACGAGCAGCACGGCGTACGCGAGGCCGTACCCGGAGACGACGAGCTCCAGGACGGACTCGCTCGCCGCAAGGTCCTGGCCGATGGTGGGCAGGGCGACGTTGACGATGAAGAAGTCGATGAGCGGAAGTGCCGCACCGAGCAGCACGGTGAGAAGTCCGAGACCGCCGAGTACGGGTGGCGCGGCGGGGGAGCGGACCGTGGTCGTGGACATCGTGGTTTCGGTCACGACCACGAGCCTGCTCCTCCCCTCAAACGGGTACCAGATTCTCCTTATCCTGGTAGTAGGCGAACCTGGCAACAGGGTTCGCGCTCGCGCACGCTGGAGGCATGACGACCATGGCCCAGGAGACGGCGGTACGACAGCCCCGGCCTGCCCGCGAAGCGGAGATCCGCCGCCACGAACTCGCCGCCTTCCTCCGGCACCGCCGCGAGCACATCGCCCCCGAGCAGGTCGGCCTCCCGCGCGGCCGACGCCGCCGCACCCCGGGCCTGCGCCGCGAGGAGGTCGCCCACCTCTCCGCCGTCGGCGTCACCTGGTACACGTGGCTCGAACAGGCCCGCGACATCCAGGTCTCCGTCCAGGTCCTGGACGCCCTCGCCCGCACCCTGCTCCTCGACCCCAGCGAGCGCGCCCACCTCTTCCAGCTAGCCGGCGCCGTGGACCCGGCCCCGGCCACCAGTTGCGCGTCGGTGACTCCCGCCCTGCGCGCCGTACTCGAACAACTGGAACCGTTCCCGGCCTGCCTCCAGAACAGCCGCTACGACATCCTCGCCTACAACCGCACCTACGGCCTGCTCCTCTGCGACCTGGACGCCGTCCCGCCCGAGGACCGCAACTGCATGGTCCTCTGCTACACCCACGACGACTGGCGCTCCTCGATCGTCCACCTGGAAGAAACCCAACGCCTCATGGCCGCCCGCTTCCGCGCCGCCATGGCCGGCCACCTCGCCGAGCCCGCCTGGAAGATGCTCCTCAAACGCCTCCGCACCGAGTCCCCCCAGTTCTGCGAGGCCTGGGACCGCCACGAGGTCAACACTCACCGCAGCAAGCGAAAGGAGTTCGACAACGCCTACGTAGGCCGACTCACGGTGGACCACACGGACTTGTGGCTGGGCCCGGGGCAGGGGCCGAGGATGGTGACGTACATACCGGCGGACGAGGAGTCACGACGGCGACTGGAGAACCTGCACGTAATAGCGCAGGCGAGGTGAGAGACCTATAGGGGCGCGGGGAACTGCGCGACCAGCCACAACGAACCCGCACTCACCGACGCTCAGAAACCCCTACGGTCTGACGCACGTCCACCGCGTCCAGCTCCTCAGCCGTACGCTCAGCAGTCCCGCGAGCCCACCGCCCACTGCTCAACAGCCCCACCACCAGCACGGCCACCCCGCACCCGGTCAGAATCCACCACCCGGGCACGGCGGCAGCCACAAACGCATCCTCATATGCCGCCGCCCCCACGCCGGCGGCCAGCACGGCCCCCACGACGGCAACACCGAGCGTCTGCCCCAACTGACGGCTCGTGGAAGCCACCGCCGCCGCAACCCCCGCCTGAGCCCGCGGCATCCCGGACACCGCCGTATTGGTGATCGGCGCGTTCACGAACCCGAACCCGATACCGAACAGCGCGTACCCCAGAAACAGCGTCACGTCAGAGGTCTCCGCATCGAAGACCGCGAACAGCAGCGCACTGCACGTCATAGCGACCCCCGCGATCAGCAGCGGCAACCGTGGCCCCCGGCTGCCGACCAACCGCCCGGCCAGCGGAGCGCACACCAGCGTCGGCACAGCCATCGGCAGCATCCACAGCCCGGCGTGCAGCGCGTCCAGCCCCCGCACGTTCTGCAGATACAGCGTCGACAGGAACAGGAACCCGCCCAGCGAGGCAAACGCACTGATCGCGATCACGGTCGCCCCACTGAACGGCGCCGACCGGAAGAACCGCAGATCGATGAGGGGCTCGGCGCGCCGAGGCTCGTACCGAAGGAGCCCGATCAGCGCGGCGACCGCGACCACCGCGAACGGCAGCACCGTGGCGAGCGAGGCGTGCGGCGCCTCGATGATTCCGTAGGTCGCGCTGCCGAACAGCGCGATCACCAGGATCTGGCCGACGGGGTCGGGACGGCGGGCCCGGTCCGCACGGGACTCGGGGACGTAGCGGAGGGTCAGCAGCAGCGCGGCCAGCCCCACCGGCAGGTTGACCCAGAAGATCGACCGCCAGCCCACCGACTCCACGAGCAGTCCGCCGACCAGTGGGCCCGCGGCCATCGATATACCGACGACAGCGCCCCATACGCCGATCGCGCGGGCCCGCTCACGCGGGTCCGTGAAGGTGTTGGTGATGATGGACATGGCGACCGGGTTCAGCATCGAACCGCCCACCGCCTGCACCATGCGGAACGCCACCAGCGCTTCCAGGTTCGGCGCGATCGAGCACAGCGCCGAGCCGATCGTGAAGACGACGAGGCCCGCCATGAAGACGCGCTTGCGGCCGATCCGGTCGGCGGTGGAGCCCGCGAGCATGAGCAGCGAGGCAAGGACCAGGGTGTAGGCGTCGATGGTCCACTGCAGGCCCGCCGTACTCGCGTGCAACTCGCGCTGCATCGAGGGCAGGGCCACGTTGAGGATCGTGTTGTCGAGGCTCACGATCAGCAGGCTCATGCAGCAGATCGCGAGCACCAGCATGCGACGGCGGGGGCTCAGCTCGGGCATGCATGAATAGTACGCCTAACTAATGAATCTGGCAGCACCCCCCTCGGTACGTGAGAATGGGTGGATGTCCACGCCCACGTCCACGATGAACTCGACCCTGCGGATCGGCCCGCACACCGTCCAGCCGCCCGTCGTCCTGGCCCCCATGGCCGGGATCACCAACGCGCCCTTCCGCACGCTGTGCAGGGAGTTCAGCGGTGGCAAGGGGCTGTTCGTGAGCGAGATGATCACGACGCGGGCGCTGGTCGAGCGCAACGAGAAGACCATGCAGCTGATCCACTTCGACGCGACCGAGAAGCCGCGCTCGATCCAGCTGTACGGCGTCGACCCGGCGACCGTCGGCAAGGCCGTCCGCATGATCGCGGAGGAGGACCTCGCCGACCACATCGACCTGAACTTCGGCTGCCCGGTCCCGAAGGTGACGCGCAAGGGCGGCGGCTCGGCGCTCCCCTACAAGCGCCCCCTGCTCCGCGCGATCCTCCGTGAGGCGGTCAGCGGCGCCGGCGACCTCCCGGTCACCATGAAGATGCGCAAGGGCATCGACGACGACCACATCACCTACCTCGACGCCGGCCGGATCGCGGTCGAGGAGGGCGTGACGGCCATCGCCCTGCACGGACGCACCGCGGCCCAGCACTACGGCGGCACGGCCGACTGGGACGCCATCGCCCGCCTCAAGGAACACGTGCCGGAGATCCCGGTCCTCGGCAACGGCGACATCTGGTCGGCGGAGGACGCGCTGCGGATGGTGCGGGCAACTGGATGCGACGGGGTGGTTGTCGGCCGGGGTTGCCTTGGGCGGCCCTGGTTGTTCTCTGACCTGGTGGCGGCGTTCGAGGGACGGACGGACTTCGCCGAGCCCACTCTCCGTGAGGTCGCCGACGTCATGGTCCGCCACGCGGCGCTGCTCGGGGAGTGGATCGGGGACGAGGCGCGCGGCGTCATCGACTTCCGCAAGCATGTGGCGTGGTATCTGAAGGGTTTCGCCGTCGGTTCGGAGATGCGGAAGCGTCTTGCGATCACGTCGTCGCTTCAGGAACTCCGTTCTGGTCTGGATGAGTTGGACCTCGACCAGGCCTGGCCGGCCGGGGCGGACGGTCCCCGCGGGCGTACCTCCGGAAACAACCGGGTCGTTCTGCCGGATGGGTGGCTGAAGGATCCGTATGACTGCGCGGGCATCGGTGAGGACGCGGAATTGGATACGTCCGGTGGGTGAGCGATTCGGTCGTCTGCGGCGCCGTGGGGGCTGGTCGCGCAGTTCCCCGCGCCCCTTTAGGGCGCTAGGGGGCCGGTGTTGAGCCGTATGCCATCAGGAAGCGGTCGCGGAAGGCGTCCATCTTCCAGACGGGGGCCTTGGTGTCGGGCTTGATGCCGTCGGTCCAGTTCCAGGAGGAGATCTTGTCGAGGACCTTGGGGTCCTTGGCGACGATCGATACGGGGACGTCGCGGCTGGCGTTGTCGCCGCTGACGCGGGCAATGGGCTGGTGGTCGCCGAGGAAGACGAGGACCGTGTCGTCGGTGCCGTAGCGTTCGAGCCACTGGGTGAGTGAGGTGACCGAGTACTCGATCGACTTGCCGTATTCCTCACGGGACTTGGCGCTGTCGGACATGACGTCCGACGGGTTGTTGCCCGCCTTCTGGATGCTGTTGAAGATCGAGCCGTCGCCCAGTTCGTCCCAGCCGACCATCTTGGGGATCGGGGCCCACGGCTGGTGGCTGGAGGTCAGGATGACCTCCGACATCAGCGGCTTGTCGCGCTTCTTGCCGTGCACCTGGCGCTGGAAGGCCTCCAGGGCGTACTGGTCCGGCATCGTCGACCAGCTGAACTTCGGGCCCTTGTAGCCCAGTTCGAAGGCGTCGTAGACCTTGTCGAGGCCGTAGAACTCCTCCTCCGGCCAGCGCTTCTGGATGCCCGGCATGATGCCGACCGTGTCCCACGCGCCGGTCTTCTGGAACATCTTGGTGAGGGAGAGCCGGTCGCTGGACATCACCGTGCGGAAGCGCTGCTGGTTGTCGATCCACAGGCCGGACAGGAACGTGGAGTGGCCGAGCCAGCTGCTGCCGCCGTAGGTCGCCGACGTCAGCCAGCCGCTCTTCGCGGCGAAACCGGCCTTCGTGAGCGCCTCGCTGCTCGTGTCGAGCGTCTTGTTCACGCCGGGCGAGATGTCCGGGTCCTCCAGCGCGCTGCGGCCGTAGCTCTCGATGAACGTGAAGATGACGTCCTTGCCCCGCAGATCCGGCACCAGCTGAGCTCCGGGCGTACTGCCGAACCGGTCCGCCTTGGCCTCCTTGGCGAACGCCGCCTCGTCGCGCAGCGTGTCCTTCACCCGCCGCGCCTGGACCGCCAGCGCGCTCACCGCCCGGTCGGAAGCCACCGGCACGCCCAGCAGCTGGACCCCCATCGCCGAGCACATGATCCAGACGGTGCCCGCGATCAGCGTGCCGCGCGTCGCCAGCGCGGTGTTCCGGCCGAGGAGATTGGCCAGCCTGACCGTCGCCAGCGCCATCACGGCAATCAGTACGACGACGAGGAGTACGGCTCCGACGGCGGCGACCGTCGCGACCGTACCGCCCATCGAGTCCGCCGTGTACGACTGCGCGTCGTCCAGCAACTCCCAGTCCAGGACCAGGTTGAAGCCCCGCCCCAGATACTCCCGGAAGCCCATGTCCAGGAAGTTCAGCACGGTCAGGACACCCAGGCCGGCTCCGATCAGCGCGGCGACGATGGTGCGGGGGCGGCGGGGGAGCGCCAGCAGGATCACCGCTCCTACGATCGCCTCCGCCGGGAGGCGCATGAATCTGTTCGGACGCAGGGCGCCCCAGGCGTTCGGGAGGAGGAAGGCGGCGATGACGAGGGTTGCGGCGAGGATGGTCGTGGTCCAGCTGAGGTTCCGGGCAGCCGCAGGGTGGCGCGAGCGCCAGGCACGGAGGTGGGCAAACCGCGTGCGAAGCGCCTGTGGCGTACCACTTTCGTCGTCGGGTGCGGGTGGCCCCTCCAGTGGTTTCCCGCCGTCGGCGGCTGCCGGCTCGTCAGTCGTAGCAGGCAGTTGACGTTGGCGCGTGAAGACGGGCACCCGAAGGTCCTTCCGTGCAAGGCCCAGGATCGACGTCATCCCGTACGGTCCTGCCCCGGCCCATGTTCAGCCCTTTCGCCCAGCACTCGGCAAACACACGGCAAACACAACGCCGCCAGGGGCGCGGGGAACTGCGCGACCAGCCCCCACTCACCCGCACCCGCAACACAAACCTCACGCGCCCCCAACAGCCGTCAGCAGAGCAAGCGGCGCCGCCGCCGACCGGGATTCGCGCACGCACGCATGCGGATACGGCACCGGCTCCGCGTGGGTGCGGCGGCCGTACCCGGCAAGCACCTCGGGCAGACGGTGCCCCGTCGCCGCCGCCGCATCAACCAGCGCATGCGCCACCGTACGGGCCTCGTCATGCAGCCCGTACCGCGCAAGCCCCAACGTGATCAGCGCGTTGTCATGCGGCCACACAGACCCCCGGTGATACGACAGCGGATGATACGCAGGCTGGCCGGAGGCCACCGTGCGGACGCCCCACCCGGAGAAGAAGTCCGGTTCCAGCAGCCGCCGCCCGACCATCTCGCCGTACTCCTTGTCGAGCAGCCCCGACCACAGCAGATGCCCGGCGTCGGAGGCGAGCGCGTCGACATGTCGGCCCTCGCCGTCCAGCGCTAGGGCGGGGAAGGAGCGGTCCCGCATCCAGAAGTCCCGCTGGAAGCGGTCGCGGAGATCGCCCGCCGCCTGCTCCAGCAGCGCCGCGTACACCTCGTCGTCCCACACCGTGCGGGCCAGCCACGCGGTGCGGCGCAGGGCGTCGTACGCATAGCCCTGCGCTCCCGCCGCCATCACCGAGCCGGAGGCCCTCGTGCCGTCGGCGGAGCAGATCGCGCCGGGGGAGTCCTTCCAGTTCTGGTTGGCGAGGCCGCCCTGGTCGGCGCGGTAGACGAGGTAGCCGCGGGAGGTGAGCCCGCCGTGGTCCAGCATCCAGCCGATCGCCGCGCGGGCGTGGGGTTCAAGGCGGCGGGCCAGCTCAGCGTCGCCCGTCTGCTCGACGTACGCACCCAGCAGCACCAGGAACAACGGCGTCGCATCCACCGACCCGTAATAACGCCCGTACGGCACCTGCCCGAAGTGCGCCAGCTCGCCGTGCCGTACCTCGTGCACGATCTTGCCGGGCTGGGCGACCGAGCCCGCGCCGGTCTCCGTCGCCTGGGCCGCGGCGAGCGCGGGGAGGGTGGCGGCGGCGAGCTGGGGACGGTAGGGGAGGGCGAACAGGGACGTCAGCAGCGCGTCGCGGCCCAGCAGCGTCAGGAACCAGGGCGCTCCGGCCGCGGGAACCCGCACCTCCTCGCCGTCCAGGCCCGCCGCCGGGATCTGGAGCGAGGCCAGGTCCGCGAGGCCCCGCGCGCAGGCCGCGGCCAGCTCCGGCCAGCCGGTCGGGAAGGCCACGCCTTCCACGAACTCGCCCTCCAGGGCGAGGAGTTGGTCGGTCAGGGCGGCGGGGGAGCGGGGCACCCGGAGGGCCCGCTTGTCGCCGTGCGGACGGGCCATGACCCGCAGGGCCAGCTCCGCCGTGCCGTGCGGTTCCAGATCCAGGGTCCATACGAGGCGACGCGCGCCCGTGCCCGTCTCCTCGACGCCGTCCGGCACCGGCTCGGCCGTCACCGTCGTCAGGGAGCGCCATTCGCCGCGCCGGTAGGTGAACTCCACGCCGCCGTCGAGGACTTGGCGGGTACGGGTGGCGCCGGTCTTGGTGTAGGTGCGGTGGTCGGAGCGCAGCTCGAACTGGTCGGTGAAGTCGGCGTCGGCGGTGACCGCGAGGCGGACCGTGGTCGGCACCGGGCGGTTGCTGGTCACTCGCACTAACTCGACGAACGCGCCGTCTCCTACGGCCTGTTCACGAAAGATCGTGTACGCCGGTGGCTCCTGGCGGCCACCGCGCGGGACCAGGACACAGCGCGCGGTGTCCCCGTCGGCGACGGGACTGAGGGCCTCGGGTACGGCCCCGTCGACCGTCAGCTGCCAGCGGCTGAGGTGCCGCGCGTCACGCACGAACAAGCCGTCCGGGGAGGTGCCGCCCCGTACGCCGCTGATGTCGCCGCCGTCGCCCACGGCGGCGAACGTCCCGCCGTGCACGAGCAGATGATGCCGGTCCGTCATCCCTGGTCCCCTCCCTTGGTCGCCGCGCTGGCCATGACTGAAGTGCCGCTGACTGTGGTGTCGCTGTGCAGCAGGTCGAGCGTGAGCGCGGCGGTCCAGCCGAAGCCGGTGGCTCCGCAGGCCTCGCCGGTGTACGGGTCGACGTACTCCGCGAAATCGGACGTGTCGGCCAGCTCCAGCACCGCCTCGCGCAGCGCACCGGCGCGCTCCCGCTCGCCGTACATGCGCAGCCCGCGCTCCAGTAGCCAGCTGGTGTTGAACCAGGCCGGGCCGCGCCAGTAGCGGTGCGGGTCGAAGGCCTCGCCGAGGAGGTCGTACGACGGGACGATGCGGGTGGTGTCGCCCAGGCCGAAGTGCGGGCCGCTTGCCGTGCGGACGAGGGCGGCGGCGATGTCGCGCGGGAGGCCGGGCAGGAGGAGCGGGATGAGCCCCGAGACACCGCGCTCGGGGATCAGGCCGCCGCGCAGATCCCGGCCGGACTCCCCGCCCCGCAGATCCCGGCAGAAGAACATGCCCCGCGCCGGGTCCCACAGCCGCTCCACCAGCGCAGCCGTCAGCCGTTCCGCGCGTGCGTGCCGGGCCGTCCCCGTCGCCCCCAGCTCGTGCGCGATGCGGGCGAGGGCGTGTTCGGAGGCGATGAGCAGGGCGTTGAACGCCGGGTCCTCCACCGCGAAATCGCCGGCTCCGTCGGCGTATCCCCGGTCCCGGTAGTCCGTCGCCAGCCGCACATACCGCCCGTAGTCCAGATCCGTCGGCCGGTCCTCCGCCGCCCCGTGATCGAGGTCGGCACGGCGGAAGGAGCGGGCCGGGGCGGGCGTGATGCGGCTCAGCGGCGCGTCCCAGGCGGGGGAGTTGTCCATGCCCTGCTCCCAGGGGTGCACGACGGACGCGAGACCGCCGCCGCCCAGGTCCCGACGGTGCAGCAGATAGCGGTGCCATGCGGCCAGCCGGGGATACACCCTGGAGAGGAACCCGCGCGCCCGGGACAGACCGGGGTCGGCGCAGTGCACCAGCCAGGCCGCCAGCGCGTGCACCGGTGGCTGCACGATGCCGGACGTCTGTACGGTGCGCGGGGCGCCCGCAGCGCGCCCCGCGGTCGAGGAGCGCCAGAAGTCGGGGCTCGGGAAGTAGGCGTCGAGCGGTACGGAGGGGTTGAAGACGATGTGCGGGATCCGGCCGTCGCCCCACTGGGCGTCGAGCAGCGTGTCCAGCTCCGTCTGCGCCCGTAACGGCGAGATGTGCCTCAGGCCGATCGCGATGAACGCGGAGTCCCAGGACCACTGGTGCGGGTACAGGCTGCGTGAGGGCACCGTGTTGGTGCCGGTCCAGTTGGTCTCCAGCACCCGTGCGGCCCTGAGGTGCAGCGAAGGTTTCGTGAGGTGCGGATCGTATACGAGCTCACGCTCGGTGCGGCGTGCTGTGAGTTGGGCAGTGCGATCCACTCGGGGCTCCCCGAAGACGTCCGGCCGACCGGTTCGGCGCTGGCTACCGTAGAGTTACGTCTATTTAACACGCAAAACTCAATATGTAATGCAAGCTTGAGAAACACAAGGGGGTGTGCATGGCCGGTCGGACTCAGGCGAGCGCCGGAGAGCTGCTGGAACTGGTCCGCAGCGGCCGGGCGACGACCCGTGGTGCACTCCAACAGGTGACGGGTCTCTCACGCGCCACCGTCGGCCAGCGTCTCGACCGCCTCTTCCGCGCGGGCTGGCTGCGCGAGGGCGCCGGCGGCCCGGTCGATTCCCCGCTCGGCGGGCGCCCCTCGATCACCCTCGAATTCGACGACGAGCACGCCGTCGTCCTCGCCGCCGACCTGGACACCCGGCACGCCCGCGCCGCCGTCCTCTCGCTCACCGGCGAGATCCTCGCCGAGCACTCCGGCACGCTGGTCGTGGAGGACGGCCCGGACGCCGTACTCGGCGACCTCGGCCACTGGTTCGCCGAGCTGCTGGAGAAGGCCGGTCACCGGGCCGACGAGGTCTGCGGCATCGGACTGGCGGTGCCCGGCCCCGTCGACAACGACACCGGCCGCGTCGTCCAGCCGCCGATCATGCCCGGCTGGGACGGCTACGACATACGAGGCCGCCTCGCCAGAGCCTTCACCGAGCACACGGGCGCCGCGCCCGTCCCCGTCCTCGTCGACAACGACGCGAACCTCATGGCGTACGGCGAACAGCGCACCGGACACCCGGACTGCTCGGCTTTCGTGCTGGTCAAGGTGTCCACCGGTATTGGCGCGGGCGTCGTCGTCGACGGCTCCGTCTACCGGGGTATCGACGGCGGCGCGGGCGACCTCGGGCACATCCGGGTGGGCGCGGAGGCGCTGTGCCGGTGCGGTTCGTACGGCTGTCTGGCCGCCGTCGCCAGCGGTGGCGCCGTGGCCCGGCGGCTGGCGGAGACCGGGGTGCCGGCCGCGTCCGGCTCGGACGTACGGGATCTGCTGGCGGCCGGGCATCCGGAGGCGGCGGCGCTCGCGCGGGAGGCCGGGCGGGCGGTCGGGGACGTACTGGCGACCGTCGTGACGCTGCTGAACCCCGGGGTTCTGATGATCGCCGGGGATTTGGCCGGAACTCCCTTCCTCACCGGCGTACGGGAGCTGCTGTACCAGCGGGCGCTGCCGCGTTCCACCGCTCATCTGGAGGTCGTGACCTCGCGGCTCGGCGAGCGGGCCGGGCTGGTGGGGGCGGGGGCGCTGGTGGTCGAGTACCTGTATGCGCCGGAGCGGGTGGAGGAGCGGTTGCTGGCGCTCGGCGTGTAAGCAGCACGTTTCGGTCCGGATACCTGTCCGCGGGTCGTCCGCATGGTGAAATTCCGCCGCCTGTGGCAGCGTGATTCTCGCCACCCTTGATAGGGGTAGCGCTCAGATGAGCGGATCTTGAGCGACTGCACTTCTCCAAGGGGTGGCACTGAGTGCCACCCCTTGATCGTTCATCGATCGAAATCAGACGTGCCGAGAGCCGCTCAGGTGAGCGATAATGACGGCCTGCGAGGCTGGGCCCGTTCAAGAAGTGAACACATCGCTGAGCTATTCCTTGCCAAGCTTTGACTTTCGATCCTGTGGCGGACGGCTGGTTACAGGCTCATGACGCACAAGTGGACGTACCCAGGCGCCTTCGAACTGGGTATGTTCCTCGCCGTCAGGGCAGCCACCGCGTCCTCGAGGAGTTGGGACCCGTGTCGGAAAATCAAAAGTTCGTTTACGACTTCACCGAGGGCAACAAGGAGCTCAAGGACCTCCTCGGCGGAAAGGGTGCGAACCTCGCCGAGATGACCAATCTGGGTCTTCCGGTCCCTCCGGGCTTCACCATCACCACCGAGGCCTGCAAGGTCTACCTCGACAGCGGCGAGGAGCCGGTGGCACTGCGTGACGAGGTGAGTGCGCACCTCGACGCCCTCGAAGCGGCGATGGGTAAGAAGCTCGGACAGGCCGATAACCCCCTCCTCGTATCGGTACGTTCCGGGGCGAAGTTCTCGATGCCCGGCATGATGGACACGGTCCTCAACATCGGTCTCTCCGACAAGTCCGTGCAGGGCCTCGCCAAGCAGGCCGGTGACGACCGGTTCGCCTGGGACTCCTACCGCCGCCTCATCCAGATGTTCGGCAAGACCGTCCTCGGCGTCGACGGCGACCTCTTCGAGGACGCGCTGGAGAAGGCCAAGGAGGCCAAGAAGGTCACGGTCGACACCGAGCTGGAGGCCGCCGACCTGAAGAAGCTGGTCACCCGCTTCAAGAAGATCGTCAAGACCGAGGCCGGCCGGGACTTCCCGCAGGACCCGCGCGAGCAGATGGACCTCGCCATCCACGCCGTCTTCGACTCCTGGAACACCGACCGGGCCAAGCTGTACCGCCGTCAGGAGCGCATCCCCGGTGACCTGGGCACCGCGGTCAACATCTGCTCGATGGTCTTCGGCAACCTCGGCCCGGACTCGGGCACGGGTGTCGCCTTCACCCGCGACCCCGCCTCCGGCCACCAGGGCGTCTACGGCGACTACCTGCAGAACGCCCAGGGCGAGGACGTGGTCGCGGGCATCCGCAACACCGTGCCGCTCGCCGAGCTGGAGTCGATCGACAAGAAGTCGTACGACCAGCTGATGCAGATCATGGAGACGCTGGAGAACCACTACAAGGATCTCTGCGACATCGAGTTCACCATCGAGCGCGGCCAGCTGTGGATGCTCCAGACCCGCGTCGGCAAGCGCACGGCGGGCGCGGCCTTCCGTATCGCCACGCAGCTCGTGGACCAGGGCCTGATCGACGAGGCGGAGGCACTCCAGCGCGTCAACGGCGCCCAGCTCGCCCAGCTGATGTTCCCCCGCTTCGACGAGGACACGAAGGTCGAGACGGTCGGCCGGGGCATCGCGGCGTCGCCGGGTGCGGCGGTCGGCAAGGCGGTCTTCGACTCGTACACCGCCGTGAAGTGGTCGCGTTCGGGCGAGAAGGTGATCCTGGTCCGCCGGGAGACCAACCCCGACGACCTGGACGGCATGATCGCGGCGGAGGGCATTCTGACCTCGCGCGGCGGCAAGACCTCGCACGCGGCCGTCGTGGCCCGCGGCATGGGCAAGACGTGTGTGTGCGGCGCGGAGGAGCTGGAGGTCGACACCAAACGGCGCCGGATGACGGTGCCGGGCGGTCACGTGGTCGAGGAAGGCGACGTCATCTCGATCGACGGCTCCAGCGGCAAGGTCTACCTGGGCGAGGTCCCGGTGGTCCCGTCTCCCGTCGTGGAGTACTTCGAGGGCCGGATGCACGCCGGCGCCCAGGACGCCGACGAACTGGTCGAGGCCGTGCACCGGATCATGGCGTTCGCCGACCGCAAGCGGAGGCTGCGCGTACGCGCCAACGCGGACAACGCCGAGGACGCGCTGCGGGCTCGTCGCTTCGGCGCGCAGGGCATCGGCCTCTGCCGCACGGAGCACATGTTCCTCGGCGATCGCCGCGAGCTGGTGGAGCGCCTGATCCTGGCCGACACGGAGGCGGAGCGCGAGGAGTCCCTGAAGGCCCTTCTCCCGCTCCAGAAGCAGGACTTCGTGGAGCTGTTCTCGGCGATGGACGGCCTCCCGGTGACGATCCGTCTCCTCGACCCTCCGCTGCACGAGTTCCTCCCCGACATCACCGAGCTGTCGGTCCGCGTGGCGCTCGCCGAGTCCCGCCAGGAGCCGCACGAGAACGAACTGCGCCTGCTCCAGGCCGTCCACCGCCTGCACGAGCAGAACCCGATGCTGGGTCTGCGCGGTGTGCGCCTGGGCCTGGTGATCCCCGGCCTCTTCACCATGCAGGTCCGGGCGATCGCCGAGGCCGCGGCCGAGCGCAAGAACGCCAAGGGCGACCCGCGCGCCGAGATCATGATCCCGCTCGTCGGCACGGTCCAGGAGCTGGAGATCGTCCGCGAGGAGGCCGACCAGGTCGTAGCGGAGGTGGAGGCGGCGACGGGCACGGAACTCAAGCTCGCGATCGGCACGATGATCGAGCTGCCGCGCGCCGCGCTGACGGCGGGCCAGATCGCGGAGGCGGCGGAGTTCTTCAGCTTCGGCACGAACGACCTGACCCAGACGGTGTGGGGCTTCAGCCGGGACGACGTGGAGGCCTCGTTCTTCACGGCGTACCTGGAGAAGGGCATCTTCGGAGTGTCGCCCTTCGAGACGATCGACAGGGACGGCGTGGGATCACTGGTGAAGCTGGCCGCCGAGGCGGGCCGTGCGACCCGCCCCGACCTCAAGCTCGGCGTCTGCGGCGAGCACGGCGGCGACCCGGAGTCCGTCCACTTCTTCCACGACGTGGGCCTGGACTACGTCTCCTGCTCGCCGTTCCGCATCCCGGTGGCGCGCCTGGAGGCGGGCCGGGCGGCGTCCCAGTCCCAGGGCAGCGATCACCGGTAGCCCACGGTCCCCGGAGCCGTCGTCCGTCCCCGACCCTCACCGATGGGCGGCGGCTCCGGCGCACGACGAGAGGGCGGCACCCCGTGCGGGGGGTGCCGCCCTCTCGCCCTATTCGCCCAGGTCGGTGAAGAGGGTCAACTGGAGCGCACCCGGCGCCTCCAGCCGGGAGTTCAGCGAATTCCACGGCGTCCGCGTCGGCTCGGCGACCACCTCGGCACCGGCGGCGGCCAGCTTCGCCGTGACGGCGGCGGAGTCACCCACCTGGAACGCCACCCGAATATGCCCGGCCACCCGCCGCCCGACCTCCACCTCGTCGATGAACGCCGCATGATTCGGATCGGTCAGCTCCAGCGTGGCCCGCCCGGCATCAAGGATCGTCACGTGCCCGCCGGGTGAGGAGAACGCGGCCTGTTCGGTCAGGCCGAGAACGTCGCGGTAGAAGTGCAGGGCGGCGTCGTAGTCGTCCGCTGTGACGACGAGGCGGAGTTCACGGACGGCGGGTTCGTCGGACATCTCGGCTGCTCCCTGAAGATCGCGGATACGTCCTCGTCAACTCGCCGACAGACGGCCCGATTCCACGCCGCCCCTCCCCGTCACTCGATTACGGATCAGCGAGCCTCGCGACGCCGACGCACCACAACCAGCAGCCCGCCCCCGGCGAGCAGGACAGCGGCACCGCCACCCGCGATGTACGGCGTGGCGCTGTTGCCGCCGGTCGCCGCGAGGTCGGTGTCGTCCTGCCCCGTAGCGTCCTCGGCGCCGTCTGTGCCGTCGGTGCCCTCGTCCTCGGCGGGGACGAAGCCGGCGGGCGGGTTGTCACAGCCGACGCCGTCCTGGTCGCGGTCCAGGTGCTCCCCGTAGTGCTCGTCGCCCTCCTTGATGTTGGAGTACCCGTTCTCGTACGCCTCGGAGCAGTTCTCGAACGGGTGATTGCCGTCATGCGCCTCGGCAGTGACGGGCAGAGCGGCCAGCGCCAGCGCGGCGACAGCCACGGCGGCAGGCTTGCGGAACAACTTCACGGAGAGCCCCCTCGATGTGCGCGGATATCCATACGCCTGATCACACAGAGGCAATCGGCCGGATATGAGGTGACGAAAGTATTGGGGGGCTGCTGATGCCGGGGCGAAATGCCGGACCCGTGATGCGAACGTGACGTGACCGGACGGTAGCTCTCCGCTCATGGGCTCACGTTCTGTAAAGCCGGTGATGCTCCAGCTCTACCGTGGAATGCGTGAAGCTTTCGCCGCTTGTCGCCCGGGAACGCTTTGCCGGATCCCCTGTCGCACGGCTGGCGACCGCCGACGCCAATGGGGTGCCCCACGCCGTGCCGGTGACCTTCGCCGTCCGGGACGACGTCGTGTACTTCGCGGTGGACCACAAACCCAAGAGCACATGGCAGCTACGGCGGCTCCGCAACATTCGGGAGAATCCCTCGGCGACGGTCCTGGTCGACCACTATGCCGAGGACTGGTCGACCCTGTGGTGGGCTCGTGCCGATGGCCGCGGGGAAGTGCTGGAGGACGGGCAAGAGCGGCATCGCGCGGTGGAGTTGCTGCGCGACAAGTACGACCAGTACCGGGACTCTCCTCCCCAAGGTCCCGTGGTCGCCATTCGGGTCGAGCGGTGGAGCGGCTGGGCGTTCGCATAACCTTCCGTTACGGTGCGCAAGGCATTGACCCTGCTCAGGCCGACTACACGCAAGCCGCCTTGTGGGTCCTGGAAGGCAATGAACGCGCCCGGCGCTTCTACGAAGCCGCGGGTTGGCAAACTAGAGCCTGTCTCAAGGTCCGGCTCCTTTGATCTTGTGGCAAGATCGCCGGATGCTACGACTAACCGACTTCATCATCGATTGCCCGGACACGATGAAGCTGGCAGCCTTCTACTCCGAGGTGATCGGGCTCCCGGTCAAGGAGGGCAGTAACGAGAACTGGGCGGGTATCCAGTTCGGCGAGATCGAACTGGCCTTCATCCAGGTGGAGGACTACCGCGCCCCGCAGTGGCCCGACAGCGAGCACCCCAAGCAGTTCCACCTCGACTTCGAAGTCGACGACATCGAGGCCGAACAGCGCCGCGTCCTGGCCCTCGGCGCGACCCTGCAGCGGGACTGCATCGGCCCCGACGGCTACGGCTTCCGCGTCTACACCGACCCCATCGGACACCCCTTCTGCCTCTGCCGCAACAAGGGTGTCATCTGGACCGACCAGGGCCTCATCTGGCCCAAGCGCGACTGATCCCGCCAGGCACCAAGACCCGGAGCGGATCGGATGGGTGAACCGGGCCGTGCCTGACACCGGGCTCGACCACTCACGGCCTGCAAAAGGCCAACGAACTCCTCAGCGGACTCTTCAGTGAGCCAGCTGCAGCCCGTCTTGCCAAGGCTGCACTGGCCGCCGGCGCGCACACCCGCGACGGAGAGCGCCACCTTGAGGCTCTTGTTGACGGCATCACCTGAGAACTCCTACAGGGCTGAGCACGACGCGGGAGCGCCCGCAGGGCACGGACGCCCCCGCCGGACGGGCCGCTACGAGCGGAAGGGCCCCGTCACCTCGTACGTGATCCCACCGGACGAACTCCCGCTCGTCCCCCGCTGGCTGGAGAAGTACAGCCGGGTTCCGTCGGGTGAGAAGGCCGGGCCGGTGATCTCCGAGCCGGACTGGCCGTCGATGCGCAGGAACGGTGCGATGACGTCGTCCGGGGTGATGACGCAGATGTCCATCGTGCCGCCGTCCTCGGCGACGAAGAGGTCGCCGGAGGAGGAGCCGGTGATGTTGTCGACGCCGGTGAGGGGGGCCGTGCCCGAGGTCACCAGGGAGTCGTCGTACGCCAACTCGTAGGTGTTGTTGGTGAGGTTGAGCTGCCAGACACGGTTGTCGCCCTTGGTGGTGAACCACACCGTGTCGTCGGCGTAGTGGCAGCCCTCGCCGCCGTTGAAGGACTTCGAGCCGGAGACCTGGGTGCGGGTGGACGTCGGGGAGCCGTCCGGGTCGGGGACGTTGGCCCAGGTGAAGGAGCCGGACGTGGCGGAGCCGGCGACCATGACCTGAAGGGTGCCGGAGGAGAGGTTGCCCCAAGTGGTCGGCACGAAGCGGTAGAAGCGGCCGTTCGACTCGTCCTCGGTCAGGTAGACGACCTTGCGCACGGGGTCGGCGGCTGCGGCCTCGTGCTTGAAGCGGCCCATGGCGTCGCGGCGCACGGCGGCGTTCACGCCCCACGGGTCCGTCTCGTAGACGTAGCCGAGGGACACCTCCTCGCAGGACAGCCAGGTGTTCCACGGGGTCTTGCCGCCCGCGCAGTTCTGGCGGGTGTTGGACAGGATGCGGTATGCGCCCGTGATCGCGCCGGTCGACGAGAACTTCACCGCGCTCGCGCCGCCGGACGGGTTGATCTCCGAGTTGGAGACGTAGATCCAGCCGCTGCCGTCGGTGTAACAGGCGCCGCCGTCGGGGGCGTTGTGCCAGGTGTACGACGTGCCGGGGACTGTCTGGCCGGAGCGGGCTATCACTCGGCTGGTGAAGCCGCTGGGGAGTCTGATGCCGCGGGCGTCCGGCGAACCGAGCGCCCCGTACGGGCCGGTGCCGGGCTGCGCGGGCGCGGCGTACGCGGCGCCGCGCCACAGGGTTCCGCCGAAGACGGCGGAGGACCCGCCGAGGACGGCCGCACGCAGGACAGTACGACGTTCCACTCTCGCTCCAAGGGTGGCATGACCGCCCCGTCACCGATCGGCGACGGGGTCGTGCGGTCACGGAACCTATGGGCGCGGGTTACCGCCCTCGGGGACCCTGGGTTGACGTGTCATGGACAGGTTGTGACGGGGCTGTGCGGCGGCCGGCAGCCTCGGGCGCCCTTGCGATCAGGCCGATCAGATCGATCACGACGGGCTGGCCGCCCGCGGACGGGTCCGCGGAGGGCAGCCGGACCACCGCGTCCAGCCCGCCCGTCGCCGCGGCCTGCAGCCTCGCCTCCCCGCCGCTCGCGTGCGCGAGCCGCTGGACCAGCGAGAGCCCGAGGCCCGTACCGCCCTTGGGTGCGCCGGGCGCACGCCAGAACCGGTCGAAGGCGCGGTGGCGCTGATCCGCGGTCATGCCGGGGCCCTCGTCGGTGACGTGCAGGTCGACCCAGCAGGGGCGGCTGTCGCGCAGCGCCCGGCGGGCGGGGACGAGGAGCCGTAGCTCGATGGTCACCGTGCTGCCGGACGGGGAGGCCCGCAGGGCGTTGGACAGCAGGTTGTCCAGGATCTGCTCGACGGCCCCGGGCACCGCCAGCACCGGGCCCACGCTGCCGGCGAACAGGACCAGCGCGACCCCCTGCTGCTCGAACAGCGCCCCCC
>NZ_JBQQBS010000056.1:0-69561 GCF_052245395.1 Streptomyces sp. 4N124
GGTCTCGACGACGTCGGCAGCGGCAGGCGCGGACACCCGTCGAGTGGCACGCCGACGCGCACGGGGCGGAGCGGCGTCCTCGGCGGCCTCCGCAGCCGCGACCGGCTCGACGGCCACGTCGGCAGCGGGCTCGACGGTCTCAGCGGCGGGCACGACCACCTCGGTGGCCGGTACGACGGTCTCGGCGGCCTCGGGCGCTGCCGCAGCCCCGGCAGGCGCCGACGCACGGCGGACAGCACGACGACGCGTACGCCCGGCGGGCGCGGCCGTCTCTGCAGCCTCAACAGGCTTCTCAGCCTCTTCAGCCTTCTGGACCTCAGCGGCCTCTTCAGCCATGACGGCGTCTCCGGCCTCTTCAGTCTCTTCGGCCGCCGCAACCGCTGCGGCCTCTTCGATGTTCTCGGTCACAGCGGCCTCGACTGCCTCTTCGGCAAGGTCGGCGGACTCAGCCACGGCCGGTATGGCCGGCGCGACGGTCTCCGCCGCGGTCTCTGTCGTGCCGGCGGGCGGTCCCGCCGGGCGGGAAGCGGCACGGCGCCGACGACGCGGCGGCAGGGTGTCGCTGGGGGTGTTCGGTTCGGAGTCCGTGACGGACTCATTCGGTTCGGTCGGCTCGAGCATGCGGGCGTTTCTCCCGTCAGGCTCCCGGGCGCCGCACCTGGTCCGGCGTGGATGCCGGTGACGTCCGCGGCTCGCGCGATGCGCGGTGCCGCCGTCCGGGGCGCGGTCGCCGCTCGGGAGCTCTCTGTGTCCTGTCTCGCCGGTTCCGTACGCCGATTTGCGTACGGCCTGGCGAAAGTCTTCTGGTCGGTGCGCTGCCCGACCCAGGTGGCTCCCGAGTACAAGGGCGGCGCTACGACGTCCGTCCTACGCGGAACCTTCCTTACGCCGGTGCCTTCGCGGCGGCAGACGATGGTTCGGCCGATGAGAGGGCCGTGTCTGCCTCGCGGTCGGGCGCGAGCGGGTCGGTCACCGTGCCGGTCTCTTCATCGAACAGCCCCTGCGCCAGCCTGGTCACCCCTGCGGGGACCGGCGGCGCCAGGTCGGCCACGGCGCGGAGACCGGACAGGACGTCGTCGGGTCGTACGGCAGGCGTCACGTGCCGAACAACCAGCCGCAGTATCGCACAGGGCTGGTCGGTCGGCCTATCAGCTGCCGAACTGTGCGTTTCAAGGCTGACGACCGCGGGGCGGGCGTCGAAGGTCCGTACGCCGTTCTTGGTCCTCCGCTGGACCTCCACGGACTCGGCGGCGGTGAAGGCCCGGACCGCGCGCTCGGCGTCGGCCGGGTCCACTCCGTCGAGCCGCAGCTCCCATTCGGATGCCGTGAGCCGGTCGGCGAGCCCCGAGGTGCGGGACTCGACCGCCTCGATGATGTCGAGCCCGGTGGGCATCGACTCGTCGAGCAGAACCCTCAGCTTCTCCGGGTCGCGCGCCTCGGTGAGCGCGATCTCCAGGTACTCCGCCTCACTGCCCGTGCCGGTGGGTGCGGCATTGGCATACGACACCTTCGGATGCGGCGTGAACCCCGCCGAGTACGCCATCGGCACCTCGGCACGGCGCAGCGCACGCTCGAAGGCGCGCTGGAAGTCACGGTGGCTGGTGAACCGGAGGCGGCCGCGCTTGGTGTAGCGCAGTCGGATGCGCTGCACCGCGGGTGCGGGCGGCGGGCCTTCGGGCTGTCGCTTGCCCAGTGTCGTTCAGTCCTTCGTGAGAGCGGTCGTACTGCTACCAAGAGTACGTGTCTCGGCGCCCGCAGGTTCCCGCGTAGACACTTCAGCGCTCTGTGCGGATGCGGTAAGAATCACGGTCCGGCGCTGGAGGCGGGACTCGGATTGATCGTGTCGAAGTAGACGCTGTCCGTACCCGGATCGAAGTAGAACGCGCCGTAGTCGGCATCGCTCGTCATCTCTCTGTCAAAGGACTCGCTCCGGACCCACCGTGCGCTCTGCGGCATGAACTGCGCGAGGGCACCCGGCGGTTGGTCCGGTTCCGCGGGCTGAAAGTCCCGCTGCGGCGCCCCTACGAGTGTGGCGACGCCACCCTCTCTCAGCCGCGCCAGGCCGACGACACGAACGTCCGTGGGACCCGGCGCCGACACCCGTTCGCCGGAGCCCATGACAACGCCCAGCCAATGAGCGTCGGAGAGTGGGCCGAGGGCGGTGAACCGGCGCTCCAGTGGTGCCACGTCCGTACGGACCTTGTCGCCGTCGGTGCCGCTGGACCCCTGCCTGCACGCGGAGAGCGCCACTGCCCCGCCAAGCGCCAGCACAAGCGCTCTGCGACGTCCGAGATCTGCAAAGCCGCCCACGACACGTCCTCCCTTGCAGTCCCGTCAGCAGGAGCCCGCGCGCACCGACGCGGAGAGTTCCACCCAGTCGGGTTCCGCCGCGGCCAGTCTGTCGATCGACAGACACACCGGGTACTCACCCTCGGCGTTGGTGATGGTGAACCCCGCATCGGTGCCGTCGGCCTCCAGTGCGGGCTTCCCGGCGTTGATCAGCATGGTCTCGATGTCCACGGCGCTGTAGCCGAAGTCCAAGGCGAGCCTCTCCGTGCCGTCGATCTCCCTGGCAAGACCCTCGGTGGCCGCCCGCACCTCGGTCGCGGACACCCCGTCGTCGGCGTCGTCGTGGCCATCGGCCAGGCTCAGCGCGTAGAAGCCGGCGATCACCGAGACCACCGCTGCCACCACCAGCCCGATGCTCCTGTAGAGGAACTGGTCGTCGGACGGCATGAGCGCCCTGGCAGCCGCTTCGGGGTCGCGGTATTGCCTCATCTCCTTCTCGAAGAGCCGCCGCGGACCGATCAGAGTCATCACAAGAAGGACCGCGGCCGCGACAAAGAACATCACAGCGATCCCGACCATCGCTTCCCCCGTCCCGCGCCCAAGGTGAGCCTGGCTCCCGCCGACTCCTCCTTGCGGACGCTATTCGCTCACTGGCGGGAGGGGTCCCGGTCCTGTACTCGGGACTGTGAGGTCAGGATCTCGATCAGCGCGGTGGTGGCGGGTGGGTCCGGCGGGTCGCCGTATGTGGCGGCGTAGATCCGGCGGGCGTTGCCGGTGAGCTGTGTGGTGTGGATGCCCGGCGCGCGGTGGGCCTGCAACGCGAGGCCGTTGAGTATGGCGACGCCCATCCCGGCGGCCACCAGCGCCTGGGTGACGACCGTGTCGTCGCAGGAGTAGGCGATGCGTGGGGAGAACCCGGCGCGTTCGCATGCCGTGATCGTGGCGGCTCGGCAGCGTTCGCAGCCGCCGACCCAGGCGGAGTCACGGTGGTCTTCGAGACGCGGATGGGGTTGGTCGCTGATGAGGTAGAGGGGGTCGTCCCGCAGGTGGGTGAGCCGGACTCCCTCCTCCTCCAGCGGAGTGTCGGCGTGCCGGAAGATCAAGGCGATGTCGACGTGTCCGGAACGCAGCATCTGCAAGCCCTCGACCGGGTGGGCATCGACGAGGTTCAGCTCGATTCCCGGGTACGACCGGGACAGTTCGGCGGCGGCCCTCGGTACGAGGGTGCTCAGGACGGTCTGGAAACCGGCGAGCCGTACCCGTCCGGCGCGAAGTCCCACGCGGGCGGCCAGCTCGACAGACGCGGCGTCGACGCGTCCCAGTATCTCTGTTGCCCGTTGGGCGAGGAGTTCGCCTTCGGGGGTGAGCCGGATACCGCGGCCCGCTCGCTGGATGAGCCTGGCTCCTGTGGCTGCCTCCAGCCGCCCCAGGTGGTGGCTGACCGACGGCTGGGAGTAATGCAGTTCCTTCGCCGCCTCGGTCACCGATCCATGACGGGCGACCGCCTCCAGCACCTTGAGATGCGTCAGGTTCAGCATGGATTAAGTTTATCTATGAGACCTGGGAAGAATTGACATTGGACGTCATGGCACCGGACGGCCATCATCGCTTCATGAAGAGCTGACACAACAAAGCACGATCAACAGCCGTGATCAGCAGTCGTGATCAGCAAATGGAAGGGAGCACCAGCCATGTCGCTCGCCCGCGTCCACAACTTCTCCATCTCCCTCGACGGCTTCGGCACCGGTGACGGTCAGAGCCATGACGCGCCGTTCGGCCACGCCGGCGAAAGGCTGCACGAGTGGATGTTCACCACCGGGTTCTGGCACAACATGACCGGCCAACCCGGCGGGACCCGCGGCCTCGACGACGCCTTCGCGCGGCAGTTCGAGCCCGGGGTCGGCGCCGAGATCATGGGCGCCGGCAAGTTCGGCTACCCCGGATGGCACGAGGACCCTGACTGGAAGGGATGGTGGGGACCCAACCCGCCCTTCCACGCACCGACGTTCATCCTCACCCATCACCCGCGCCCGTCGATCGAGATGGAGGGCGGCACGACCTTCCACTTCCTCGACACGTCGCCCGCCAAGGCTCTCGAGACGGCCCGCGAGGCCGCGGGCGGCCAGGACGTACGCATCGGCGGCGGAGCCACGGTGATCCGCGACTTCCTCGCCGCCGGCCTCATCGACCACATGCACGTCGTGGTGACCCCGATCCTGCTGGGCCGAGGCGTCCGCCTCTGGGACGGGCTGGAGGCCACCGAGCAGGACTACAAGATCGAGTCCGCCTCCTCACCCAGCGGAGTCACACACGTGACCTTCACCCGCGCGGGCCTCTGAACCACGTCGGGCACCGTCAGGTGTGCAGAAGGCGCACGGCGAGGAGTGTCTGCCAGGTCCAGCCGATGGTGAGTGAGATGCGCTGGATCAGTCCGCCGAGGTCGACCCAGCGGTGATGCTGACTGAACGCGGCACTGACCAGTGCCATCGTCGCCGCGGCTGCGGGCCAAGGGCACCAAGGGTGCCGGCAGCGCGGCCGCTGCCCTTGCCATGGTCTTCAAACCCGTCGAGTCCGCCCAGGCCCGCTGGCGGGCTGTGAACGCGCCTCACCTCGTATCGCCGCCCTCGTCCGAGCTGGAGCCCGCTTTGAACGCGGTCGTCTCGTCGAGCGCTCCGGTGAGGATGCGGCCTAGTTTGCGGGACTGATCGGTATGGCCGAACTGTCGCGCCCGCTTGTCCGGGCGACGAGGGATCGGAAAGCGTCCAGGTCGCCGATGACCTCTTCGACGCGGTTCCGCTGCTGGTACATGCTGTAGTAGCGGGCGCCGATGGAGTCAGGGTCGGCCTCGCCGCCGCCGGGGATGACCCCGGAAGCGATCGTCACCGTGCCCACGTGGATTCCCTGCGACTTGAGTTCGGCGTGCAGGGTGTGTGCCCAGTTGCGCAGGCCGGCCATGGCCATTCCCACGTTGGCCAGAAAGGGTGCGGGGACTGTCGAGGAGACGCCGGTGGTCAGCAGCAGCGTGCCGTCGCCCCGGGTCAGCATCTCCGGCAGTACCTGGCCCACGGCCGTCACCGCGCCCAGCACATGCAGCTCGAACTGCGCGGTGGCGGAGTCGGCCGTGGTCTGTGCGGCGTGGGTGATCGGCCCGGTCGGGCTGGGACTGTATTCGAGCACGTCGATCGGGCCCAGCATGTCCCTCGCCGCAGTGAGGGCGGTGGTGAGCGCGTCACGATCGCGGATGTCGGCAGGAAATGCGGCAGCGGTGATGCCCAGCTCGGCCAGCTCACTGACCAGGGTGTCCAGCTTCTCCCTGGTACGGGCGATCAACCCGACCTGGAATCCCTGGAGGCCGAACGCGCGAGCCACCCCCATCCCCAGCCCCGGGCCGGCACCGACAACAACGAGCGTCTTCACCACGAAGAATCCTCTCCGATCACCGCGATCGGACCAGTGCCACCTCGCCCGGCACCGGTCACTTACTGTTTGTGAGTGGCCCCATGATTTGTTACTGGGAGGGCCGCAGCAAGACGGCACATTTATGTCAGTGACACACACGGAGGTAACTGTTGGCGCCTCGCACGAACCCCTCTTCGGCTCCGCAGCACCGCGACTCCACGCAGCCTCCGACAGCAGGCACCGGCAGCGAGCCGGACGAGGAAGCGTGCCGGCAGGTGCTCCAGATCCTCGGGTTGATCGGCAGCAAGTGGAGCATCCTGATCATTGGCCAACTCCGCGACCGCACCCTGCGCTTCGGCGAATTGCATCGCACCGTCAAGGGCATCTCCCAGCGCATGCTCACCCTGACACTGCGGCAACTCGAACGCGACGGCCTGTTGACCCGTACCGTCCACCCCAGCGTTCCCCCACGCGTGGACTACACGCTCAGCGAACTCGGCGCGACACTACTGGACTCCGTCGTCGCTCTCGGAGAATGGGCCACCACACACCGCCACGAGATCAACGACAACCGAAACCGCTACGACGCCATACACCCGACGCAAGCACCGTCATGAAGCCCTGCTCAATCCACAGAATTTGACAATTCCTCCTACTCCACTGCGATGCCGTACTCCTGGACGAGTTGCTCCAGCCCTCCTGTGTAGCCCTTCCCACCGAGCACGAAGTCCCAGTCACCATTCGGCCTGTGCCGGAACGAGCCGAGCACCAACGCCGTCTCGCCGGAGCGGCCGTCGGAGACTTCCAGTCGGCCGAGTTCGGTCATCGCCGGGTCCAGCAACCGGATACAGGCATCAGTGAACCCGGAGAGATCAGCATCCGGGTTCACCTCCGGATCGACGGCAGCCACCAGTACGAACCGATCAGCACCCTCCGGCAATGCATCGAAGGCGACACGGATCGCTGCTTTGTCCGGCGCCGCTGCCGGCACTGCGTGTACCGAGCCGTCCGGGGTCTGCGGGTTGTTGAAGAAGACGAAGTGGTCGTCGCTGAGAACCCGGCTGCCATGGCACACCAGGGCGCAGACATCCAACGCGACGTTGCCGGACCACATCATGCCCAGCGTGTTGTAGTCATCAGGCGGAGCCGCGGGACCAGGCGGCGTCGGCTGCGCGGGAGCTGGCCGTCCTCCCTCCCCCAGGCGTCCACGGAGCCCGTGGCGGCGCAGCAGGTCGACGAGTTCGCCACCTGAGATCAACTCCAGGGGCTTGCCGCGAGCGAAGGTGTGCGAGCCGGGGCCGAAGCCCGACGTGGTCACCAGAACACCCTTGTTGGCGCCGACGTCCTGAACCGTGCCGTACAGGTCACGCACTGCGGTGGGCGGCACAGTGTTGCGGTAGCGCTTCACCTGTACGACGATCTTGCCGCCTCGAATGGGCGTCGGGTCCAGCGCGTCGACATCCACACCTCCGTCGTTCGAGCGCTGCGTCGTGACGGCCTGCATCCCCATGGCGCGGAACAGGTCGGCAACGAGGGACTCGAAGGCGATCGGATCCATCTCGTACAGGTCCGGCTCCTCGTCACTGCCATGGGTGACGACACGATTCCCGACGTCCTGAGGCTGTCGGCTCGGCCGTACGGAAGTGAGTTGGTCGGGCCGAGTTGCGAGCTGTCCTCTCAGCGCCTCTGTCAGGCAGCTAGTCGCGTCCACCTGCTCCAGATGCAGACTTGTGAAAGCCGCTCGCTGGGCCATGACGGTCGCCAGGTAGATGTGGGCTTGTCTGCCTGTCGCGGGATCGTGGGCGTCCACGAAGCCGTTCAGAGCCACCGAGTCGAGGATGCCGTACTCGTCAGCAGTGAAGAGCTGATGCAGGACCAGCAGGACGCTCTGCGCCAACACCTCTCGGTACAGCGCCCGGCGCTGGGTTGCCGGACGCGCCGTTTCCTTGTCCTGGTCCTGGGCCGGCACGTACCTCACTGACTTCGCTTCCGGGACAACGTCGTATCCGGGCAGCTCCCAGCCCAGGACCAACTGCCGCGCCGCTGAGTCGAAGGCCGCTGCCACCTGCCGGGGGAAGCCTTCGGGCCAGGCAGTCGACGAGTAGAGGGCGGCCGAGAAGTACTCAACCACGGGTTCGGGGTCGCCCCGTCTGACACCCCCGGTCGCCTCGGTGATGCCGGCATTGTGCCGACGGACCTCGGCTCGCTGAGCCTCAGCCCACTGTTCGTAGTCCCGCTGCACGGCAGCTAACTGCTGCTGTCGCTGCGCTTCGGCAGCCTGTGCCGCGTACAAGTCGTGCTCGAAGCGGGACCGTGCCTCAGCCTGCGCTTGTGCACGTCGGTTGGCCGTCCAGCCGCCCTGCGCCTGATATTGGCTCGGATCCGGCATGCGTACGGGCCAGGCGAGCGGCCCCGGGTCGAACGGGGAAATCTCTGCCACGCGCATCAGGGACGACGCTCTGAAGGCCGATGCCTGACAACCCGCGGTCAGGAGCCCTTGCAGGATCGCGACCTGCGCGTCCAGCCCCTCCGTCCGAAGCCTGGCTTCCGCCTGCCGATATTCCTTGTACTCCCGCGCTGCACGTTGTTGGTGTGCCCGTGCCTGCAGGGCCTCTTCCCGACGGTGCCTTTGCTCGGCCTCGATCTGGCGCTGATGCTGACGCTGCATCTCAGCCCAAGTACTGACAAAACCAGCAGAGCGACGACTCATGCGCTCAGACCCTCCCCCGGGATGTCGGCAGCGCCGATCGAACTCTGGTCACCCCCCGCAACCAGTCGTAATAAAACGACTTTATCCAGCAATCGCCGTCCTGGATATCAGCTTGCCACGGCAACTGGAATCAGCCGTCCGCGCAGCTCACCCGCGGGCGCGCGCCTCACTCACCTCAGTGAGCGTGCCCGCTGGTCGGGGCGTCCTTCTTGACCGTCAGCGGCAGCAGCTTCTTCCCGGTAGGCCCGATTTGAATGGACGTGTCCATCTGCGGGCACACCCCGCAATCGAAGCACGGCGTCCACCGGCAGTCCTCGACCTCCGTCTCGTCGAGGGCGTCCTGCCAGTCCTCCCAGAGCCAGTCCTTGTCCAACCCGGAATCCAGGTGGTCCCAGGGGAGGACTTCCTCGTAGGTGCGTTCGCGGGTGGTGTACCAGTCGACGTCGACGCCGAAGGGGGCCAGCGCCTTGGCGGCGGACTGCATCCAGCGGTCGTAGGAGAAGTGTTCGCGCCAGCCGTCGAAGCGGCCGCCGTCCTCGTAGACCGCGCGGATGACGGCGCCGATGCGGCGGTCGCCCCGCGAGAGCAGGCCTTCGACGATGCCCGGCTTGCCGTCGTGGTAGCGGAAGCCGATCGAGCGGCCGTACTTCTTGTCGCCGCGGATCTTGTCGCGGAGCTTCTCCAGGCGGGCGTCTGTCTCCTCGGCGGAGAGCTGGGGGGCCCACTGGAAGGGGGTGTGGGGCTTGGGGACGAAGCCGCCGATCGAGACCGTGCAGCGGATGTCGTTGGAGCGGGAGACCTCGCGGCCCTTCTGGATCACGTTCATCGCCATGTCGGCGATCTGGAGGACGTCGTCGTCCGTCTCCGTCGGCAGGCCGCACATGAAGTACAGCTTCACCTGGCGCCAGCCGTTGCCGTACGCCGTCGCCACCGTCCGGATGAGGTCCTCCTCGGACACCATCTTGTTGATGACCTTGCGCAGGCGTTCCGAGCCGCCCTCCGGCGCGAAGGTCAGGCCCGAGCGCCGGCCGTTCCTCGTCAGCTCGTTCGCCAGGTCCACGTTGAAGGCGTCGACACGGGTCGACGGGAGGGACAAGCCGATCTTGTCCTCCTCGTAGCGGTCCGCGAGGCCCTTCGCGATGTCGCCGATCTCCGAGTGGTCCGCCGAGGACAGGGACAACAAGCCCACTTCCTCGAAGCCCGTCGCCTTCAGGCCCTTGTCGACCATCTCGCCGATGCCCGTGATGGAACGCTCACGCACCGGGCGGGTGATCATGCCCGCCTGGCAGAAGCGGCAGCCGCGGGTGCAGCCGCGGAAGATCTCCACCGACATGCGCTCGTGGACGGTCTCCGCGAGCGGGACGAGGGGCTGCTTGGGGTAGGGCCACTCGTCCAGGTCCATCACCGTGTGCTTGGACACACGCCACGGGACACCCGACTTGTTGGGGACGACGCGGGCGATGCGGCCGTCCGGGAGGTACTCGACGTCGTAGAAGGCCGGGATGTACACCCCGCCCGTCTTCGCGAGGCGGAAGAGGACCTCCTCGCGGCCGCCGGGGCGCCCCTCCGCCTTCCACTCGCGGATGATCCGCGTCATGTCGAGCACGGCCTGCTCGCCGTCGCCGATGATCGCCGCGTCGATGAAGTCGGCGATCGGCTCGGGGTTGAAGGCGGCGTGGCCGCCGGCCAGGACGATCGGGTCGTCCAGGCCACGGTCCTTGGACTCCAGCGGGATGCCCGCCAGGTCCAGGGCCGTGAGCATGTTCGTGTAGCCGAGCTCCGTGGAGAAGGACAGCCCGAAGACATCGAACGCGCGCACCGGCCGGTGGCTGTCCACCGTGAACTGCGGGACGTCGTGCTCCCGCATCAGCGCTTCCAGGTCCGGCCAGACACTGTAGGTGCGCTCGGCGAGGACGCCCTGCTGTTCGTTCAGGACCTCGTAGAGGATCATGACGCCCTGGTTGGGCAGCCCGACCTCGTAGGCGTCCGGATACATCAGGGCCCAGCGGACGTCGCACGACTCCCACGGCTTGACCGTGGAGTTGAGCTCTCCGCCGACATACTGGATCGGCTTCTGCACGTGCGGGAGCAGAGCTTCGAGCTGCGGGAACACAGATTCTGCGGCCGCAGCGACTTCGGAGGGCATCTCGCGAACCTTCGTGGGCTGGACGGTACTGACGGGGGTGACCATCCAGCCTAACGCGGCCGACGACCTCCCCCGCCCACTCAGATGTCCGTCCGGGCCTTGATCTCGGCCCAGAGGCCGGGCAGCTGCGCCTCGTCCGCGGCGGCGCGCTGCTCCTCGCGTCCGTACAGCAGCCCGTAGGTGAAGGCGCTCTCCCCCGCCGCGTGCGCCTGCTGCGCGAGCTCCCGCAGGGCCTCCCGGGCCATCACGCTGTCCTGGTGGTCGCCGAGCAGGTTCTGCAGGGACCTCATCGACTTCAGCAGGGCGGAGGCCGGGTCGCCGAGGGCCGGGACCGCGGACTCGGCCGAGTAGCGGGTCCGCTTCGCCTTCTTCCGCGCCTCGTGCAGCGGGACATCGCGGTCATGACCCGAGGGCAGACCGAGGGCCTCCTCGATCAGCTCGGACACCTGGGAGAAGTCCTTGCGTACGGCCTTCCCGATGACCTTCTCCGGCTTCCCGGCCGCCGCTTGCAGCAGGGGCGGGTCGGCGATCAGGGCGTCGAGGGTTTCCAGCAGTGCGAGGTACCGCTTCCCGTCCAGTACGGCGATCAGCCGCCGCCGGGAGCCGCCGCGCCGAGCGTGCGTCCAGGTGCGCAGCCGGGTGCGGACGGGCCCGGAGATCAGGGTCCTGGGCAGTTCGTCCAGCGCGGCGGTGAGGCGCTCGGTCAGCACCTCCTGGTCGCGGTCGACGCCCAGCTCGCCGGCGAGCCATTTCAGTTCGTCGCCGATCGGGTCGGTGACGGCGCGGTCGAGGACTTTGCCGTACGACCTGAAGGCGCTGCGCATCCGGCGGGTGGCGACGCGCAGGCGGTGCACGGAGTCGTACACGTCCCGCCGGACGGCCGGGTCCAGCTCGACGATCGCGTCCCGCTGGGCCCGCAGATAGGCCAGCACATGGTCCCCGGCGGTCTGGGGCGCGGCGGCCTCGGGTGCGGGCGCCGGCTTGTCCTTGCGCCGCTTCTTCTTGGGGGCTGTGTCGGCCAGGGCGCGCGCCAGCTTGGAGGGCGATGCGGACGGTCGTACGCCCGCTTTGCGGAGTCGTTTCTCCACCTTGTCGAGGAAGGCCGGGTCGCCGCCGTCGGCGAGTTCCACCTCGATCTCGGTCCACTGGGCGGTACCGCCGCCCTCGGTGAGCCGCTCGGCGCGTACGGCGTCGACGCTGACCTCGGCGAGCAGCCGGCCGTCGGCGTCCAGGAGGTCGCGTACGTCGCGGGCGGAGCGGAGCCGGACGACGGGGACCAGCTCGGCGTCCCGGACGCGGGAGCGGACGAGCCCGGCGAAGGTGCGCGGCAGGGTGTCGGAGAGGGGGGCCTGGATCTCGTCCCGGACCCCGGGGCCGACCGGGAACTTCAGATGCCAGCCGGCGTCCGAGCCGCCGGTCCTGCGGCGCAGCGTGATCGAGTCCGCCGCGAGGCGGGTGTCGACCGTGTCGTAGTAGGTGGCGTCGAGTTCGGCGACACCTTTGTCCATGACGGCCGCGACTCCGGCGACGCCGGTGAGGTCGGGCAGACCACTCTCGTCGGATTCGTACTTGCGCTCGATTTCGCGCTTCGTGTCCGCCATGCACCGAATCTAGTGGCAGTCGAGATCAGATGACAGTGCCTACAGGAGGTGAATCACGAATGAACACCAGGGTTCCGGGAGGTTGAATGACTTACGCCGACATGGGTCGTTGCACCCGAATCGACTGCAACAGTCCCACTGCCACCCACACCGCGAACATGGACGAACCGCCGTACGACACAAACGGCAGCGGCAGCCCCGCCACCGGCATGATCCCGAGCGTCATCCCGATGTTCTCGAAGGACTGGAAGGCGAACCAGGCGATGATCCCGGCGGCGACGATCGTGCCGTACAGCTCGGTCGTCTCACGGGCGATCCGGCACGCGCGCCACAGCACCACGCCCAGCAGCACGATGATCAAGCCGCCGCCGACGAAGCCCAACTCCTCCCCGGCGACCGTGAACACGAAGTCGGTCTGCTGCTCCGGCACGAACTGGCCGGTGGTCTGCGAGCCGTTGAACAGGCCCGAGCCCGTCAGTCCGCCCGAACCGATCGCGATACGGGCCTGGTTGGTGTTGTAGCCGACGCCCGCCGGGTCCAGCTCCGGGTTGGCGAAAGCGGCGAAGCGGTTGATCTGGTACTCGTCCAGCACACCCAGCTGCCAGACCGCGATCGCGCCCGCGACACCGACGCCGAGCAGCCCGAAGACCCAGCGGTTGGAGGCGCCGGAGGCCAGCAGCACGCCCAGCACGATGATCACCATGACCATGACCGAGCCGAGGTCGGGCATGAGCAGCACGATCAGTATCGGCACGGTGGCCAGGCCGAGGGCCTGCAAGACCGTGCGATGGTCCGGGTACTGCTTGTCGCCCGCGTCCACCCGTGCCGCCAGCAGCATCGCCATGCCGAGGATGATCGTGACCTTCACGAACTCCGAGGGCTGGAGCGAGAAGCCGGCGCCGAGGACGAGCCAGGCGTGGGCGCCGTTGATGGTCGCGCCGAGCGGGGTGAGCACCAGCAGCACGAGGAACACCGAGAGGCCGTACAGGATCGGCACGGCCCCGCGCAGGGTGCGGTGGCCGAGCCAGACCGTGCCGATCATCAGGGCGAAGCCGATGCCGGTGTTGAGCAGATGCCGGACCAGGAAGTAGTACGGGTCGCCCTCGTTGAGCTCGGTGCGGTTGCGGGTCGCCGAGTA
This sequence comes from Streptomyces sp. 4N124, assembly GCF_052245395.1. Taxonomy (NCBI): domain Bacteria; kingdom Bacillati; phylum Actinomycetota; class Actinomycetes; order Kitasatosporales; family Streptomycetaceae; genus Streptomyces; species Streptomyces sp. 4N124. The sequence continues at coordinate 13,284 of NZ_JBQQBS010000056.1, forward strand.
GACGAGGGCCGCGCCGATCAGCGACAGCGCGATGGCCGACAGCAGTATCGGCCAGTCGAGCCGGCGCGCGAGGGAGTCACGGGCGAACAGCCGGGTCCAGCCCGCGCGCTTGGGCCCGTACCCGGAGACGGAGAAGCTGTTGCCGGTCATGTGCGCCTCCTGAGACGCCGCTGCCTCCTGCGGGTGTCACGGTTGCCCGTCGCCGGCGTCTGCGCGGTCCCCGCCTGCTGGGTCGCGTCCGGCTCGGCCTCCCCCTTCTGGCTGGCCTGCTGCTCCTTCGCCGGGTCCCCCTTGACCTTGGGCGCGGTGATCGAACCGTCCGTCTTGATCTTCGGCAGGCTCTTCTGCGGCGTGGGCAGCAGCGCGTTCTTCGGGTTGATCTCGCCGTCGTCGGATACGCCGTACAGCGCGTCGTAGATGTTGCGGACGGCCGGGCCCGAGGCGCCGGAGCCCGTACCACCCTGGGAGATCGTCATGACGACCGTGTAGTCCTTGGTGTACGTCGCGAACCACGACGTCGTCTGCTTGCCGTAGACCTCGGCGGTACCGGTCTTGGCGTGCATCGGGATCTTGTCCTGCGGCCAGCCGCCGAACCGCCAGGCGGCGGTACCGCGGGTGGCGACGCCGGCCAGGGCCTCGTTCATCTCGGCGAGGGTCTTCCCGCTGACCGGCAGCTTGCCGTGCGAGCTGGGCTTGATCGGCGAGACGGTCTTGCCGTCGGCGCTGATGATCGCCTTGCCGACGGTCGGGTCGTACAGGGTGCCGCCGTTGGCGATGGCCGCGTAGATGGTGGCCATCTGGATCGGGGTCACGAGGGTGTCGCCCTGGCCGATGGAGTAGTTGATCTCGTCACCGGCGCGCATCTTGTTGCCCTCGAGGCAGTTCTCGTACGAGATCTTCTCGACGTAACTGCCGTTCTTCTTCCCCGTCTTGCACCAGGCGTCCTTGTTGGCCTCCCAGTACGACTGCTTCCACTGGCGGTCGGGGACGCGGCCGGTGACCTCGTTGGGCAGGTCGATGCCGGTCTCCTTGCCGAGGCCGAACTGGTGGGCGGCCTTGTAGAAGTAGTCCTTGGGCTCACCCTTCTTCGGGTTGATGCCGCCGTCCTTCTGCCACTCGCTGTGCGCGAGCCGGTAGAAGACGGTGTCGCAGGAGACCTCCAGGGCCCGGCCCAGACCGATCGGGCCGTAGCTCTGCGACTCGAAGTTCTTGAAGACCTGGCCGCCGACGGAGTAGGAGCTGGAGCAGTCGTAGTTGCCGTCGAACGGGTAGCCGGCCTCGACCGCCGCGGCCGTGGAGACCACCTTGAAGATCGAGCCGGGCGCGGCCTGACCCTGTATGGCCCGGTTCAGCAGCGGGTAGTTGGAGGCCTTGCCGGTCAGCCGCGTGTAGTCCTTGGCGGAGATACCGCCGACCCAGGCGTTCGGGTCGTACGACGGGTTGGACGCCATGGCGACGAGGCGGCCGGTCTTGGCCTCCATCACGATGACGGCACCGGAGTCCGCCTTGTAGTTCTCGCCCGTGTTGTCGTCGAACACGTCGCGGGCCTTCTTCATCGCCTCGTTCAGCTCGTACTCGGCGACCCGCTGGACCCGGGCGTCGATGCTGGTGACGAGGTTGTCGCCGGGCTGGGCCTCGTCGGCCTCGGCCTGGCCGATGACACGGCCGAGGTTGTCGACCTCGTAGCGGGTGACGCCCGCCTTGCCGCGCAGCTCCTTGTCGTACGCGCGCTCCAGGCCCGAGCGGCCGACCTGGTCGGAGCGCAGATAGGGCGAGTCGGTGTCCTGCGCCTTGGTGATCTCCTCGTCGGTGACCGGGGAGAGATAGCCGAGGACCTGCGCGGCATTGGCCGCGCCGGGGCTCGTGTACCGGCGTACGGCCTGCGGCTCGGCGGTGATGCCGGGGAAGTCCTCGGAGCGCTCACGGATCTGCAGGGCCTGGCGGGGCGTGGCCTCGTCGGTGACCGGGATCGGCTGGTACGGCGAGCCGTTCCAGCAGGGCTGCGGAGTCTTCGCGTCGCACAGCCGGACCTTGTCCATGACCTCCTTGGGCTTCATGCCCAGGACGCCCGCGAGCTTGGTGAGGACGGCCTTGCCGTCGTCCTTCATCTTCAGCAGCTCGGTGCGCGAGGCGGACACCACGAGCCGTGTCTCGTTGTCCGCGAGGGCGACCCCGCGCGCGTCGAGGATCGAGCCGCGTACGGCGGGCTGGACGACCTGCTGGACGTGGTTGCCGGACGCCTCCTTGGCGTACTCGTCGCCCTCGCGGATCTGCAGGTACCACAGGCGTCCGCCGAGGGTGCCGAGCAGGGAGAGGACAAGGATCTGGATGACGACGAGCCGGATCTGCACGCGTGGCGTCCGGCCGGTCTCCGGGATGTTGGTCACTGCTGCCTCCCCGCTCCGCGATGGGCTGTTGATCGGCTGCAGCGCCGTCGTGGCTTGTCGCGCAGTTCCCCGCGCCCCTTCGGGGCGCTCAACTCCCTTGGGATCACAGCCGCTTGACCCCCTTGATGCGTCCGGCGCGGGCCACTCGCGCGCGGGCCGCCTTGACCTTGAAGCCGCCTCGCTGGCCGCCGATCCGCAGACCGGTGCCGGAGGAGAGCCAGCCGGTGGAGATGTTGGGGGACTTGGCGGCCGAGTTGGTGTCGGCGAGCGGGTCGTTCTCCGCGCGCCGGGCCAGCGCCATGATCCCGGGGACGACGAAGGGGGCGAGCAGCAGGTCGTACAGCGCGGCGGTGAACAGCAGGCTGCCGAGGCCGACATGGCGGGCGGCGGTGTCGCCGACGAGGGCGCCGACTCCGGCGTAGAGCAGGGTGGAGCCGATGGCGGCGGCGGCGACCACGACCATGGGGCCGGTGGCCGACTTCAGCCGGCCGTTGTCCGGTTTGACGAGCCCGGCGAGATAGCCGATGACGCACAGCACCAGGGCGTAGCGGCCGGCGGCATGGTCGGCGGGCGGGGCGAGGTCGGCGAGGAGACCGGCGCCGAAGCCGACGAGGGCACCGCCGACATGGCCGTACACCAGGGCCAGGCCCAGGACGGTGAGCAGCAGCAGGTCGGGGACGGCGCCCGGGAGGTGCAGGCGGGCGAGGACGCTCACCTGCAGCACCAGGGCGACGACGACGAGCGAGGAGGAGAGCAGGATCCGGTTGACGCGCATGACTCAGCTCCTACTGCTCTTGCTCGTACTGGCCGTCGGGCGCTTCGGCGGACGGCGTGACCGTCACCGTCACGGTAGGCGTGGGTTTGGGCTGCGGCTTGTCCGGCAGCACCGTGTCGCGCGGATCCTGCTTCGGGGTCTCGACGACCACGCCGACGACGTCGAGCTTGGTGAAGCTGACATACGGCGTGACGTACAGCGTGCGGGTCAGGTCGCCGCCGGAGGGGTCGACGCGGGAGACCACGCCGACCGGGACGCCGGGCACGAACGGCCTGTCGGCCTGCGAGCCGAAGGTGACCAGCCGGTCGCCCTTCTTCACCTCGGCCTTGCCGTTGAGGAGTTCGACGCGCAGTGGACGGTCGCCCTGCCCGGAGGCGAAGCCGAGCTCGTCGCTGGCTTCCATCCGGGTGCCGACGGTGAAGTCGGGGTCGCTGGCGAGCAGCACGGTGGCGGTGTTGGGGCCGACGGTCGTCACCCGCCCGACCAGGCCGTCGCCGTTGAGGACGGTCATGTCGCGCTTGATGCCGTCGCCCGCGCCCGCGTTGATGGTGATGGTCCAGGAGAAGCCCTGGGCCGCTCCTATGGCGATGACCTCGGCGCCCTTGATGCCGTACTGGCCCTTGCCCGCCACCTTCAGCATCTTGTCGAGCTGGGCCAGCCGGCTGCGGTTGCGGTCGTCGCTGCCGAGCTTCGCCTTGAGGGCCGCGTTCTCCTTCTCCAGCGCGGCGAGCCGGTCGTGCCGCTCGCCGGAGTCACGGATCGCGGAGACAGCGTTGCCGACCGGGTCGACCGCGCTGGACACGCCGTCCTCGATCGGGCCGAACACGGCTGCCGCTCCCTGGCGGGCACCGTCGACCGGTGAGTCCTCTCCGCCGCGGATGTCCACCGTGATCAGTGCGAACGCGATGGCGATCAGCAGCACCAGAAGCAGCCGGCTCTCTTTCGTGTCCCTCACGTGCGGCGGCCGTGCCTTCCCTCTAGGAATGTGCAGGTGTTGAAGAGAAGCGTTTATGGGTGAGCTTATGTCTCTATATCAACGATCCGCCGTACAAGAAGAGATCGTCTCGTACGGCGGAATCGAAGAGTTACGTCATCTGCGGGGCTGGGCGTCGAGCACCTGCTGCAACGCCTCGAACTCCTCGACACACTTACCGGAACCGAGCGCCACGCTGTCCAGCGGATCCTCGGCGATATGGATCGGCATCCCGGTCTCCCGGCGCAGCCGCTCGTCGAGGCCGCGCAGCAAGGCACCGCCACCGGTGAGGACGATTCCGCGGTCCATGATGTCGCCGGACAACTCCGGCGGGCATTTGTCGAGGGTCGTCTTCACGGCGTCGACGATGGCGTTGACCGGCTCCTCGATCGCCTTGCGCACCTCCGCGGCGGAGATGACGACGGTCTTGGGCAGCCCGGAGACAAGATCTCGGCCGCGGATTTCGGTGTGCTGATCGTCGTCGAGGTCGTACGCCGAACCGATCGTGATCTTGATCTGCTCAGCCGTCCGCTCACCGAGGAGGAGGCTGTACTCCTTCTTGATGTGCTGGATGATCGCGTTGTCCAGTTCGTCGCCGGCGACGCGGATGGACTGGGCGGTGACGATGCCGCCGAGGGAGATGACCGCGACCTCCGTGGTGCCGCCGCCGATGTCCACCACCATGTTGCCCGTGGCCTCGTGGACCGGCAGGCCGGAGCCGATGGCCGCCGCCATGGGCTCCTCGATGATGTGCACCTGGCGGGCGCCGGCCTGGGACGACGCCTCGATGACGGCACGGCGCTCGACGCCCGTGATGCCGGAGGGCACACAGACGACGACCCGCGGACGAGCCAGATACCGCCGCTTGTGGATCTTCAGGATGAAGTAGCGGAGCATCCGCTCGGTGATCTCGAAGTCGGCGATCACGCCGTCCTTCAGTGGACGCACGGCAACGATGTTGCCGGGCGTGCGCCCGATCATCTTCTTCGCTTCGGCGCCGACCGCGAGAATGCCACCGGTATTGGTGTTGATCGCGACCACGGACGGCTCGTTGAGTACGATCCCGCGACCCCTGACGTACACCAGCGTGTTGGCGGTCCCGAGGTCGACAGCCATGTCACGGCCGATGAACGACATTGAGTTCCCCATCAGGATTCGTCTGGCCTTCCCACAGAGCTTTTGAGGGCTTTTCAGGTCGGCGAAGTGGGTGCTGTGACGTGAAGGCTTCCATCGTAGACGCGCCTTCCCGAACACTGCGCGAGGGTCTTCGCCATTGTCAGCAGATGATGAGCCGCCTCGCTGCCTCAGACGGTCCATCGGGGGCTCTCGTTCCCCCGATCGGCACGCATATGCCGGGGGACGGCAGGCAATAACCAGCCGTCCCAGGTCAAGCAGGGTGACACGAGGGAACTGACGGCCTCTCAGATGAAGGCTCGGTGACGCGCGGGCCTACGGTCAGCCGTGGCCCGGGAAGAAGATCTTCACCTCGCGCTCGGCGGACTCCTCGGAGTCGGAGGCGTGGATCAGGTTCTCCCGGACGATCACGCCGTAGTCACCGCGGATGGAGCCGGGAGCGGCGGCGATCGGGTCGGTCGGACCGGCCAGGGCACGCAGTCCCTCGATGACCCGCTCACCCTCGACGATCATGGCCACAACCGGGCCGGAGGCCATGAACTCCACCAGCGGCTCGTAGAAGGGCTTGCCCTTGTGCTCGCCGTAGTGCTGCTCCAGGGTCTCCTGATCCAGCGTGCGCAGCTCCAGCGCGGTGATCCGCCAGCCCGCCTTGCGCTCGATACGGCTGATGATCTCGCCGGTCAAGCCACGACGTACGGCGTCGGGCTTGAGGAGGACGAGGGTGCGCTGGGTCACGTGCGAGCTCCTTTGAATCAAAGGTTGTGCGGGGTGGTGTTGAGCATACGGGGCGCAGCTCGGTGCTTGTTACGCAGCGTCAGGCTGATCCGCCTGGCCGGCCGCGAATCTTGCCTTCGCCTCGTCGATCTTCCGCCCGTAGTGCACCGACGCCCACCACAGCGCCGCGAAGATCGCCCCCAGGAAGAACATGCTCGGCACGATGAAGCCGGAGGCGATGAGGGCGATCTGCAGGGCCCAGCCGAGGGCGACGCCGCCGGGCCGGGTCACCAGGCCGCACAGCACCAGGCACAGGAACATCGCGATGCCGCTGACCGTCCACACCGTGGTCATGGACAGATCGTCGTCCTTCATCGCGACCAGACCGGCGAAGCCGATGATGAACAGCTCGCCGATCAGGGTCGAGGAACAGAGCGTACGCATGCGTGGATTCAGCCCTTCCCCAGCAGCAGCCGGGCCTCGCCGACGGTGATGACGGAACCGGTGACGAGCACGCCGCCACCGGCGAACTCGCCCTCCTCCTCGGCCAGCGTGATCGCGGCCTCCAGGGCGTCCGGCAGCCGCGGCTCGACCTGCACCCGGTCGTCCCCGAACACCTCGACGGCGATCGCGGCCAGTTCGTCGGCGTCCATCGCGCGATGGCTGGAGTTCTGCGTCACCACGACCTCGGCGAAGATCGGTTCGAAGGCCTCCAGCAGCCCCCGGACGTTCTTGTCCCCGCTGGCCCCGACCACCCCGATCAGCCGGCTGAAGTCGAAGGCCTCCCCGATCGCCTCGGCGGTGGCGCGGGCGCCCGCCGGATTGTGGGCCGCGTCCAGGACGACGGTCGGGGAACGGCGTACGACCTCCATCCGCCCCGGCGAGGCGACGGAGGCGAACGCCTTGCGGACGTGATCGATGTCGAGCGGATCGGAACGCTGCGCGCCGACGCCGAAGAACGCCTCGACGGCGGCGAGCGCCACGGCCGCGTTGTGCGCCTGGTAGGGGCCGTGCAGCGGCAGATACACCTCGGGGTACTCACCGCCCAGCCCGCGCAGGGTGACCAGCTGCCCACCGACGGCGATCTGCCGCGCGACCACCCCGAACTCCAGCCCTTCGCGGGCCACGGTGGCGTCGACCTCGACCGCCTTCTTCAGCATCACCTGCGCCGCCTCGACGGGCTGCTGCGCCAGGATCACCGTCGCGTCCTGCTTGATGATCCCGGACTTCTCCCCGGCGATGGCGGCGGGCGTCTCGCCGAGCCGGTCGGTGTGATCGAGGTCGATGGGGGTGACGACGGCGACGTCCCCGTCGATCACATTGGTGGCATCCCAGGAACCGCCCATGCCGACCTCGACGACGGCCACATCGACGGGCGCGTCCGCGAAGGCGGAGTACGCCATGCCCGTCAGCACCTCGAAGAACGACAGCCGGAACTCCTGCTGGGCGTCGACCAACTCGATGTACGGCTTGATGTCCTGGTACGTCTCGATGAACCGCTCGGCGGAGATCGGCGCACCGTCCAGGCTGATCCGCTCGGTGATCGACTGCACATGCGGGCTCGTGTACCTGCCGGTCCGCAGCTCGAAGGCGCCGAGCAGGGCCTCGATCATGCGGGCGGTGGAGGTCTTGCCGTTGGTGCCGGTGATGTGGATCGAGGGGTACGCGCGCTGCGGCTCGCCCAGGACGTCCATGAGTGCGGCGATCCTGGCGACCGAGGGCTCCAGCTTGGTCTCGCCCCAACGGGTCGCCAGCTCCGCCTCGACCTCGCGGAGGGCCTTGTCGACCTCGGGGTCCTCGGGGCGCACGGGCACGGCGGCCTCCGGCGGGCCGCCCTGGGTACGCAGGGTGCGGCTGCCGGCCTCGATGACCGCGAGGTCGGGGTCGCGGTCTGTTTCGGCGGCGACGATCTCGTCGAACGGGTCGCTTTCACTCACGGGGTCAGTCTACGTACCCAGCCTGCGGGCAGTCGTGCCGCTGGGGCGGCACGGGTGGGCGCAGGCGGCACCCTGCGAGCGCGGGCGAGCGACTCGCCGTGACGGCAACCAAAAGCCCCCGGAACCGACAAGCTCCGGGGGCCTTCAGCGACGTAGCAACCCTTACGCAGGCGGCAGCCTGTCCAGCTGCGCCTTGATCCGCGCGATGTCCTCGTCCGCCTTGGCAAGCCGCGCCCGGATCTTCTCGACGACATGATCCGGCGCCTTCGCGAGGAACCCCTCGTTGCCGAGCTTGGCGGTGGACTGGGCCTTGTCCTTCTCCGCGGCGGCCAGGTCCTTGGCGAGACGCTTGCGCTCCGCGGCCACGTCGATCGCGCCCGAGAGGTCCAGTGCGACCGTCGCCCCCGCGACCGGCAGCGTCGCCGTCGCCGAGAAGCCCTCGCCCTCCGGCTGGAGGCGCCCCAGCTGGCGGATGGCCGGCTCGTGCGGGGCGAGGCCCGTGCCGTCCAGGGCCAGGCGGGCCGGGACGCGCTGGCCCGGCTGGAGACCCTGGTCGTTGCGGAAGCGGCGGACCTCCGTGACGAGCTGCTGCAGCGCCCCGATCTCCTGCTCCGCGGCCGCGTCACGGAAGCCGCTGTCCTTCGGCCAGTCCGCGATCACGAGGGACTCGCCGCCCGTCAGCGTCGTCCACAGCGTCTCCGTGACGAAGGGAACGACCGGGTGCAGCAGCTTCAGGGTGACGTCCAGGACTTCGCCCAGGACGCGCTTGCTGACCTCGGCCGGCTCGCCGCCCGCGTTGAACGTGGTCTTGGACAGCTCGACGTACCAGTCGAAGACCTCGTCCCAGGCGAAGTGGAACAGCGCGTCGGAGAGCTTCGCGAACTGGAAGTCCTCGTACAGCGCGTCGACTTCGGCGACGACGGAGTTGAGGCGGGACAGGATCCAGCGGTCCGTCGCCGACATCTGCTCCTGAGAAGGCAGCGGGCCCTCGACCGTCGCACCGTTCATCAGCGCGAAGCGCGTCGCGTTCCAGATCTTGTTGGCGAAGTTGCGGGAGCCCTGGACCCAGTCCTCGCCGATCGGGACGTCGGTACCGGGGTTGGCGCCGCGGGCCAGGGTGAAGCGCAGGGCGTCGGAGCCGTACTTGTCCATCCAGTCCAGCGGGTTGACCGCGTTGCCGAAGGACTTCGACATCTTCTTGCCGAACTGGTCGCGGACCATGCCGTGCAGCGCGATGGTGTGGAACGGCGGGGTGCCGTCCATCGCGTACAGGCCGAACATCATCATCCGGGCGACCCAGAAGAAGAGGATGTCGTAGCCGGTGACCAGGACGGAGTTCGGGTAGAACTTCGCGAGCGACTCGGTCTGTTCGGGCCAGCCGAGCGTGGAGAAGGGCCACAGGCCGGAGGAGAACCAGGTGTCGAGGACGTCGGTGTCCTGGTGCCAGCCCTCGCCGGTGGGCGGCTGCTCGTCGGGGCCGACGCAGACGACCTCGCCGTTCGGCCCGTACCAGACCGGAATCCGGTGACCCCACCACAACTGCCGGGAAATACACCAGTCGTGGAGGTTGTCGACCCAGTCGAAGTACCGCTTCTCCATCTCCTGCGGATGGATCTTGACGCGCCCGTCGCGGACCGCGTCGCCGGCGGCCTTCGCGAGCGGGCCGACCTTGACCCACCACTGCATGGACAGGCGGGGCTCGATGGTGGTCTTGCAGCGCGAGCAGTGGCCGACGGAGTGGACGTACGGCCGCTTCTCGGCGACGATCCGGCCCTCGGCGCGCAGCGCGGCGACGATCGCGGAGCGGGCCTCCAGCCGGTCCTGGCCCTGGAAGGGGCCGTGGGCGGTGATGACGGCGTGCTCGTCCATGATCGTGATGGCGGGCAGGTCGTGCCGCTGGCCGATCTCGAAGTCGTTCGGGTCATGGGCCGGGGTGACCTTGACGGCGCCCGTGCCGAACTCGGGGTCGACGTGCTCGTCGGCGACGACCGGGATGGAACGGTCGGTCAGCGGCAGCTTGATGAGCTTGCCGACCAGGTGCTTGTACCGCTCGTCCTCGGGGTGAACGGCGACGGCCGTGTCGCCGAGCATGGTCTCGGCACGGGTGGTGGCGACGACGATGGTCTCGTCCCCGTCCCCGTACTTCATGGAGACCAACTCGCCGTCGTCGTCCTGGTATTCGACCTCGATGTCGGAGATGGCGGTCAGACACCGCGGGCACCAGTTGATGATGCGCTCGGCGCGGTAGATCAGCTCGTCGTCGTAGAGCCGCTTGAAGATGGTCTGAACGGCCTGGGACAGGCCCTCGTCCATGGTGAAGCGCTCACGCGACCAGGCGACAGCGTCGCCGAGGCGCCGCATCTGACCGCTGATCTGCCCGCCGGACTCGCCCTTCCACTGCCAGACCCGCTCGACGAAGGCCTCACGGCCGAGGTCGTGCCGGGACTTGCCCTCCTTGCCCAGCTCGCGCTCGACGACGTTCTGCGTCGCGATGCCCGCGTGGTCCATGCCGGGCTGCCACAGCGTCTCGTACCCCTGCATGCGCTTACGACGAGTCAGCGCGTCGATGAGGGTGTGCTCGAAGGCGTGCCCGAGGTGGAGCGAGCCGGTGACGTTGGGCGGCGGGATGACGATGGTGTACGGAGGCTTGTCACTCTTCTCATCGGCCTCGAAGTAACCCCGCTCCACCCAGCGCTCGTACAGCGGCCCTTCTACATCGGCCGGCGCGTACTGGGTCGGCAGTTCGGTGTCGGGCGCTGGTGGCTGCTGCTGAGCGTTCTCGGTCACCCGCTCAGTTTAGAGGTGTCGCGGGCGTGTCCCGAAACTCCTTTGTTCTGTAACACTGCGCACCCCGATGCCGTGCGTCCCCCGCGCCTGCGCCAGGATGTCGGGAACACATAAGCATCTGGAGGGGAACCCAGAAATGAGCTACAACCAGCCGGGCCCGTACGGCGGGCAGCCCCAGCAGCCCGGACCGTACGGCCAGCCGGGTCCGTACGGCCAGCAGCCGCAGGCCCCCCAGCCCGGCTATGGCTACCCCCAGCAGGCTCCGCCCGCCCAGCCCGGTTACGGCTACCCCCAGCAGCCCCCGCAGGGCGTCCCGCCCCAGACCCCTCCCTACGGACAGCAGCAGCCCTACGGCCAGCAGCCTCCGTACGGTCAGGCCCCGTACGGCGCCCCGCAGCCGCCGGCTCCGGGCGGCGGCGCGAAGAAGACGGGCCTCATCATCGGCGCGGTCGCCGTCGTGGCGGCGATCGGCGTGGGCGCGTACTTCGTCATCGGCGGGGGCGGCGGCGCGGGCGGCATCGAGGACGACGGCGCGCACAAGCTGACGACGCCGGAGACGGTGCTCAGCGAGTACAAGCTGTTCACCAAGGACTCCGAGGGCGCCGGCACGGACACGGCGAAGGACCTGACGAAGAGCGGCGTCAAGAACGGCACCGCGGTCTCCGGCATCTACTCGACGGCCGACCTGAGCGACTACGACCCCAAAGACCCCTCCACCGCGCCAGACCCCAGCGAACTCACGACGGCCAAGGGCATCACCTACATCGGCGCCTACGGTGAGATCGCCGATCCCGAGAAGTCCCTGGACGAGTTCTTCACGCTGATCAAGAAGGAGTCCCAGGACAACTCCTCGTCCTCGGGCAGCACGGCCGCCCCGAAGACCGAGATGGTCGGCGAGCCCGAAACGGTCGAGATCGACGGTGCGGTGATGAAGTGCCAGGCGGCCAAGGGCACCGACCTGGCCACGCAGAAGGCGAAGACCGACTGGTTCTGTGCCTGGGCCGACTACAGCACCATGGCCATGGTCTCCCCCGGTGACGCCAGCAAGGACATGACGAAGGACGTCGCCGCCGACATCACCAGCAAGCTCCGCGACGAGATCCGCGTCAAGGCCTGACGGTCTCCGTCAACAGCGAAGGGGCCCCGGTCGGCTGACCGGGGCCCCTTGCCATGTGCGTACGGCGGCTACGCCGACTTCTGCTCGCCCGAGCCCCGCCCCCGCGCGTCCCGCGGGATCAGGGTCGGGTTGACGTTCGAGTGGACGACCTCGGCGGTGATGACGACGCGGGCGACGTCCTTGCGGGACGGGATCTCGTACATCACGCCCTGGAGGACTTCCTCCATGATGGCGCGCAGGCCGCGGGCGCCGGTCTGGCGGAGGATGGCCTGGTCGGCGATGGCTTCGAGGGCCTCGCGTTCGAAGTCGAGTTCCACGCCGTCGAGTTCGAAGAGGCGCTCGTACTGCTTCACGAGCGCGTTACGCGGCTCGATCAGGATCTGGAGCAGGGCCTCGCGGTCCAGGTTGTGGACGCTCGTGATGACGGGGAGGCGCCCGATGAACTCGGGGATCATGCCGAACTTGACCAGGTCCTCCGGCATGACGTCCTCGAACTGGTCCTTGGACTGCAGCTCCCGCTTCGAGCGGATCGTCGCGCCGAAGCCGATGCCCTTCGCGCCGGCCCGGGACTCGATGATCTTCTCCAGTCCGGCGAAGGCGCCGCCCACGATGAACAGGACGTTCGTCGTGTCGATCTGGATGAACTCCTGGTGGGGGTGCTTGCGGCCGCCCTGCGGGGGCACGGAGGCCGTCGTGCCTTCGAGGATCTTCAGCAGCGCCTGCTGGACGCCCTCGCCGCTCACATCCCTGGTGATCGACGGGTTCTCGCTCTTGCGGGCCACCTTGTCGATCTCGTCGATGTAGATGATCCCGGTCTCGGCCTTCTTGACGTCGTAGTCGGCCGCCTGGATGAGCTTCAGCAGGATGTTCTCGACGTCCTCGCCGACGTACCCGGCCTCCGTCAGCGCTGTCGCGTCGGCGATGGCGAACGGGACGTTGAGCATGCGCGCGAGGGTCTGGGCCAGCAGGGTCTTGCCGGAGCCCGTGGGGCCGAGCAGCAGGATGTTGGACTTCGCCAACTCGATGGCGTCCTCGCGGCTTTGGGCGCCGCCGTTCTCACCGGCCTGGACCCGCTTGTAGTGGTTGTACACCGCGACGGAGAGCGCCTTCTTGGCGGCCTCCTGGCCGACCACGTAGCCCTCGAGGAACTCGTAGATCTCGCGCGGTTTGGGGAGTTCCTCCCACCGCACCTCGCTGGTCTCCGCGAGCTCTTCCTCGATGATCTCGTTGCAGAGATCGATGCACTCGTCGCAGATGTACACACCGGGGCCTGCGATGAGCTTCTTGACCTGCTTCTGGCTCTTGCCGCAGAACGAGCACTTGAGCAGATCGCCGCCGTCACCGATGCGTGCCACGGTGTGCTTCCCCTTCGCCTGGGAGACGCCTAGGTCCAGCGGCTCCTGGTGCTGCCTTATGTCCGACGGTACCTTGCCGGGGCCCTCGTTCGGGCCCCCCTTGGCACGGTTCACTTCGACGCGCACTTTGTCGTGCACAGTGCCGAACCGTGCCAAGGAGCGGCAGACGATACAGCCTTCCGCGTCAGCGCACCGATTCGTTGTTCATCTTCCGGGTCGAGATGATCTGATCGATCAGGCCGTAGGACAGCGCGTCCTCGGCCGTGAGGATCTTGTCGCGCTCGATGTCCTCGCGGATCTTCTCGATCGGCGTGGTGGAGTGCTTGGCCAGCATCTCCTCCAGCTGCGCGCGCATCCGGAGGATCTCGTTCGCGGCGATCTCCAGGTCGGAGACCTGACCGCGGCCCGTCTCGCTGTACGGCTGGTGGATCAGGATGCGGGCGTTCGGCAGCGCCATGCGCTTGCCGGGCGAGCCGGCCGCGAGCAGGACGGCCGCGGCGGAGGCCGCCTGGCCCATGCACACGGTCTGGATGTCCGGCTTCACGAACTGCATCGTGTCGTAGATCGCAGTCAGCGCGGTGAAGGAGCCGCCGGGGCTGTTGATGTAGACCGAGATGTCCCGGTCGGGGTCCATCGACTCCAGGCACAGCAGCTGCGCCATGACGTCGTTGGCGGAGGCGTCGTCGATCTGCACGCCGAGGAAGATCACGCGCTCCTCGAAGAGCTTCGCGTACGGGTCGTACTCGCGGATGCCCTGCGAGGTGCGCTCGACGAAGCGGGGGATGACGTACCGGGACTCGGCGACCGGCACCGTGCTCTCGGCGCGTGCGCGGTCGTACATGCCGCGGCCGGGGAAGTCGTTCACTATCTGTCTCCTAGAAGGCTGAGGCGGTCGGCTGGGGGCTGCACGGGGGCGTCAGGCCCCGGTGCCGCCGCCGCCCGGCAAGCTCGCGGCGTGCGTGATGACATCGTCGATCAGGCCGTACTCCTTGGCCTCGTCGGCGTCGAACCACCGGTCACGGTCGGAGTCGCGGGTGATCTGCTCGATGCTCTGCCCGGTGTGGAAGGACGTCAGCTCCGCCATGCGCTTCTTGGTGTGCAGCAGCCGCTCGGCGTGGATCTTGATGTCCGATGCCGAACCGGCGAGGCCTGCGGAGGGCTGGTGGATCAGGATCTCGGCGTTCGGGAGCGCGAAGCGCTTGCCCGGGGTACCCGCGCTGAGGAGGAACTGGCCCATCGAGGCGGCGAGGCCCATCGCGATCGTCACCACGTCGTTCTTGATGAACTGCATGGTGTCGTAGATCGCCATACCGGCCGTGATCGAGCCGCCGGGGCTGTTGATGTAGAGGTTGATGTCCTTGTCCGGGTCAGCGGCAAGGAGCAGCAGCTGCGCGGTGATCTTGTTCGCGATGTCGTCGTCGACCGGCTGGCCGAGGAAGATGATCCGCTCGTTGAGCAGCCGGTTGTAGACCTGGTCGCCGAGGCCACCGAAGGAAGGCTCGCCGGCGGCTGTAGGCATCAGATTCGTCACGTATCCACCTGCTCGTCTAAACGACGGCGCCGGGCCGTCTCACGTATCCCTGCGGGGGCCTCCGGCGGTTTGGCCGAGGTTCTGGGCCCCGTATTCATGGACCCTAACGCGCTGGTCCCTTCGGGGAATCCCGGAGAGGTGAGTGTTCGCCGGGGGCGTAGAGGGTCCGGCGGCTGGGGCGCTGGCTACTCGCCGTGATGGTGCGGGTACCGGGGCAGGTGCGGGTTGTGTGTGGCTGGTCGCGCAGTTCCCCGCGCCCCTATCGGGGCACTGCACCGACGTACGTCGAGGGCCCCGGGGCATGATGCCTCCCCAGGGCCCTTCCTACGACCTGCCAGGCGCCGTGGGCTCAGCCCTCGGTCTTCTCCTCGGCGGGGGTCTCGGCGGCACCCTCCGCGAGCTCGACCGTCTCCGTGGCCTGCTCGACCTCGTCGTCGTCCTCCAGGTCGATGATCTCGCCGTTGGTGTCCTTGACCGTGGCCTTCTCGACGACGACGGCCAGGGCCTTGCCGCGGGCCACCTCGCCGACCAGGAGGGGGACCTGGCCGCCCTCGACGACGGCCTGGGCGAACTGGTCGGGGGACATGCCGGAGGAGGCGGCGCGGCGCATGAGGTGCTCGGTGAGCTCCTCCTGGTTGACGTTGAGCTTCTCCTGCTTGACCAGCTCGTCGAGCACGAACTGGGTCTTGATGCCCTTGACCGCGGCTTCGCGGGTCTCGGTCTCGAACTCTTCCTCGGTCTTGCCCTGGATCTCCAGGTACTTCGGGAGGTCGAGGCCCATCTGGCCGAGCTGGTGGTGCTCGAGGTTGTGCTTACGGGTGTTGATCTCGTCCTCGAGCAGCTTCTCGGGGACGGGCACCTCGACCAGCTCGAGCAGCTTCTCCAGGACGCGCTCCTGGGCCTGCGTGGCCTGGTCGTACTGCTTCATGTTCTCGAGGCGCTTGCGGCTGTCGGCCTTGAGCTCGTCGAGGGTGTCGAACTCGGAGGCGAGCTGCGCGAAGTCGTCGTCCAGCTCGGGGAGCTCGCGCGCGGCGACCTGGGAGACCTTGACGGTGACCTCGGCCTCCTTGCCGGCCGCGGAGCCGCCCTTGAGCTCGGAGGTGAAGGTGGCCTCGCCACCGGCCTCCAGGCCCTTCACGGCGTCGTCGATGCCGTCGAGGAGCTCGCCGGAGCCGATGGTGTAGGAGACACCGCTCGCCACGCCGTCCTCGAGGACCTCGCCCTCGACCTTGGCCTCCAGGTCGAGGGTGACGACGTCGCCGTCCTCGGCGGCACGCTCGACCGGGGAGGTGGAGGCGAAGCGCTCGCGGAGCTGCTCGACGGACTGCGCGATGTCGTCCTCCGTCACCTCGACGGCGTCGACCTCGACCTCGATGCCGGAGAAGTCCGGGATCTCCAGGGTCGGGCGGATGTCGACCTCGGCGGTGAAGTTCAGCGTCTCGCCGTCCTTCAGCTCCGTGATGTCGACCTCGGGCTGGCCCAGGACGTCGATCTCGGCCTCGTTGACCGCCTCGGTGTAGAACTTGGGCAGCGCGTCGTTGACGGCCTCCTCCAGAACCGCACCGCGGCCGAACCGCTGGTCGATGACGCGGGCCGGGATCTTGCCCTTGCGGAAGCCCTTCACCGTGACCTGCTGGTTGATCTTCTTGTACGCCGCGTCGAGGCTGTCCTTGAGCTCCTCGAAGGGCACCTCGACAGTGAGCCGAACCCGGGTCGGGTTCAGGGTCTCCACGGCGCTCTTCACGGTTCGGTCTCCTTGTGGCTGACTTCTTGGTTTCTGCCGGAGCCAGACTGGTCCGGCGGATTTCGCTGCCCGGAGGACTTCAGTGATCTTCACTGCCGAGACACACGGACGCGCAGCTTGCATAGTAGCCGTAGCCGCCGGACGCCCCCAAAGGCGATCATGCGAGGTGATCCGTACGTGGTCGGGGTGGCGGGATTTGAACCCACGGCCTTCCGCTCCCAAAGCGGACGCGCTACCAAGCTGCGCCACACCCCGTGCTGGTGCGACACGTAGGGTACATGCCCGCAGGCAGTGCGGCCGCCGCAATTATGGGGTGTGCGGTGAGGGGGCACGACCCGCTACGATGCCTGCAGTGCCGCGGTCGGCTGACCTGCGGCGCGTGCTGTGCGGGCGTAGCTCAATGGTAGAGCCCTAGTCTTCCAAACTAGCTACGCGGGTTCGATTCCCGTCGCCCGCTCCATGAGGGCCCGGTTCTTCGGAACCGGGCCCTTTTGCATGCCACGAGGCCGGCCGGTCAGAACTGGATCTCGTTGATCGTCTGGGCTATCGAGTCGAGGAAGCGCTGGATGTCGTCGGCCATACCCGTCGAGGCGAGGAAGAAGCCGAAGAGGACCGCGACGACCGCGGGGCCGGCCTTGATGTTCCCCGCCCGGATCATCACCACCAGGATGATCGCCAATAGCAGCACCACTGACAGTGAAATGGCCACAACTGATCACACCCTCGGTCGGATCCGCTCTCCCGGCCTGGGATGCCGCCCCGCGCACCCCCGCCAGAACCATCGTGCCACCAACGGGGCCCCGGTATGCGGCCCGTGACGCATCGTCTGCCGCACCCGTATCCGACAAGTCCGGATCTGTCCGCACGAACTCACATCTCTGGCACAGCTTGCAACACAATTCGCCAGTCAACCGCGCAAGGAATTCGGCTGGTTCGTTTCGTTGTCCACACAACGCGTTCGCAGGGAATTCGATTTGTTGCACGCAAAGGCAGCGGAAGCGGACATTCCGTCGTTCAGCGCAAGTGACTCACTGTGTTCACCGTCACGTCATCCGCCCTGCCAACTTCCGGCAAACACAGGTAGTCGGGCCGGAAAAGCAGGAATGACGTCGGGGTTTTACGAGAACCCACAGGCAAGGCTAGGGTGCCTCAGATGTTCCACGCCGCCACGCCCTCCACCAGCGGTCACAGCCGAACGCCGCTCCCCCCGGCACAGTCGCCGACATCGGGAGCGCCGAGTACGGGAGCACCGCAGACACAGCAGAAACAGCAGCGCGACGCTTTCTTCGACAACGCCAAGTATCTGGCGATCGTGCTGGTGGCGATCGGCCACTCCTGGGAACCGCTCAAGGCCGACAGCCGGATCCTGGAAGCCGTGTACTCGGTCGTGTACTCGTTCCACATGCCGGCCTTCATCGTCATCTCCGGCTTTTTCTCGCGCAGTTTCGACATGCGCCCGGACCGGCTGAAGCGATTGATCACCGGTGTGGCGGTGCCGTACATCCTCTTCGAGACGGCGTATCCGCTCTTCAAGCGTGTCGTCGCCGACGATCCCGGTCAGGAGGTCAGTCTTCTCGACCCCTGGTATCTCACCTGGTTCCTGTGCGCGCTGTTCATCTGGCGGATGACGACCCCGATCTGGAAGCTGGTGCGCCACCCGCTGCCGCTCGCGCTCGGTGTCGCCATGCTGGCGTCGGTGACCCCGGAGATCGGCAACGACCTGGATCTGCAGCGGGTGTTGCAGTTCCTGCCGTACTTCGTGCTGGGTCTGTGCATGAAGCCCGAGCACTTCCGGCTGGTGCGCCGGCGTTCGGTGCGGATCGCGTCCGTGCCGGTGTTCGCGGCGGCGCTGGTGGTCGGCTGGTGGGCCGTGCCGCGGATGAACACCGCGTGGTTCTACCACCGTGACGCCGCGCAGAACCTGGGCGCTCCCTGGTGGACCGGGCCGGTGATGGTGCTCGCGACGTTCGGCTGCTCGACGCTGCTGACCGCCTGCTTCTTCGCCTGGGTGCCGCGCCGCCACATGTGGTTCACGGCGCTCGGCGCGGGCACGCTGTACGGCTATCTGCTGCACGGATTCCTGGTCAAGGCCGGTGACTACCAGGGCTGGTTCGACCACGCCTGGCTGCACCGGCCGCTCGGCGAGATCATCGTGACCGTCCTCGCGGCAGCCGTCGTGACCCTGCTCTGCACGGCGCCGGTACGGCGGGTGTTCCGGTTCGCGATGGAGCCGAAGATGGAGTGGGCGTTCAAGCGGGACGCGGCCGAGCTGGCCAGGGAACGCGAAAAGGCACGCGCCTAGGCGTTATTCACCGCTCGATTCATCCTTCAGGCCGAGAAGTGCGCGCATCCGTGCGTACTTCTCGGTCAGTCGTGTGCGGGTGGCCGCGTCGAGTACGGCGAGCCGCGCCGGGTCCGCGTTGTGCGCGAGGTCGGCCTCCTTGACCAGCAGGGCGCCCGGAGTGGCGAGAATGCGCGCGGCGTACGCCTCGGGGGGTTCCCCGGCCCGCTTGGTGAGCGCGCGCACGACGTCCTTCGTACGACGGCTCAGCGCGGCCTCGTCCAGCCACTGCTCGGAGAGCTTGTCGTCCTCCACGGCGTCGTGCAGCCAGGCCGCCGCGATCTGCTCGTCGTCCCCGCCCCGCGCGCGTACGCCCTCGGCGACGGCCCTCAGGTGTTCGGCGTAGGGCCGTCCGGCCTTGTCGGTCTGGTCCTGGTGGGCGGCGCGGGCGAGGGCTTCTACTTCGGGGAGGGGCAAGGGCGTTGGAGTCACCCCTCCAGTGTGAGTCATCCCTCAGCGGGCGAGGGCCTGAGCCGTCGGCCCCTCGCGGCAGATCAGCAGCAGCGCCCGGTCGTCGTTGACGTCCTTCGCCACCGCCTCGATGAGATGCCAGGCCGCGCCGTGGAATCCGCCGGCGACATAGCGGTCGGCCTCGCCGGTGAGACGGTCGATGCCCTCGACGATGTCGCGGTCGGACGTTTCCACCAGACCGTCGGTGAACAGCATCAACACGTCACCGGGGCGCAAAGACCCCTTCACCGGGTCGAACTGGGCACCGTCGTACACCCCCAGCAGTGGCCCCTCGGCCGCCTTCTCCTCCCAGCGTCCGCTGCCCGCGCTGAGCTGGAGCCCCGGTGGATGCCCGGCGGAGAACAGCTCGTAGTCGCCGGAGTCGAGATCGAGGACGAGGTGGATGGAGGTGGCGAAGCCCTCGTCCCAGTCCTGGCGGAGGAGATAGCCGTTGGCCGCGGGGAGAAAGGCATGCGGCGGCAGGCTGCCGAGCAGGCCGCCGAACGCGCCCGACAGCAGCAGTGCCCGTGATGCCGCGTCCATGCCCTTGCCGGAGACGTCCGTGAGGACGACTTCGAGCGTGCGCCCGCCGTTCGTGCGGGCGGCCACCACGAAGTCGCCCGAGAAGGACTGACCGCCGGCCGGCCGCAGCGCCATCTCGCGGTGCCACGCCATCGGCAGCTTCGGCAACTTGCTCTGCACCCGGATACGTTCCCGCAGGTCGAACAGCATCGTGCCGCCGCGCCGCCAGGGCACGCCGACCCGGCTGCGGAACTGTGCGATCAGCAGCCCGAAGAACCCGCAGGCGGCGACCACCAGCACCACACCCGGCGTGACCCGGGACGGCCCTTCCGTGTACGGCCCGAGCTGCACCGACTCCACGATCAGCGCGGTCGCCGCCGCCGCGTAGAGGCCGAGCAGGCTGGCCGGGCGCAGCAGCAGCCCGCCCGCGACGATGGGAAGGACCAGCGCGGCCGGTGAGCACCACACCGAGTTGGCGAGCGTGGTGATCGCGATCAGCGGGATGGTGAGCAGCAGTCCGGCCAGCGCGATCCAGTCCGAGCCGTCGCCGCGGAAGTAGTCCACGGCGCTTCTGCGCAGGCCGGTGCGGACCCGGTGCCAGTGCATCTTCAACCGGGCCGTGAACGTCTCGGCCGCCGTGCGCCGCTCTCGTCCTGCTGCCATTAGTTCGGGACCCTATCCATCCGACCAGGCGCTTGGCACGGGAGGTCCCACTTGTCCCCCGTCCGAGGCTCGACTTCACAGTGAACTTCACAGAAACCCGTCGCGCCCCCGCCCCGGCAAAATTCCCTCGCCCGTCCCGCAACACCCTGATAGGCATGGGCCATGGGCACAGACAGCGCGACGGGCGCCATGACCGACCTGCGGGTGCTGCGGCAGGACGAGTGGGACACCTTCTACGACGGCCTGATCCGCGCCTTCGGCGGGGTCCCGGAGTCGGCCGAGGAGCGGGAGCTGTGGAAACCGCTCACGGAACTGGACCGTTCGATCGGCGCCTGGGACGGTGACCAGTGCGTCGGCACGGCCGGCGCGTTCACCTTCCGGCTGACCGTGCCCGGCGGCGCCTCGGTGCCCGCGGCGGGCGTCACCATGGTCAGCGTGGCCGCCACCCACCGGCGGCGCGGGGTGCTGACGTCGATGATGCGGCGGCAGCTGGACGACGTCCGCTCCTGGGGCGAGCCGCTCGCCGTGCTGACCGCCTCCGAGCCGGAGATCTACGGGCGGTTCGGGTACGGCGTCGCGACATTTCACGCCAACGTCGAGATCGACACCAATCGTGTACGGCTGTCCGTGCCGCCCGGCACCGATGACGTACGGCTGCGGTACGCGGCGCCGGCCGACGTGCTCGACGTATGCGAGGCGGTGTACGCGCGGGAGGTGTCGCTGCGGCCGGGAATGCTGGCCCGGCAGCCCGGCTGGGAGCGGCTCGGGCTGCTCGACCCGGAGAGTGAGCGGGAAGGTGCGTCACCCCTGCAGTGCGTGGTGGCGGAGCGGGACGGCGAGGTCGTCGGGTACGCGCGCTTCCATGTGAAGCCCGAGTGGGACATCACCGGACCCAAGGGCACGGTGCAGTTGCGGGACGCCTTCGGGGTGGACCCCGCGGCGCATGCGGCGCTGTGGCGTTTCCTGTGCGACATCGACCTCACCTCGACGCTGAGTGCGCGCGGACGGCCGCTGGACGAGGCGTGGCAGTACATGGTGTCCGACATCCGGCGGTGTTCGCTGCAGGTACGGGACTCACTGCACGTGCGGTTGGTGGATGTGGGGGCGGCGCTCGAGGCGCGGACGTATCAGGCCCCGGTGGACGTGGTGTTCGAGGTCGAGGACGCGTTCTGCCCCTGGAACGCGGGGCGTTGGCGGCTCACCGGGGACGCGAAGGGGGCGTCCTGCGTGCGTACGGAGGACTCGGCCGATCTCGCCCTGTCCGTACGGGAGTTGGGGGCGGCGTATCTCGGCGGCGTGACCCTGGGCGCGCTGGGGGCGGCCGGGCGGGTGCGGGAGCTGCGGGAAGGGGCGCTGGCGGAGGCGTCGGTGGCGTTCGCGTCGACCGTGGCGCCCTGGCTGCCGCACGGTTTCTGACGGCTGATCAACTTCGCTGGCAGTTCTGGCAGTTCGGGCACCAGAAGAGATTACGGGCGGCGAGATCGGCGGTGCGGATCTCGCCGCCACAGATGTGGCAGGGCAGGGTGGCCCTGCGGTACACGTAGACCTCGCCGCCGTGGTCGTCGACGCGGGGCGGACGGCCCATCGCCTCCGGGGTGTGTTCCGGGCGGACGGTGTCGATGCGGTTGTTGCGGACGCCCTCACGCATCAGCTCGACGAGGTCGGTCCAGATCGCGTCCCACTCGGCCGGGGTGATGTCCTTGCCTTCGCGGTACGGGTCGATGCCGTGCCGGAAGAGGACCTCGGCGCGGTAGACGTTGCCGACGCCGGCGATGACCTTCTGGTCCATGAGGAGCGCGGCGATCGTGCTGCGGCTGCGGGAGATACGCCGGTAGGCCACGTCCCGGTCGGCGTCCGGGCGCAGGGGGTCCGGACCGAGGCGGGCGTGTATCGCGTCCTTCTCGGCGTCCGTGATCAGGGCGCAGGTCGTGGGGCCGCGGAGATCGACGTACGACGTGCTGTCCGCGAGGCGGAGGCGGACGGTGTCCGTCGGCGGGGGTGCGGGGGCGTCGCCGAAGGTGACCTTGCCGAAGAGGCCGAGGTGGATGTGGATCCAGTCGGCGTCCCGGAAGCCGAGGAAGAGGTGCTTGCCGTGGGCGTCGGCGGTACGGAGGGCTCCGCCGGTCAGGAGGGCGGCGGCGTCGGAGAACTTGCCCTGGGGGCTGGTGACTTGGGTTGTACGGCCGGAGAAGCGGTCCGCGTAGTCCAACGCCAGCCGGTGAATCGTGTGGCCCTCGGGCAAGTCCCGCAATCCTTTCCCACCCACCCGCCTGTCTCGGTCTCCTGACAGGCGGGACTCGAAAGACCTGCTACTGCTGCGGGTGGTGCGCCGGGATCGGCGGGAGGTCGCCCGTCGTCTCGTAGACGCGCAGCATCTCGATCCGCCGCGCATGGCGCTCGTCGCCCGAGAACGGTGTGCCGAGGAAGGTCTCGACGAACTTGGTCGCCTCCTCCGTCGTGTGCATGCGCGCGCCGACCGCGACGACGTTGGCGTTGTTGTGCTGCCGGCCGAGCGACGCCGTCTCCTCGCTCCAGGCGAGGGCCGCACGGACGCCCTTGACCTTGTTCGCGGCGATCTGCTCGCCGTTGCCGGAGCCGCCGATCACGATGCCGAGGGAGTCGGGGTCGGCCGCGGTGCGCTCGGCGGCGCGGAGGCAGAAGGGCGGGTAGTCGTCCTGGGCGTCGTAGATGTGGGGGCCGCAGTCCACGGGGTCGTGGCCGGCCGCCTTGAGCCATTCGACGAGGTGGTTCTTGAGTTCGAAGCCCGCATGGTCGGAGCCGAGATACACGCGCATGGGGAGAGTGTGACACGGCTGTTTCCGGGCGGCAGCCTCGGGGCCGGTCCAGGAAAAGTGTGAGCAACACTACAGAACCTCAGGGAAACCTCAAGTAACGATCCGGAATCAAAGGTTCAATAATCTGTTCGCCTCAGATTCACTGGACCGATTCGTACGCCCCCGTGCCCCGCTCGCACGGGAATCTGCTCGTCCGGCGCAAAGGAAATCCCCTCCATGACCTCGCAGCCGACCCTTTCCAAGGCCAGCAAGGAACCTGAGGCCACCGGCGATCCCGGTAACGGCCTCCAGGCAGGTCTCAAGAACCGCCATCTGTCGATGATCGCCATCGGCGGTGTCATCGGAGCCGGACTCTTCGTCGGCTCCAGTTCCGGCATCGCCACCGCCGGACCCGGCATCCTCCTGTCGTACGCCCTCGTCGGCACGCTCGTGGTGCTGGTGATGCGGATGCTCGGTGAGATGTCGGCGGCCAACCCGACCTCGGGCTCGTTCTCGGCGCACGCCGACCGCGCGCTCGGCCGCTGGGCCGGCTTCTCCATCGGCTGGCTGTACTGGTTCTTCTGGGTCGTCGTGCTGGCCGTCGAGGCGACCGCCGGTGCGGTGATCCTGGAGGGCTGGATACCCGCCGTCCCGCAGTGGGCCTGGGCCCTGATCGTGATGGTGGTCCTGACCGCCACCAACCTCGTCTCCGTCGGGTCGTACGGCGAGTTCGAGTTCTGGTTCGCCGGGATCAAGGTCGTGGCGATCGCCGCGTTCATCGTCATCGGCGGGCTGGCCGTGTTCGGGCTGCTGCCGGGCGTCGACAGCGAGCAGGCCGGGCTGAGCAACCTGACCGACCACGGCGGATTCCTGCCGAACGGGCCGGGCGCGATCCTCACCGGTGTGCTCCTCGTCGTCTTCTCCTTCATGGGAAGCGAGATCGCCACGCTCGCCGCCGGTGAGTCCGAGAACCCGCAGCAGGCCGTCACCAAGGCCACCAACAGCATCATCTGGCGAGTCGCCGTCTTCTACCTCGGCTCGATCTTCGTCGTGGTCTCCCTGCTCCCGTGGGACAGCAAGTCGATCGCCGACGACGGTTCCTACGTCGCCGCTCTCAACTCCCTCGACATCCCGCACGCCGGTCAGATCATGAACTTCATCGTCCTGACCTCGGTGCTGTCCTGCCTCAACTCCGGCCTCTACACGGCCTCCCGGATGGCCTACTCACTGGGACAGCGCGGTGACGCGCCCAAGGCCTTCGCGAAGACCACCAGCCGTGGTGTGCCGCTCGCGGCGATCATCGCGTCCGTCGTCTTCGGCTTCGTCGCGGTCTTCTTCAACTACAAGTTCCCGGACTCCGTCTTCCTCTTCCTGGTCAACTCGTCCGGTGCCGTGGCGCTGTTCGTCTGGCTCGTCATCTGCTTCTCGCAGCTGCGCATGCGGAAGATCATCCAGGCCGAGGCGCCGGAGAAGCTGGTCGTCCGGATGTGGCTGTACCCGTATCTGACCTGGGCCACGGCCGCGCTGATCGTGTTCGTCCTCGGCTACATGCTCACCGACACCGAGCACGACGGACGCAAGACGGTACTGCTGTCGCTGCTGGTCGCCGCGGTCGTCCTGGCCATCGCCTTCGTGAAGGAGAAGGTGGCCCGCGGGCGTACGACCGTCTGAGCGGCCGAGTCCGGCACAGTCTGAGGGAGCCCCGCGGGGCTCCCTCTCGCTTTTACAGCACGGTGAAGGTGTCCTTGACCTTCTTGTACGTCTTCAGCGCCGGCGCCTCGATGTCCGGCTGGTACCACGTGTTGACCTGGTACGTCTTTCCCTCCACGGTGAAGCCCAGCAGCTGGGCGTGCCAGGGAACGCCCTTGAGCGTGAAGGTGTACTCCCAGACGACCGCCGGGTAGCCCCGGAAGGTCGTCTTCTCCAGGCGGATCTTCTGGTACGCCTGTCCCCGGCGGGCGTTCTGCTCCGAGGTCTCCCAGTTCTCCAACAGATCGCCGCGGGCCAGCGAGGACTTGGTGGCGAGTTCCTGTTTGGCGTCGGGGGACGTGTAGTGCACCTCCGAGCCGGTCTTCGTGTCCCGCCGCCAGCCGTCGGGGGGCACCCAGGCGTATCCGCCCGCTTCCTTCCGGGCACCCGGCGGCAGGGTCTGCGGCCTGGAGGTGCCTTCTACGGTGGCCGAGGGGGTGTCGCTCGGGGGCGTGGACGCTCCCGCCTTCTTGTCGTCCGGCGACCCGGAGTTCAGCATCAGGACGACCGCGATCACGGCACCGGCGGTGACCGCTGCCACGGCCGCCAGCAGGCCCGTACGACGGCGTCCGCGCCGGGGGGCGGGTCCGGCCGGGACGGCGGGGCCCGGGAGTTCGCCGGGCGGCATCGCGACCGGCTGGGCGGCGTACGGCGGGCTGTGCTCCCGCGTCGCCGCTTCGGAGCGTACGAAGGAGACACCGGTCCTGCCGCGTGCCGCCGAGTTGGCGGACGGGGTCTCGGAGCGCGTCTCCGAGCGCAACTCGGAGGCGGCTTCGGTGGAGGCGGATGCGGGAGTGGGGGCGGGGGCGGGGTTGGAGGCGGGGACAGAGGTGCGGCTGCGGCCCAAGTCGTGGGTGTCGGCGGGTCGTTGTGGCTGGGGGTGGACCTGGGACTGAGGAGGTTTCGCGTCCTCGACGGGTTCGGGTTGCGACTGCCTGGGGTCGCGCGGTGCGGGGATGCGGTGGGGCTCGATGAGGGCCGGAGTGGGTGACTCCGGCTGCTGCGGCTGCGCGTCCTGCGGCTGCGGAGCGTCCTGTGGCTCCGGTTCCGCGCGCGTGTGCGCCGCTTCCTCCTTCTCTACCTCTTCTGCTTCTACGGCTTCCGGTGCGGCGCCGGTGTCCCTCGCCGCGGCGGCCGAACGCAGCGTGGACTCCAGGTCGTCCAGGCCCGGCCGGACCGACGGCTCCTTCTCCAGGAGGGCGGCCAGGATCGTGGCCAACGTGCCTGCGGAGGAGGGGATTTCGGGCTCCTCGTACAACACCGCGTGCAGTGTGGCCAGGGTGGTGTCGCGGGAGAAGGGGGAGCGGCCGCCCATCGCCGCGCAGAGTGTCGCGCCGAGGGACCAGATGTCGGACGGCGGGCCCTGCGGGCGGCCGGAGACGCGCTCGGGGGCCATGTAGTCGGGCGAGCCGACCAGCATGCCGACCATGGTGAGCGCCTTGGCGTCCTGGATCGCGGCGATGCCGAAGTCGGTGAGGACGACGCGCTGTCCGCCGCTCTCGACCAGGACGTTCCCGGGTTTGATGTCGCGGTGCAGCACGCCGCGTGCGTGCACCTGGCGCAGCGCCTCCACCAGGCCGAGCCCGATCCGTGCCGCCTCGTGCTGTCCGAGCGGCCCGTCCTCGGCCATGATCCGTTCCAGGGAGCGGCCGGCGACCAACTCCATGACGATCCACAGGCGTTCGCCCTCGTCGACCACGTCATAGACCCGCACGACGTTGGGGTGGTCGATCCGGGCGGTGGCCCTGGCCTCGCGCAGGGTGCGTTCGCGGCGGGTGCGCGCGTCCTCGGCGTCGAGGCCGTCGATGCGCATTTCCTTCACGGCGACCTGACGATCGAGTATTTCATCGGCGGCTCGCCACACCCGCCCCATACCCCCCTGTCCAATACTTTCGACCAATCGGTAGCGCCCCGTCACCAGTAACCCAGGAACCCCGCCGCTCCTCGTGTTTCCCGTGCTTTCCGTATTCCCCGGCAATCCGCTGCACCCCCTCAACTACTCCTCGTCTGAAACACAATGGTCACACTTCAGGCCGCACCAGCATAGTGCGGAGAAATCTTGTGGTAGCTCTTCAAGTACTGCGAATTCAGGCGCAGGCAAGGGGGACGAAGATGAGTTCTCGTCGTATGACGACCATCGCGGGATCGCTGGTTGCGGCATCTCTCTCGACGGTGATGATCCTTTCCGCCACCGCCAGTGCGGATGACCAGGGGCCCGGAAGCAGCAAGGGGGGAAAGGCCGTTGACGAGGCGCCGGCTGATGTCAAGCTGACCACACTGCTGCCCGAGGAGATCTCGGTCGACAACAGTTCACAGGAAACGGCGATGACCGCCACGGTGAAGAACGAGGGGACCAAGGACAGCGGCAAAATCAGGCTCTGGGTCGTTGGCTTCGACGGCCTGACTGTAAAGAGCGTCCAGGGGTGTTCGCCGATTGCGGAGGGCGATCTTCCCGAGGGCTCGAACAGCGGTTACACCTGCCCGATCGACAATCTCGCGGCCGGTGATTCCAAGTCGTACGACGTCGATGCGACGTACGACGTGAGTCAGACCGGAGAGAAAACCGGAAAGATCTGTCTGCCCGTGCAGAACAGTGACGGAAGCAAGACATTCTGGCAACAGGGCCCGGTGCCGTTCGGTACGACGAACCCGTCACCGGATGCCCCGGCCACCCCGCTGCTGCTCGGCACCGACAACACGCCGGTGGCGCCGGGGAGCGACGAGCTGCCGAAGACGGGTCCCGGACGGGACGTCCTGCCGCTCGGCGCGGCGGGCGCGGCGCTGATCACGGCCGGCGCGGCCGGGCTGTGGTGGTCGCAGCGGAGGCGCGAGACCTGAGCCTCAGCGCAAAGGGACCGGGGTGCGGCAGAGTGCCGCACCCCGGTCCCTTTGTGCTGTCGGCTCACAACAGCCGGTCGCTCAGCGCTTGTTGACGAACTTCCAGGCGGTCGGCAGCAAACCCATCGCCAGAGCCGCCTTGAGGGCGTCGCCGATCAGGAACGGCGTCAGGCCGGCCGCGATCGCCGCGGACGCGGACATGTCGGCGGCGAAGGCGAGATACGGCACGCCGATCGCGTAGATGATCGCCTCACCGAGCAGCATCGCGCCCGCCATGCGCAGGACGGAGCGGTCGGCGCCGCGGCGGGCCAGGGCGCCGACGACGGTGGCCGCCAGCATCATCCCGATGATGTAGCCGAAGGAGACGGAGACCCCGGACGCCCCGTTCGCGAACCACGGCACACCGGCAAGGCCGGCCAGCGCGTACACGACGAGCGAGAGCAGGCCGCGCCCGGCGCCGAGGCTCGTGCCGACCAGCAGCGCGGCGAAGGTCTGGCCGGTCACCGGCACCGGGGAACCGGGCACCGGCACGGCGAGCTGGGCGGCGAGGCCGGTGAGCGCGGCGCCGCCCAGCACGAGCGCGGCGTCCCGGACGCGGGAGGCGGGGAGGAGGTCGGCGAGGACCTGCCCGGTGCGGGCGGGGGCGGCGACGGCAGCGGTGCTCATGGGGACTCCGAGTGAGGGCGGTTCGGGACACCGTGACGCTAACCCAGGGCACCTGAGCGCAGCACCGTCACCGCTCGACAAAGGCCGGAGCGCGGCTGTGGTGGGCTCCTGACAAAGAGTGCCGGTTACACGTGACCCGGCGTGATACGGGTCACTGAGGTAGGGCCGTGTAGGTCACCGAGGAGGGCGGAGCCGGGCACTGTAGGGTCTGGCCAATCCGGAGCCTGCCGCTCCCCTTTACACTCCTGAGGTCGCGCCCCCTCACGCATTGGACGAGCCGCGCCCATGCCCAGCACCACCGTCGAGACGCCGCCCGAGGCGGACGTCTCCCTCTCCCACGGCCTGAAGCAGCGCCACCTGTCGATGATCGCCCTCGGCGGTGTCATCGGCGCGGGCCTGTTCGTGGGCTCCGGCGCCGGTATCGCCGCCGCCGGACCCTCGATCGTCGTCGCCTACGCCCTCTCCGGCATCCTCGTGATGCTGGTGATGCGGATGCTGGGCGAGATGTCGGCCGCGTATCCCTCCTCGGGCTCCTTCTCCGCGCACGCCGAGCGCGCGATCGGCCCCTGGGCGGGCTTCACGGCCGGCTGGTCCTTCTGGGTGCTGCTCTGCACGGCCGTGGGCCTGGAGGGCATCGGCGCGGCGAAGATCATGACGGGCTGGCTGCCCGGCACACCGGAGTGGGCCTGGGTCGCCCTCTTCATGGTGGTCTTCTGCGGCACGAACCTGGCCGCCGTGAAGAACTTCGGCGAGTTCGAGTTCTGGTTCGCCGCGCTGAAGGTCGGCGCGATCACGCTGTTCCTGGCCCTGGGCGTGCTGGCGATCACCGGCGTCCTGCCCGGCACGGACTCCCCCGGCGCCGCCCACCTCACCGACTTCCTCCCCAACGGCGGCGAGGGCCTGGTCATCGGCCTGCTCGCGTCCGTCTTCGCATACGGCGGACTGGAGACGGTGACGATCGCCGCGGCCGAGTCCGAGAACCCCGTCCGGGGCGTGGCGAGCGCGGTCCGCACGGCGATGTGGCGCATCGCCCTCTTCTACATCGGCTCCATGGCCGTCATCGTCACCCTGGTCCCCTGGGACTCCAAGGAGGTCGTCGAGAAGGGCCCGTACGTCGCCGCCCTCGACGAACTCGGCATCCGCGGCGCGGGCCAACTCATGAACGTGGTGGTCCTCGTCGCCCTCCTGTCGGCGATGAACGCCAACATCTACGGCGCCTCCCGCATCGCCTACTCGCTCGTCGAACGCGGCCAGGGCCCGAAGGCACTCGGCAAGGTCTCCTCGGGCGTGCCCCGGACCGCCGTACTCACCTCCTCCCTCTTCGGCTTCGGCTGCGTCCTCCTCAGCTACTGGCGCCCCGACGACGTCTTCTCCTGGCTCCTGAACATGATCGGCGCGGTCATCCTGGTCGTCTGGATCTTCATCGCCACGTCCCAACTCCGCCTCCGCCACCGCCTGGAACGCGAGACCCCGGAAAAGCTGGTGGTCCGCATGTGGGCCTTCCCGACCCTCACCTGGGTAGCCCTCGCCGGCATGGCAGCGATCTTCACCCTGATGGCCCGCGAGCCCGACACCCGGGTCCAGCTGTACTCGACGGGCGCGATGACGCTGGTGCTGGCGGGGGTCGGGTATGGGTGGCAGAGGGTGCGCGCCAAGCGCTGACGCCCCTGCGACGGCACCAAAGCCCCCGGGTGATCCCGGGGGCTTCTTGCTGCTAGCTTGTTATTGCAAGCTACTTGCAACAAGCCTGAGGGGACCCTTCATGCCCGTCTACACACTCCCGGAACTGCCCTACGACTACTCCGCGCTCGCCCCCGTCATCAGCCCCGAGATCATCGAGCTGCACCACGACAAGCACCACGCGGCCTATGTGAAGGGCGCCAACGACACGCTGGAGCAGTTGGCGGAGGCGCGGGACAAAGAGTCGTGGGGCTCGATCAACGGGCTGGAGAAGAACCTGGCGTTTCATCTCTCCGGGCACATCCTGCACAGCATTTACTGGCACAACATGACCGGTGACGGGGGTGGCGAGCCGCTTGCCGCCGACGGTGTGGGCGAGCTCGCGGACGCGATCGCCGAGTCCTTCGGGTCCTTCGGGAACTTCAAGGCGCAGTTGTCCAAGGCCGCCGCGACCACGCAGGGTTCGGGCTGGGGTGTGCTGGCGTACGAGCCGCTGAGTGGGCGGCTGATCGTGGAGCAGGTCTACGACCACCAGGGCAACGTCGGGCAGGGCGCCACGCCGATCCTGGTCTTCGACGCCTGGGAGCACGCCTTCTATCTGCAGTACCGGAACCAGAAGGTGGACTTCATCGAGGCCATGTGGCAGGTCGTCAGCTGGCAGGACGTGGCCCGGCGTTACGCGGCCGCCAAGTCCCGCACGGATGTGCTGCTGCTGGCCCCCTGAGGCCCCCGAGCGCCCTGCCTCGTGATCGTCTTCTCACCTTTCACGAACGGCAGGCGGAAAGAAGGAAGCCCTCGCGAGGACCTGACTCGCGAGGGCTTCCCATTGGAGGGAGGGCGTCAGGGCTTACGGCCCACACCGCCGTGCTGACCGATCGGGCGGGGCTCCTCGCCGGACGGCTCGGGGCGCCACAGCGGGACGGAGACGATGCCCGGCTCCACCAGTTCCAGGCCCTCGAAGAACGCCTCGATCTTGTCGATGGGGCGCAGGAAGTACGGGACGGCGCCGGTCTCGTTGTAGGCGTCCTGCGCGTTCTCGTAGTCCGGGTCGGTGCCCCGGGAGCCCTCGTTGAGGCAGAGGTAGCTGCCGGAGGGCAGGCCGGCCAGCAGGCGGCGGACCAGCTCGCGGGCCTGGTCGTAGTCGGCGACGTGGCCGAGGATGCCGCTGAGGATCAGGACCGTGGGACGGGAGAGGTCGAGGGTGCGCGAGGCCGCCTCAAGGATCTTCTCCGGCACGTACAGGCTCATGTCCTCGTACGCCGTCACGCCCTCGGGGGTGGAGGTGAGCAGGGCCCGGGCGTGGGCCAGGACCAGCGGGTCGTTGTCGACGTAGACGATCTTCGACTCGGGGGCGAGGCGCTGGGCGACCTCATGGGTGTTGTCGACGGTGGGCAGGCCGGTGCCGACGTCGAGGAACTGGCGTACGCCCGCCTCCGTCACCAGATACCGGATGCTGCGGCCCAGGAAGGCGCGGCTGCTGCGCGCGATGGTGACGATGCCGGGGAAGACGGCGGTGTACGCGTCGCCCGCCGCCTCGTCCACGGGGTAGTTGTCCTTGCCGCCCAGCCAGTAGTTCCAGATCCTGGCCGAGTGCGGTACCGAGGTGTCGATCTCCATCATGTGGCCATAGTGCTACGTCAGTTCGGGTTCGCACGGCACATTGAGGGAGATCAGGGCCGCGGAGCCGTCGGTGTTCATGCGGAGTTCGGTGAGCGCCGTGTTGTGGAGTTTCGGGAAGACGCGGCGGTATTCGCTCAGTGAGATGGACAGCAGGCTGCACAGCACCAGGCGGAGCAGGGTGTTGTGCGCGACCACGAGGACGCGCTCGCTCGGGTGGGCGGCGGCGATGCGGCGGAGGGCTGCCGTGCCGCGGGCCGCGGCGGCGGTCGGGTCCTCGGCCTCGGGGAAGGGGTTCGCTGCCGGGTCGGTGCGGAACGCCTCCGCCGCGGCCCGGTCCTCGGCCGCGAACTCCGCGAGCGTACGGCCCTCCAGCACGCCGAAGTCGCATTCGCGCAGGCCGGGTTCGCGGAGCGGGGTGAGACCGAGGGCCCGGCAGGCCGGGTCGGCGGTGGCGACGGCACGGGAGAGGGGCGAGGTCCAGATCGCGTCGACCGGATGGACCGCCGCCCAGCGGCCCAGCGCCTCGGCCTGGGCGCGACCCGTGTCGGTCAGGGCGATGTCGCTGACTCCGGCGTAACGGTTCTCGGCGTGCCAGACGGTCTGACCGTGGCGGACCAGGAGGAGGGTAGTGGTGGTGCTCATGCTCCGGCAGTATCCCTGGTGAGCGTCATGGTTCGGCGTTATCCACAGTGAGCCTCATCGCCCGGCAGCACCCACCGCGAGCCTCATGGCCCGGCCGTATCCATCGCGAGCCCCATCGCCCGGCAGCACCCACCGCGAACCTCATGGCTCGGCCGTATCCATCGTGAGCCGCGCGCGGGCGTGTGACGCGACCTGTGTCGGCAGCCAGCCGCGCGCCTCCAACTCGTCGACCAGGCGGGCGTACGGCTCGGCGAAGAGGACCGTGCGGTCGGGGCGGGGGTCGACGATGGTGCGGATGCGGACCATCTGTTCGGCTGTGCCGGCGAGTGAGGTGCCGCCTCCGGTGCCGTATGCCGCCAACGCGGCCATGCCCAGCGCCGGTTCTGTCTGTTCCGGTACTCGGGCCGTGCGGCCCAGGACGTCGGCGCGCAACTGGTTCCAGTACGGGCTGCGCGCGGCGCCGCCGGTGAAGGTGAGGGTGCCGTCGAGCGGGGCGCCCAGGTGGTGCAGGTAGTCCAGGCAGAGGCGCTCGGTGAAGGCGACGCCCTGGAGCAGCGCGGCCCACAGGTCGGCGTCGCAGCTGGGTTCGCCGAGGACGACGGCGGTGGCGTCCGGGGCCAGGAACGGGAAGCGTTCGCCCGGCGCCGCCAGCGGGTAGGTGACCGCACCGGACGGTTCGAAGGCCGCCGCCTGTGCGTCCATGGCGGCCGGGTCGGCACCCGAGAACGCGGCGGTGAGCACGCCCGCGCCCACGCTGGACGCCCCGCCGGGCAGCCACCCCCCGTCCGGCGCACGGTGGTTGTAGACGACGCCGGCCGGGTCCCGGACGGGGTGCGAGGTGGCGCCCTTCAGCACCAGCGTGGTGCCGAGCACCGAGTTCCAGGAGCCCTCGCGCAGCGCGCCGGAGGCGATCTGGGCCGCGCAGCCGTCGGTCATCCCGGCGATCACCGGGGTGCCGGCGGGGATGCCGGTGGCCTCGGCGGCGGCCACGCAGACCTCGCCGAGCCGGGTGCCGGGCGGTACGACGTCGGGCAGCGCCCCGTCCGGCAGGCCGAGGATGTCCGGCCAGGCGTCGCGCTCCACGTCGTACGCCGTCTTCAGCGCATGACTGGAGTCGGCCGGCACCCGCCGGCCCACGAGCCGCGCGGTGATCACGTCGGGCTGGTGGGTGAGCCGTCCGGGCCCGTACGTCTCCGCCAGCCACCGTGCCTTCGGCAGTGCCCAGGTGTCCTGCACGGACAGTCCCGCCGCCCGGGCCTTCGCCCCCTGCTCCCCCGCCCGCCCGTCGTCGTACATCAGGGCCGGGCTGATCGGCTCCCCTGAGATGTCGGTCAGCAGTACCGTCCCGGACGTCCCGCACACCGCGACCCCGCGGAGCTGTGCGTGCCGGGGCAGCGCGGCCTGCGACGCCGCGCACACCGCGTCCCACCACTCCCCCGGATCCTGCTCGTGCAGTACGCCGTCACGCCGACCGGTCAGCGGGGCCGTCCCCCTGCCCAGGACCGTGCCGTCCGCGGCGACGAGCAGCGCCCGGACGCCCTGCGTCCCCAGGTCGATCC
Source organism: Streptomyces sp. 4N124 (assembly GCF_052245395.1). Taxonomy (NCBI): domain Bacteria; kingdom Bacillati; phylum Actinomycetota; class Actinomycetes; order Kitasatosporales; family Streptomycetaceae; genus Streptomyces; species Streptomyces sp. 4N124. The sequence continues at coordinate 47,242 of NZ_JBQQBS010000056.1, forward strand.
CGAGCCATGACTCCATCGGACCTCCCATACCTGGCCGTGAACTTCTCACTCTGCACCGAGGTTTCCACCTGCGCGAGGGATTGACGCCCCCCTTACGCCGTTCCACCCTCTGTTAACGAGTCGATTCGACGTGTTAACCCTGCAAGACGGGTATCGACCTCGCATACGACGTTGCGGTCGCGCGAGCGCGGACGAAGGATCGGGCGATGAGCAACGCACAGCAGGGGCCCGCGGCCCGCCAGGCCGCCATGGCGGAGCAGGTCCTGGCCGACGGCTCGGCGACGGCCGCCGAACTGGCCGAGCGCTTCGGGGTCAGCCTGATGACCATCCACCGGGATCTGGACGAGCTCGAACGGCAGGGGATCGTACGGAAGTTCAGAGGTGGCGTGACCGCGCAGCCGTCCGGGGTGTTCGAGTCGAATGTGCAGTACCGGCTGAAGACCATGCGGGCGGAGAAGGCAGCGGTCGCCGAGCACGCGATGAAGTCGATAGAGCCGGGTATGGCGATCATGCTCGACGACTCCACCTCCACCTTGGAGATAGCCCGCAGGCTGCGGCTCGGCGAGGTGACCCCGCTGACGGTCGTCACCAACTTCCTGGAGGCCATCAACCTCCTCGCCGACCAGCGCGGCATCCACCTGATGGCGCTCGGCGGCGACTACGATCCGCTGCACTCCTCCTTCCTCGGCGTGTCCTGCGTGGAGGCGGTGCAGTCGCTCCGCGTCGACGTCTGCTTCGCGTCCACGTCGGCCGTGCACGGGGGCTACGCCTACCACCAGGAACAGCACATCGTGTCCGTGAAGCGGGCGATGCTCGACTCGGCCGCGCGGAACGTCCTGCTGATCGACCACACCAAGCTCGCCCGGGTCGCCCTGCACCGGGTCGCCCCGCTCTCCCGCTTCGATCTGCTCCTCGTCGACGACGGGGCGTCGGCCGAGGCGCTGCGGGACCTGGACGAGCACAAGGTCCCTTACGAGGTCTGCGCGACGAAGGGCAGCGACCATGACCCAGCCGGAGCCGCGTGAACTGCGCAACGTCATGTCTACGACGCCGACGGGAGACGCACTGCGATGAACGGGACGCTACGGGTCGTCGCCGCCGGGGATCACTTCGTACTGCCGTCGCTGATCGCCTCGGCGGTGCGCCAGGAACTTCGCGACCACCCTTGTGACGTACGGGTTTTGACCCTCGGCTGGCCCCTCGAACCCTTCGGCCCGGTCGCCGAGGTCACGGAGGCGAGCGACGCCGAGGACGTACTGATCGAGGCACTGTCGGACGACCGTGAGGTGCTGGTCACGCAGATGGCCCCGGTCACCGAGCGCGTCCTCGACGCCTCCCCCTCCCTCCGCCTGGTCGTCGTCTGCCGAGGCGGCCCGGTGAACGTCAACCTGGACGCGGCCAAGTCCCGTGACGTCCGGGTGTGTTTCTCACCCGGCCGCAACGCCGCCGCCACCGCCGAGTTCACCGTCGGCCTGATGCTGGCGGCCCTGCGCCGTATCCCGCAGGCCCATGACCTCCTTGCCCGGCAAGGGAGTTGGCGGGGGGCGACCTACTACACGTACGAGCACAGCGGCCTGGAGCTGGAGGACCTGCCCGTCGGGCTCGTCGGCTACGGGGCGGTCGGCAGCAGGGTGGCCCGCGTCCTCTGCGCCTTCGGCGCCAGGGTCATGGTCTACGACCCCTACGTCCACGGCGAGATCCACGGACTGCGGCTGTCGTCCCTGGACGAGTTGCTCACCCGCTCCCAGGTGATCACCCTCCACGCCCGCCTCACCCCCGAGACCCGCGGCCTGATCGGCGCCCGCGAACTGGCTCTCCTCCCGCCCGGCGCAGTAGTCGTGAACGCGGCCCGCGGCCCCCTCCTGGACGAGGACGCCCTCTGCGACGCGCTGGAGAGCGGACGGCTGTCGGCGACGGCGCTGGACACGTACGAGCGGGAGCCGCTCCCCGCCGGCTCACGGCTGCTGAACCTCGCCGAACGCGTCGTACTGACGCCGCACTTGGGCGGAGCGAGCCGGGCGACGGCCGAGAAGGCGGCGGCGATCGCGGCCGGGGAGGTCGGACGGTGGGTGCGCGGGGAGCCGCTGGCGCACTGCTTGGGGTGAGGACTGGAGGTAGGGCTCTATGTACATCGGGATCGATGTGGGCACGTCCATGGTCAAGGCAGCGGCCTTCGACCACAGCGGCCGTGAACTCGCCGTCGAGGCACGGCCGGTGCGGCTGTCCCTGCACGGCGGGTTCGTCGAGCAGGACATGGAGGAGGTGTACGGGGCGGTCGTCACCGTACTCGACGCACTGACCGCCCGCCTTCCGGAGCACCAGATCGAACTGGCCGGCCTCACCGGCCAGGGCGACGGCGTATGGCTGGTCGACGACTCAGGACGTCCGATCCGCCCCGCCGCCTCCTGGATGGACGGCCGCGCGCATGAACTGCTCGACCGGTGGCAGGCGGACGGCACCTTCGAGACGGTGTTCCGGCGTACCGGCAACGCGATGTTCCCCGGCTGTCCGGGCCCGCTCCTTGCCTGGCTGGACGCCCACGAGCCGAAGTCGCTCGACGCCGCGAAGGCCGCCGTGTACTGCAAGGACATGGTGTTCCAGCGGCTGACGGGATCGGCACGGGCCACAACAGACGTGTCGGACGCGTCGATGCCGTTCCTGGACCCGAGGTCGCGGTCGTACGACAACCGGGTCGTGGAACTGCTCGGCCTCACCCACCGCCGGGGCCTGCTCGCCCCCATCAGCGACCCACTGGCCACGTCCGAGGCGCGCGGCGAAGGGCTGCCGTCCGGGACTCCGCTCGCGAACGGCCCGTACGACCTCCCCGCCAGCGCGCTCGGCGCCGGCGTCACCTCCCCGGGCGACGGCCTGCTGATCGTGGGCACATGCCTCGCCGCCCTCGTCGCGACGACCGACCTGGACCTGACGGGCGAGCCGGCCGGCCTGTACATCTCCACCGACCGGCCCGGCCACTGGCTGCGTGCGATGCCGGCGATGGTCGGGACGGCGGCGCTGGACTGGGTGCTGTCGACGACGGGCGTCGCCCATGAGGAGGTGGACGCTCTGCTGACCGACACCCCGCCCGGCGCGCACGGCGTCCGCGTCCTGCCGTACTTCGCTCCCTCGGGCGAGCGCGCGCCCTTCGTCGAGCCCGGGCTGCGCGCCGAACTCAGCGGCGTCAGCCTGGAGTCGACCCGTGGCGACCTGGTCCGGGCGACCTGCGAGGGCATCGGCTATGCCGCCCGGCACTGTCTGGAGGCGGCGGGTCTGACGGGGTCGCTCGCGGTGTGCGGGGGCGGGACCCGCAGCCATGCCTGGATGCGGCTGCTCGCCGATGTGCTGGGCCGGTCGTTGCGGGTGGTCGAGGGCGAGGTGGGCGCGCGGGGCGCGGTGCTGGCGGCGGCCGAGCGGTACGGGGTCACGCTGGACGAAGGCGTGTGGACGGAGCCGACGGAGGTCGTCGAGCCGGATGCGGGGCGGGCCGCGTGTTACGCGCAGGGGTATCGGGACCACCTGGCCCGGCTGGCACAGGCACGGGCCGCAGCCGGGCGGACCGCCTGATGTTCAGGCGGTGCCCGAACTGCGGTGGCGGCCCGCTCCAGGAGTTCCGCGAGCTGAATGACGCGGAGAAGGAGATCGTCCGGCAGCAGAAGAAGGAGTTTCCGCCGGAGGCCTACGCCCGGTGCGCCCGCGAGGGCTGTAGACGGTTCCAGCGGAAACTCAAGTGGGACGACGGGGGCAACTTCCCCGAGTGATCCCGACCGGGTGATCCCTACCGGTCGTGATGCCTACAGGTTGCTGAAGTCCGGCCCCTTCGTCCGCGTGCGCTTGATCTCGTAGAAGCCGGGGACCGAGGCCACGGCGAGGGTGCCGTCCCAGAGGCGGGCGGCCTCCTCGCCCTTGGGGGCGGGGGTGACGACGGGGCCGAAGAAGGCGAGCTGCTTGCCGTCGGCGCCGGGCACGGCGATGACGGGGGTGCCGACGTCCTGGCCGACCTTGTCGATGCCCTCCTTGTGGGAGGCGCGCAGCTCGGCGTCGAACTCGAAGTCCTTCTGGTCGAAGTAGTCGATCAGGTCGGCGGGCAGGCCGGTGTCGGCCAGGGCGCCGACGACGGCCTCGCGGGTCGGGCCCTCGCCCTGGTTGTGGATGCGTGTGCCGAGCGCGGTGTAGAGGGGGCCGAGAACCTCGGAGCCGTGCTTCTGCCAGGCCGCCGTGACCACGCGGATCGGCTGCCAGGCGGTGGTGGCGAGCATCTCCCGGTACTCCTCGGGCAGCTCGTCGATCTTCGGCTCGTTCAGCACGGCCAGGCTCATGATGTGCCAGCGGACCTCGATGTCCCGGACCTTCTCCACCTCCAGCACCCAGCGAGAGGTCATCCAGGCCCAGGGGCACAGCGGGTCGAACCAGAAGTCGACGGGGGTCTTGTCCGACATGTCTCTCCTCATGAGGCGGGCAGGTCTCCGCGGAACGTCTGGGGAACGTCCCTGCTCGCCCGGCCATTCCCTGATGCCGCCGGTCAGGGCCACATGGCAGGATCAGTGCTGTCCGCATACTGAACACACCCCCGAGGGAGTGCTGCCCGTGCCCGGTGAGAATCTGTCCCGCGACGAGGCCCGGGAGCGGGCCGCCCTGCTGTCCGTCGACGGGTACGACGTGTCCCTCGACGTGCGCTCCGCCATCGGTGGCGGGGACGGCGAGGACGGGGCGCCGCGCACCTTCCGTTCGGTCACCACGATCCGCTTCCGCTGCGCCGAGCCCGGCGCCACCAGCTTCGCCGACCTGATCGCGCCGAGCGTGACGGCCGTCTCCCTCAACGGCAAGGACCTCGACCCGAGCGAGGTCTTCGACGGGGTGCGGATCACCCTGGAGGACCTCGCCGCCGACAACGAACTCGTCGTCGACGCCCAGTGCGCCTACTCCCGCACCGGCGAAGGCCTGCACCGCTTCGTCGACCCCGAGGACGGCGAGGTCTACCTCTACACGCAGTACGAGCCCGCCGACTCCCGCCGCGTTTTCGCCAATTTCGAGCAGCCGGACCTCAAGGCGCCGTACCGCTTCGAGGTGCGGGCGCCTCAGGAGTGGACGGTGTGGAGCAACGGCGCCGGTGAACTCGTGGACGGGATCTGGCAGTTCGCGGAGACGAAGCCGATCTCGACGTACATCACGTGTGTGGTGGCGGGCCCGTACCACTACGTCACCGACTCGTACTCCCGTACTTTCACCGACGGTACGACGCTGGAGATCCCCCTCGGCGCCCTGTGCCGCAAGGGACTCGCCCCCTACTTCGACGCCGACGACGTGTTCCTGGTGACCAAGCAGGGCCTGGACTTCTTCCACGACCACTTCGACTACCCGTACCCCTTCGGGAAGTACGACCAGGCGTTCGTGCCCGAGTACAACCTCGGCGCGATGGAGAACCCGGGACTGGTCACCTTCCGCGAGGAGTTCATCTTCCGGGGCAAGGTGACACGGGCGTCGTACGAGGGCCGCGCGAACGTCGTGCTGCACGAGATGGCCCACATGTGGTTCGGCGACCTGGTCACCATGGAGTGGTGGGACGACCTGTGGCTGAAGGAGTCCTTCGCCGACTTCATGGGCGCGTTCTCCCTGGTCGGCGCGACCCGCTTCCAGGACGGCTGGATCACCTTCGCCAACCGCCGCAAGGCGTGGGCGTACCGCGCGGACCAGCTCCCCTCCACGCACCCCGTCACGGCGGACATCCGTGATCTCCAGGACGCGAAGCTGAACTTCGACGGCATCACGTACGCCAAGGGGGCTTCGGTCCTGAAGCAACTCGTCGCCTACGTCGGCCAGGACGCGTTCCTGGAGGGTGCGCGGCGCTACTTCAAGCGCAACGCGTACGGCAACACACGCCTCGGTGATCTGCTGTCGGTGCTGGAGGAGACCAGCGGGCGCGACATGGGGACGTGGGCGCGGTCCTGGCTGCAGACGGCCGGCGTGAACTCGCTGACTCCGCAGGTGCTGCTGGATGCCGAGGGCCGGGTCGACGAGCTGGCGGTGCTGCAGGAGGCCGCCGAGTCGCATCCGGAGTTGCGGCCGCACCGGGTGGCGGTGGGACTGTACCGGCGTTCCGAAGGCGGGGCGCTGGAGCGGTACGCGCGCGCCGAGGTGGACGTCGACGGGCCGCGTACGGTCGTGGCGGAGCTGGCGGGTGCTCAGGCGCCGGAGCTGGTCCTGGTCAACGACGACGACCTGACGTACTGCAAGATCCGCTTCGACGACACCTCGCTGGCCACGCTGAAGGACGGTCTCGGCGGGATGACCGATCCGCTGGCGCGGGCCCTGTGCTGGTCGGCGCTGTGGAACCTCACCCGGGACGCGCTGCTGCCGGCGCGGGACTTCATCGGTCTCGTGCTGCGGTTCGCGGGACGCGAGTCGGACATCGGGGTGCTCCAGATGCTGCACGCCTGGGCGAACTCGGCGCTGGTGCACTACGTGGCGCCCGGGTGGCGGCCCGTGGGCGAACGGCTGCTGGCCGAGGGTGCGTTGCGTGAGCTGCGGGGTGCCGAGCCGGGCAGTGAGCACCAGCTGGCGTGGGCGCGGTTCTTCGCGACGGTGGCGGCGGGCGAGGGCGATCTGAAGCTGCTGAAGGGGCTGCTGGAGGGCACGGAGACGATCGAGGGCCTGGCGGTGGACCAGGAGCTGCGCTGGGCGTTCCTGGAACCCCTCGCCGCGCACGGGGTCGCCGACGAGTCGATGCTCGCCGCCGAACTGGCCCGCGACGACACCGCGTCCGGCAAGCGCCACCAGGTCCGCTGCCTCGCCGCCCGCCCCTCGGCCGCGGTCAAGGCGCAGGCGTGGGCGCAGGTCGTCGAGTCCGACGCGCTGTCCAACGCGCTGGTCGAGGCGACGATCGCGGGGTTCGGGCAGCCGTCGCAGCGGGAGCTGACCGCGCCGTACGCCGAGAAGTACTTCGCGGCCATCGAGCGGGTGTGGTCCGCTCGGTCGATCCAGATCGGGATGGACGTGGTGCGGGGGCTGTTCCCGGGGTTGCAGGACTCCGAAGAGACCCTGGCGGCCACGGATGTCTGGCTGTCGGCGCACGAGACGGCGGCTCCGGCCCTGCGGCGGCTGGTGCTGGAGGCGCGGGACGATCTGGCGCGGGGGCTGCGGGGGCAGGCGTGCGATGCGGCGGCCGAGGGCGCGTAAAGCTCCGGATGACCCTTGGCCAACGATCACGGCCTCCGTGACCGTTACGGAATTCAGGCAATAGCAGCCGTAACCCCTGGTCCAACCCGAACGGACCAGGGGTTTTCTGTGCCTACTCGGCATCCGAACACCCGTCCTTTAGTGCCAGGTTGTCCGCTTTTGTCGACGGGCGTGTAACAACGGTTAAGGGGCGGATCGGACGCGGGAACCTCCGGGTCATGAACCACAACACCCCGCTCTCCCCCCGCCCCCTCCGCCACCTCTCCGAGGTGCACCGCCGCGTCATGACCGCGGCCCAGCTCCGCTCGCACGGCGTGTCCGCGGCCGACGCCAACGACCAGTGCCGGCCCGGCGGCCCCTGGCAGCAGATCCTGCCGGGCGTCTTCCTGCTCCACCCGGGCCCGCCGACCGGCGAGGAGCGGCTGCACGCGGTCCTGATGTACGCGGCACGCGAGTCGTCCCCCGGCGTGCCCGCGCAACCCGGCGCGGACGACCCGCACCGACCCGTGTACGCGGAGGCCATGATCACGGGTCTCGCGGCGCTGACCCTGCACGGTTTCGCCTCCGCTCCCCCGCTGCTGTCCCTGGAGAAGCTCGACGTCCTGGTCCCCCGGCTGCGCCGGCTGCGCTCCACCGGCCCGGCCCGGATCGTCCGTACGGCGGCCCTGCCCACCCCGCAACAGGTCACCGGCGTGCCCGTGGCCCCCGTGCCGCGCGCCCTCGCCGACGCGGTCTCCGGCCTCGCGGACGCCGGCGCCGTACGCCGCCTCCTCACCGAAGCCGTGCGCGGCGGTCACTGCGAACCGGCCTCCGTCGTCCGGGAGTTGAACAACGCCAAGCTGCTCAGCCGCCCGCATGTCGTCGACGCGGTGGACTCGCTGCTGGCCGAGGGCCGCGCGATCGCGGAGGACCGGCTGTACCGCATGGTCCGCGAGTTCGGCCTGCCCGACCCGGTGTGGAACGTCGACCTACGGCTACCCGGTGGCCCTCACCTCGGCGGCCTGGACGCGTACTGGCCCGAGCAGGCGGTCGCCGTGGAACTGGACACCCGGGCTCCCCGCCAGGACGAGGACGCCCTGTGGTCCGAATACGCCCGCAAGCGCGAGCACTTGGAGCGCCTCGGCATCACCGTCGTCCACATCACGCCGAAGAAGCTCCGGGACTCGATGGAACAGCAGGCCACAGTCGTCCGTACGGCCCTCATGGCGTCGGCGGACCGCGATCCGGCCGCGTATGTCGTGGTGCTGCCCCGGTAACGAGGGACCGGGACCGGCATCAGGAGGGGAGAGGAGGGGCCGCCCGTGCTTGCACCGGCGGCCCCTCCTCGTGTCGGCGGCAAGCAGAGCGCGCGAGCCCTCCCTAACGGCCGAGGCCCTCGACCGCCACGGTCGCCGCCTTGGCGATGAGCGCGTCGTCCCGCGCGGCGTCCTTCTTGCCGCGGGTGGACAGGACCGTCATGACGATGGGGTTGCCGCCGTCGTCCGGCCAGACCACGGCGATGTCGTTGCGGCCGCCGTATCCGGCGGTGCCGCTCTTGTCGGCGACGTCCCAGGGGGCGGGGACGCCGGCCCGGATGAGGGTGCGGCCGGTCATGTTCGTGGTCATCCACTGCCTGAGGAGCCGGCGTTCGTCGCTTTTCAGGGCGTCGCCGAGGAGGAAGGCGCGCAGGCTTCCGGCCATCGCGCGGGGTGTGCTCGTGTCGCGGATGTCGCCCGGAGTGCCCTCGCTCATCTCCGTCTCGTAGCGGTCCATCTCGGTGACGTCGTCGCCGAACTCCTCCAGCACCTTCTCCAGGCCGTCGGGGCCGCCGAGTTCGTCGAGGAGCAGGTTGACCGCCGTGTTGTCGCTGTACCAGAGGGTCGCGGCGCACAGCCCCCGCAGGGTCATGCCGGTGTCGACGAAGTTCTCGGACACGGGCGAGTTCTCGACCAGGTCGTCGCGGGAGTACTTGACCACCTTGTCGATGCCGTCCGTGCCGTACTTACGCAGGATGGCGCCCGCCGCCAGCGCCTTGAACGTGGAGGCGTACGCGAACCGGTCGTCCGCGCGGTGGCCGACCGAGCGGCCCGTGCCGGTGTCCAGGGCGTAGACGCCGAGCCGTGCGTCGAACTCCCGCTCCAGGGAACGGAATTCGGCAGCGGTGGGTTTCGTGGCCGCCGCCGGTGTCGCGGATCTCGCCGCACCGGCGGATGAGCCGGTCCCGGACGCGGTTTCCTGACCGCACGCAGGGAGCGCGGCGAGGGCGAGCAGTCCGGCCGCCGCCCAGGCGGCGCCTCGGCGGATGCGAAGCGGATACGTCATGGATGAACCTCCAGGCCGTCGAAGGACAGGTGGGCGGTGCGGGCCCGGGGAAGCCCCGGGCCGCGACCAACTCTCCGGCCCGCGGGGTGCCGAGGTCCAAGACGCGGACGTTCAACTCCATGCTGTTTTGGCATAGTAGAGCGCGTGGATCTTGTTGCGGCCTGCCGGGCGTTCGTCAGTGTGAGCGAGCACGGCAGCTTCACGGTGGGCGCCGCAGCGGCCCGTACGGCCCAGTCCGTGGTGAGCCGCCGCGTCGCCGCGCTGGAACAACGCCTGGGCGAGCGGCTGCTCGACCGGTCCTCGCGGGCGGTGACACTGACGCCCTTCGGCCGGGACATGCTGCCGACGGCGAGGCAACTCGTGCTGCTCGCCGACCGGTTCGAGTACGAGGCGGAGGCGGCCCGGCACCGGCCGCTGCGGCTCGCCGTGCCCACCGTCTGCCCGACCGGCGCCCTGGCCCGGCTCATCGCCGACGCGCACGCGCAGGGCGTCCTCCTCGACCCGTTTCCCGCCGGTCCGGCCGAGCGGGCCGACCTCGTGACCTCCCGGCAGGTGCGCGCGGCGCTGCTCGCGGTGGCCCCCGCCGAGGCGGCCTGGACGGTGCCGCTGGGGCTGGCGGTCGCGGACGAGCCCGGCGGCGGGCCGATCTACCTGGACACCCTGCGCCCCGGCCGGGCCGACCGCGACCGGCGGCCCCGGCGTGTGTGGCTCCAGCCGGAGGACGATGTGCCGCATGTCCGGGACCGGCTCACCCGGCTGCGCGACGCCGTCGGGCTGCGCCCGGCCCAGCTGGCCGTCGCACCGGCCGTGGCCGTCGCCGCGGCGGACGTGCTCAGCCACGGCGACACACTGCTGTGCTCGGCCCCGCAGGCCCGCGAACTCCGCCTCCACTGGCGGCCCGTCGGCGAGCTGGGCCCCGGCTTCGCCCGCGGGTTCTCGCTGGCCGTGGCGGACGAGGCGGACGTCGATGCCGGGCGCATACGCCAGGCCTGCGCGCCCGGCATCGCCCGGTGCCTCGGCGCCACGGAGAGCGCGGAGGCGGCCGTATGACCACCAGTACCGAGCGACTGCTCGGGGAACTGCGCCGGGCCCTGCACGACGGCGGGCTGTACGGCTCCTTCCTCGTCCGGGACCTGGAGACGGGCGAGGAGATCGGGATCGACCCCGACACCGAGTTGCCGGCCGCGTCCCTCGTGAAGATCCCGCTGGCCCTGGCGACGCTGGAACGCATCCGGCGCGGCGAACTCGACGGCGCCAAGGTGATCGAGGTGGAACCCGGGCGGATCACCACCCCCGGTCCGACCGGCCTGAGCCGGTTCCGGCACGCCGCCCACATCGCCGTGGAGGACCTGCTCTACCTCAGCACCTGCATCAGCGACAGCAACGCCGCCGACGCCCTCTTCGCCCTCACGCCGCCCACCCGAGTCGGGGCGGTCCTGCACGAGTTCGGGCTGCGCGGCATCGCCGTCCGGCACACCATGGGCGAGCTGATGGACACCCCGGTGGAGCGCTTCGACCCGGCGGACGTCCACCTCGCGCATGCCCTCGCGATCGACGCCGGCACGCCGGGGCGCGGCCACCGGGTGCCGCAACTCGACATCTCGCGTGCGAACACCGGAACGGCACGGGCCTTCGTCGACCTCCTCCAGGCCCTGTGGACCGAGGACGCCGAGCGCCCGGCGATACACCCCGAGGTCGCGGCACAGGTGCGCGGCTTCCTGGCCAACAACCTGCTGCGCAACCGCCTCGCCCCCGACTTCGAGTCCGACGCCTCCACCTGGTCCTCCAAGACCGGCACGCTGCTCAACCTGCGCCACGAGGTCGGCGTCGTCGAGCACGCCGACGGCCGGACCTACGCGATAGCCGCCCTGACCGAGTCACACGTGGCCGCCGGCCGGCAGCCGGGCGCCGACGCCCTCATGGGCCAGGTCGCCCGGCGCCTGCGCGACGAACTCCGTGCGAGGTGGATCTAGATTCACTTGCCGCAGTACTCCCCCTCCAGCACCGCGGCGGCGTCCCCGGTCCAGTCCCCGTTGAAGTTGAAGGCGAGGGAGTGGCGGCCGTCGGCGGTCGTCACCGCCACCGAGGAGGAGCCGTGGATGCCGCCTTCGTGGCCCCAGACGTGGACGCCGCAGCTGAGCTTGACGTCCATGAGGCCGAGGCCGTAGCGGATGTCGTTCGTGTCGGGGTCCGTCACCGTGGTCTTCATCTCCTTCAGCTGCTCGGCCGGGAGCAGCCTGCCCTGCATCAGGGCGCGGTAGAAGCGGTTCAGATCCGCCGAGTTGGAGATCATGCCGCCCGCGGCTCCGGCTCCGGAGGGGTTCATCACCGTGACGTCGTACGTCGGTCCCGTCGTGTCCTCGGCCAGCTTGGAGTAGGCGCGGCTGCTGGGCTGCGGGACCGTGGCCCGGATGCCGGGGACGGAGGTGGCGGTGAGACGCAGGGGCTCGACGATGCGCCGGCGCACCTCGTCGCCGTACGGGTGTCCCGTGGCCTTCTCGATCACCATGCCCGCGACGATGTAGTTGGTGTTCGAGTAGCTGTAGGAGGTGCCGGGCGCGAACTCCGGCTTGTGCCGCGTCGCGATCGACACCAGTTGCCGGGGCGTCAGGGTGTCGAAGCGGTGCTTGAAGAAGCCGTCCGCGAGGAAGTACCTGCGGACGAAGGCGTCGTCCGAGGTGTAGTTGAAGATGCCGCTGGTGTGGTTGAGGAGCTGCCGGAGGGTGATCCGCGCGCCGTCGTGGCCGTTTCCCTCGACCACGCCCGGCAGCCACTGCTCCACCGTGTCGTCCAGGGACAGCCTGCCCTCGGCCTCCAGCTGGAGCAGCACCGTGGCCACGAAGGTCTTGGTGATGCTGCCGACGCGGTAGCGGTCGTGCTCCGAACGCGGCTGGTCCGTCTTGATGTTGCCGACGCCGGCCGTCGTGGACCAGCTGTCGCGGCCGTCCTTCGCGGTCGCCGTGACGCCGGGGACACCGGCGTCGACGGCGGCCTCGATCGCCTTGCGGGTGGCGTCGTGGTCGCTGCCCTTGTCGGCGGCCACGGCGGGTCCCGCGAGTGCCACGGCCGACAGCGCGACAGCCGTCGCCGCCGCCAGAGTCATCCGTACGGTCATGTCTTCCCCCACTTGTCGCATGCGTTCGCGCTCGGTCGCGGGGAAGGACCCGGCGACTCGGGGGAGGGTTGCCGCGCTGTCGGCCGGTTGAGCGGCTTTCAGCCCTTTTCGTCAGGCGTCGAAAGGTCAGGCGGCCAGCTGCCGCTGCACTGCCTGGGCGTCGATCAGATAGTTCATCTCGTAGAAGCGCCCGTCACGGACCTTGTGGAAGGCGTACTCGGCGTACTCGACCGTGGCGCCGGTGGGGGCCGTGCCGAACCACTCCTTCGCGGGCGTGCCCTTGTTGAACAGACGGGCCGCCACTCGATCACCGTCGACGGCGAGGTCCTTGACCCGCCAGGTGAAGTCCGGGACCGCGTCGACAAGGCCCTTCTGGGCCGCGATGACGTCGTCCCGCTTGACCGGGGAGCCGTTCATGATGACCTCGTCGTGGACGAACTCGGTCATGCGGTGAAACTCATGAGCGTTGAGCGCGTCGATGTAGCGCTGGAAGAAGTCGCGCAGTTCTGCGTCGGACATGATGGCCTCTCAGTCCCTCGGTCAGATCTGGTTCATGCCGCCGTCGACATAGAGATTGGCGCCGTAGACGAAGCTGCTGTCCGAGGAGGCGAGGAAGGTCACGGCGGCGGCGATCTCGTCCGGGTCGGCGACCCGCTTCGGGGGCAGGCCGGCCGCGGCCGCCTTCAGCATCTCCCCGGCGCGATCGCCGAAAGCCGCGTCCCACATCGGGGTGTTCACCGGGCCCGGCGAGATCGTGTTGACCCTGACCCCCCGGCTGCCGAGTTCGTCGGCCCAGGCGCGGGCGTAAGCCCGCACGGCCGCCTTCGATGCTCCGTAGGCGCTCATGCCCGCCGCGCCCCCCTCGGCGGCGGTGGAGGCGGTGAGGATCACCGAGGCGCCGTCGTTGAGCAGCGGGAGGGCCTTCTGCACCGTGAGGAAGGTGCCCTTGACGTTGATGTCGAAGACCGCGTCATGGATGTCCTCGGTGAGCTCGTCCAACGTCGCGAGGTGGTTGATGGCCGCGTTGGCGAACAGCACGTCCAGGCCCTGCCCACGCTCCCGCACGCGCTGGTACAGGCGGTCCACGTCGGCCGCGACGCTGACGTCACCGGACACCGCGGTGGCGTTGCCGATGGCGGCGACGGCCTTCTCCAGCTCGGTTTCGCGCCGGCCGGTGATGAACACGTGCGCGCCCTCGGCTGCGAACCGCTTCGCCGTCGCCAGTCCGATCCCGGTGCTGCCGCCGGTGACGACCGCGGTCTTGCCCTCAAGCTGCCCCATGAATATGACCTCCACAAATTTCGGTACCGATCAGTACTGAACGAGACAGTAACACCTTCCGCACCGACCAGTACAGAAGAGGTAGGATCGGTGCATGGAGGCACGACAGAAGGCACCGATCGGCCGGCCGAGAGGCTTCGACACCGACGCGGCCCTCGAACAGGCCATGCGGGTCTTCTGGGAACAGGGCTACGAAGGCGCCAGCCTCACCGACCTGACCAGCGCCATGGGCATCACCCGCACCAGCATGTACGCGGCCTTCGGCAACAAGGAGGACCTGTTCCGCAAGGCCCTGGAGCGCTACACCGAGGGCCCCGCCTCGTACGGAGTGCGGGCCATGCAAGAGCCGACCGCCCGCCAGGTGGCCACCGCGTTCCTCAATGGCTCCGTGCGGGCCACCACCCGCCCCGGCTGTCCCACCGGGTGCCTCGGCGTCCAAGGGTCTCTCGCCGCCGGCGATCCGGGACGCAACGCCCGCGACGACCTCATCGCCTGGCGCAACGAGCACACCTCCCTCCTGCGCGACCGCTTCCAGCAAGCCGTCGACGAGGGAGACCTGCCTGCCGGCACCGATCCCGGCCTACTCGCCCGCTACCTCATGACCGTGGCGAACGGCATCGCCGTCCAGGCCGCCAGCGGCACCCCTCGCGACGACCTCCAGCACGTGGCCGACATGGCCCTGCGGAGCTGGCCACCGGCCACGGGTCCGGACGCGGCCAGGCCGACGCCGTCCGCTTAGCGCCCGGTGGCTGACCCCTTCTTCATCACCAGCTCGGTGTTCCGGTCCCCCGCCTCCCCAGCCAGCTTCGTGCTGGCGCCGGGAGCGTTGAAGGAGAGTTCGCGGTAGAGGGCGGCCAGGCCGGTCTGGGAGAGGTCGGTGAAGTCGGTGCGGTGCGGGGCGGCGGACTCGATGAGGGTGGTGAAGAGCGACAGGGTGCCGTCCTTGTTGTCCACCACCTCGATGATGCGGGCGAGTTGGGGGAAGTCCACGTGGGAGGCGGTGGAGATCTCCCAGAAGGAGTGGCCGCCGGAGCCGGTGCGCGGGGTGATGACGTTCCGGTGGATGTGGCCGTTCACCCAGGCGAGCACGTTGGTGTTGCGGCCGAGCACGGCGAGGACGTCCTCGCCGCCGTGCCGGCGGTCGTTCGGGCGGGCCGGGTCGGGGCGCATGTTCGTCATCGTGCCGCTGGTGTGGTGGCTGAAGACGAGGGCGTACGAGCCATTGCCGCGTGCTTGCTTCAGCGTCCGGTCCAGCCACATCAACTGGGCCGCTCCGATGGACCCGTTGTAGTGGCCGCCCGCGTCGGTGGTGTCGAGGCTGATGCCGATGACGTCGTCGGAGATGCGGAAGCTGTAGTACTGGGTGCCCGCCTCCACGTTCGCCGCGGAGTAGCCGTGCCCGACCGGGCCCGCGCCCTTGTACGCCGGGTCCAGATGGGCCTTGACGTACTCGGCGGCGGTGAACGGGGCGCGGCTGTCGTCCGGGGTGACCGAGCGCAGATCGCGGGAGTGCGCCTTCAGCAGGTCGCGGAACCATGTGCCCTTGGGGTCCGTGTCGCCCTTGAGCGTGTCCTGGAGCTTCTTCGCCTCGGACGCCGACAGGCTCATCAGCTTCTTGCCGCCGACGGCGAACTCGGCGAGGTAGGAGTCGCCGTGGCCGTAGGTGCCGAGCGGCATGGCGTCGTGGTTGCCGACCGTGGAGTACCAGGGGATGGTGAGGCCGGGGCTGTTCATCTCGCGGATCGCGGCGGCGAGGAAGCCCTCGATCTGCGGGAAGCCGAGCTGCTTGTCGGCGTCGCGGGTGGTCGAGTCCGGCTGCCAGTACTGCTTGAGGCCGCTGTTCTGGACGCCCTCATAGCGGCGCGGATCCCCGGTGTTGGGGGTGACCCGGCCGCCGCTCATGATCGTCAGGAACCACTCCAGCTCGGACTTGGCGTTGTTGTCCGTGTTGTCGCCGGTGGTCATGGCGAAGTGGAGCGGGGAGCCGGTGACGGGGGCTCCCCGCAGCGCGTTGACCCGCTCCACCAGCGAGATGGCGCCCGGCACGGTCAGCGCCTCCTGCGGCCGCCAGGCGTGCACGTCCGTCGAGCGGAGGAACTCCAGGCGCAGCGGGTGCTGACTGTCGATCAGATGCAGATCGGTGAGCTGCACGAACGCGGCGAGCGCGGTACGGCGACCCTCACGCCCCGTCTTGGGGGCGGCCAGGTCGCTGCGGACGACGCGCTGCCAGCCGGGGCCGTCGCCGAGGCGCCGGTAGCCGGAGGAGGTGCGGGGGGCGGCGACGCCGGCGAGTGTGGTGCCGCGCGTGTAGGGCACGAAGGGTGCGGTGGCGGCTTCGCGGGCGGGGACGACCGGGGCCTCGGCGGCGTTGGCGGTGCCCGCGTCGGCGGCGGTGGCGGCCTGGCTGTCGGTGGGCCGCAGGGCGTAGCCGACGCCGGCGGACAGGGACACCGCCCCGGTGGCGGCGAGCAGCGTACGACGGTGGACCCCCAGCGCGGAGCTGGCGACAGAGCGTATCCGCGACATGCGCGTGTCTCCCCGAGTGCGAACGCGTCGACAGTGGTCGCGGGCCGTCGCTCTCGCGAACTTCCCGCTCTTACTGGATCGTTGGCAGTAGGGGTGACCTGCGCGTAAACAAGACCACAACGCGCAGCGCCGATCACCGTACGTCGATCTTGGACTACCCTGCGCGTACGGGACCGCTCCGCAAACGTCCGGGATGCGGTCACTCAGCGTTCATCTTCCGGGGTACTAAAGCAAAACCTCCGCGGAATTCCGGTGTACCGACTGCGGGTCCGTCGTGGCTGGGCGCGCAGTTCCCCGCGCCCCTTCGGGCGCTGTCGAACCGCGCCCCGTAAGGGGCGCGGGGAACGGCGCGACCAGCCCCCACCGGCCCGCGGATCCACAACCTCGTCAATACGCGGACGCGGGATTGGCAGGCGAGTATTCGGGCTCCGCCCAGCGCAGTGGCAGCGCTGACGGGGTCTCGACCGACTCCGTCACCGTGAAGCGGACCGTGCGTGTGCCGACGGTGGTGAACTCCGTGTGTGCCTCGCCGGCGAGCTGGAGAGCCGCGCCCGTCGTCCAGTTCAGGAAGAGCAGGCCGGCGCGCGGGTCGGCCACCAGGTTGCCGAGGGTGAGGAACATGGAGTTGCCGGGGTAGTCGCGCCAGCTCAGCCGGGTGGGGGAATCGACCTGCACGAAGCCTGGGTTGCCGCCCCGGTGGCTGACGTCGGCTCCGTTCTCGTGGACGGTGGCGAGGAAGAAGGTGTCGGCCGACTCGATGAACTCGGCCTGGTCGGCGGTCAGTTCGGTGCCGCGCCAAGGAGTGCCCGGCCTGCGGCCCTCGACCACCTCGTACGCCTCCCTCTTCTGCAGGTACTTGGGGCAGTTGGCGAACACCCGCTCGGCCTCGATCGCGAAGCCCCGGGGTGTGGGGCGGAGCCGGCCGTCCAGGCGCATGCGGCGGCGGGTGCGGGGGTCGAGGGCGAGGGTCCCGATGGGGGTGCCGGGGGTGGTGAGGGCGGGGGCGAGGGGGTCGGCGGGGTGGGGCCCGGCGGTGACCGAGACCTGGCGTGGTCCCGTGGCCCGGACGAAGCCGGGGGTTCCGGCGAGCGCCGAGGCCCATACCCTGCCGGTCGCCGGGTCAGCCGCACCGAGCATCAGCAGCGGCTGGAGTTCGAGGAAGGCGGCGGCCGCCGGCTTGATGCCCTCGCCGACGGACTGGCCGACATGGTCGGCGAGGTCACGTACGCCGACGCGGTCCTGCACGGCGCGCGAGCCCTCGTGATAGACGCCCATGACTAGAAGAAACCGCAGGTCGGCGCCGACGAATTCGGGGCCGGGGCGCCTTCCGCGCCGCTCGGCACCGAGATCTCCAGGCGGGTGCCGTCGGGGTCGTGGAAGAAGATGCCGCCGGAGGCCGCGCCCTCACCGTGGGCCACGACACCGTCGTACGCGAAGTCCACGCCGTACGCCCGCAGGGCCGCCTCGTACTCCCTGACCTGCTCGATCGAGTCCGCCTCGAAGGCGAGGTGATGCAGGCCCGCCCGCTCGCTGTCGTACGGCTGCTGCGCCTGCTGCCAGAGGGTGAGGACGAGGTGTCCGTCCGTGCCCAGGAACGCGTACCGCCGGTCGTCCTCCTTGCCCTCCGCGATCAGGCCGAAGCCCAGCACGTCCCGGTAGAAGGCGAGCGAGCGGTCGAGGTCGGTGACGTTCAGGCCGAGGTGGCCGGTGCGCAGAGTCATGGCTGTCCCCTTCAGCAGATCTAACCTCTCAAAAGAAGATTAGGGGTTAGAGCAGGGTGCGTCAACCGCTCACGTACTCTTGAGCGGTTAGCAGAGAAGGGAGCCACCTCATGTCCGCCGACCCCCGCCCGCTCACCGGCGAACCGCTCTCCCTCGACCTGCTCAACACGCGGTGGATGCGGGAGGGCGCCGTGCAGGACCTGCTGACCGACACCGACGGGCTCGCGGTGTGGCTCGCGGCGAACCGGCTCGACGCCGATGCCGATGCCGCGACGCTCCGGCACGTCCTCCAGGCGCGCGACGCGCTGGCCGCGGTGGTCGACGGATCGCTCGCCGAAGGCGCCGCGGCCGTCGACGCCGTGCTCGCGCACGGGCGGATCCGGGCGACGCTCAGCGCCGAAGGCCCCGGAGAGCTGGCCGAGTTCCGCGATGGCTCCTGGGGGCCCGCCTGGCTCGCCGCGCGCAACTACCTGGAACTGCTCGCCACCGCGCCGGACCGGATCCGGCGCTGCGCCCACGGCGCCTGCATCCTGCACTTCTTCGACACGTCACGGAACGGCACCCGGCGCTGGTGCTCGATGGCGGCCTGCGGCAACCGGGCGAAGGCGTCCCGGCATTACGCGCGATCGAAGGAAGCCTGAAAGGCGACGGCAGCCTGAAGAGCGGCAGCCTGAACGGGTGGGCGACTTGGCCTCGTTCGCGAGGTATACCCGTAAAGGCCATCGCGGGTTTTCCCCATACATGCATATCGTTTCGGTCAACACTCCCCAAACATCCGTCCCTTGCGTAAAGCTGTGCGGTCGTCCGGGGTCGCATTCCGGACCAACGTGACCGAGGTTGACCGGCCCGGTCGCGCCACGCTCGTTCCTTTACCTACAAGGGATGCCGATGACCCTCACCCCCCAGCGCGATCCGATATCGGGTGCAAGACATGTGGCCCGCATAGCCGTGGCCGCGGGTCTCGTCGCCGCGCTCTCCGCGGCCGGGCCGATACCCATGGCCATGTCCGCCGAACAGGCCGCGCCCGCGGCCGACCCCACCGTCAAGTCCGCCCACGACAAGCTCGGTTCGGACGACGCCGATCTGCTCGCCGAGGCGAAGGCCGACGGCGCCAAGACGGTCACGATGATGGTGGCCACGGCCCCCGGCAAGACCGAGCAGGTCGCCGAGCAGCTCGACGCGGTCAAGGGCGGCCTGGTGGGCCGTACGTACGACAAGCTCGGCTACGTCCGTGCCACCGTCCCCACCGCGAAGGCGGACTCGGCCATCGCCGCCGCCACGAAGCTGTCCTCCGTGCACGGCATCGACCTGCGCGAGGAGATACCCCTCGACGACCCGACGCCGAGCGCCCACACGGCGAAGAACTCGGCGGCCACGGGCACTTACCCGGCACCCGGCAAGAAGACCCCCGCCGAGAACCCGTACAACCCGTCCTTCGAGACGGGCGCCGTCGACTTCGTGGACGAGCACCCGAAGTCGGACGGCCGCGGGATCACCATCGGCATCCTGGACTCGGGCGTGGACCTCGGCCACCCCGCGCTGCGGAAGACCACCACCGGCGAGCGGAAGATCGTCGACTGGGTGACCGCGACCGACCCGGTCGTGGACGGCGACGCCACCTGGCGGCGGATGAACACCCCGGTGTCCGGCCCGACCTTCACCTTCGACGGCCGGACCTGGACCGCGCCCGCCGGGTCGTACCAGGTCAACCTGTTCCGCGAGGCCGCGACGACGGGCGGTGACGCCAAGGGCGACGCGAACCGCGACGGCGACACCACCGACACGTGGGGCGTCCTCTACGACGCCGCGGCCGGCACGGTCCGGGTCGACCTGAACAACAACTACGACTTCGGTGACGACACCCCGATGAAGCCGTACAAGGACGGCTTCCAGATCGGGTACTTCGGCACCGACAACCCGGCCACCGAGGTCGCCGAGCGCCAGCCGTTCGTGGTCGAGATCCGCAAGGACGTCGTCTACAACGAGGCCGGCGCGAAGGCCGACTTCGTCAATATCGGTGTCATCGAGTCCGAGCACGGCACGCACGTCGCCGGTATCACCGCCGCCAACGGTCTGTTCGGCGGCCGGATGGACGGCGCCGCTCCCGGCGCGAAGCTCGTCTCGTCCCGTGCCTGCACCTGGTCCGGCGGTTGCACCAACGTCGCGCTCACCGAGGGCATGATCGACCTCGTCACCAAGCGCGGCGTCGACATCGTCAACATGTCGATCGGCGGCCTGCCCTCGCTCAACGACGGCAACAACGCGCGCGCCGAGCTGTACACGCGCCTCATCGACGAGTACGGCGTGCAGCTCGTGATCTCCGCGGGCAACTCCGGCCCCGGCACGAACACCATCGGCGACCCGGCCCTGGCCGACAAGGTCATCTCGGTCGGCGCGACGATCTCCAAGAAGACGTGGGCCGCCAACTACGGCTCGGCGGTGCAGAAGTCGTACGCCATGATGCCGTTCTCCTCCCGCGGCCCGCGTGAGGACGGCGGCTTCACGCCGACGCTCTCCGCGCCCGGTGCCGCGATCAACACCATCCAGACCTGGCTGCCGGGCGCCCCGGTCGCCGAGGCGGGCTACTCGCTGCCGGCCGGCTACGGCATGCTCCAGGGCACCTCGATGGCGTCCCCGCAGGCGGCGGGCGCGAGCGCGCTGCTGCTGAGCGCCGCCATGCAGAAGGGCATCGCCCTCACCCCGGCGAAGCTGCGCACCGCCCTGAACTCGACCGCCGACCACATCCCGGGTGTGCAGGCGTACGAGGAGGGCACCGGCCTGATCAACATCGTGGACGCCTGGGACGCCATCAAGGACGGCGCCACCGCCCACGACTACACCGTCAAGGCCCCGGTCGACACCGCGATCGACTTCGCGCTGAAGACGCCGGGCTTCGGCACCGGCCTGTACGACCGTGAGGGCGGCCTGAAGGCGGGCCAGAAGAAGACGTACGACGTCACGATCACCCGTACGTCCGGCGCGAACCGGCCGCTGACGCACGAGCTGTCCTTCGAGAACAACGCGGGCAGCACCTTCAGGATCGTCGGCTCCGACGTCGTCAAGCTGCCGCTGAACCAGCCGGTGACCGTCAAGGTCCAGGCCACGCCCAAGAGCGCGGGCATCAAGAGCGCGATCCTCGAGATCGACGACCCGCGCACCGAGGGCATCGACAAGCAGGCCATGAGCACCGTCGTGGTCTCGGCGCCGCTGAAGTACACCTACTCCGCGTCGGGTTCGGTGCAGCGCAACAGCACGAAGTCGTACTTCGTGACCGTGCCCGAGGGCGCGAAGGCGCTGGAGGTCGCGATCGGCGGGCTGAAGGGCAAGAGCCAGACCCGGTTCATCGCCATTCACCCGTACGGCGTTCCGGTCGACCCGACGTCGACGATCAACTGCTACCCGAACTACACCAACCCGGACAGCGCTCCCTGCCGCCCCGACGTGCGCTCGTACGCCGACCCGCAGGCCGGCGTCTGGGAGATCGAGGTCGAGTCGCGCCGTACGTCGCCGCTGCTCGACAACCCGTACAAGCTGAACGTCGCCGTCTATGGCGCGGCCTTCGACCCCGAGGTCGTGACCGTGCCCGAGGCCAAGGTCGGTACCCCGGTCGAGGCGTCCTGGAAGGCGACCAACAAGTTCGCCGCCCTGGACGGCAAGCTGGCCGGCGGCCCGCTCGGCTCGTCGAAGTCGGCCCGCCCGACCATCGCGAACGGTGTGACCCAGACCAGCACGGTCGACGTGCCCGAGGGCGCCACGTCGCTGGACGTCGCCATCGGCAACGTCTCCGACGGTGCGGCCGACCTGGACCTGGTGGTCCTCGACGCCGACGGCAACGAGGTCGGCAGCTCGGCCGACGGTGACTCGGAGGAGGCCGTCTCGGTGCCGAAGCCGGCCGCCGGGAAGTACACCGTCCAGGTCATCGGCTACTCGGTGCCGTCCGGTTCGACGGCGTACGACTACCAGGACGTGTTCTTCTCCACCGTCCTCGGCAGCGTCACCGTCGACAACGCGCCGGTGAAGCTCGGTACGGGCGACTCGGCGACCGTCTCCGCGAGCGTCACCGCCGCCGCGGCCGCTCCGGAGGGCCGTGAGTTCTTCGGCCAGGTCCAGCTGGTCAACGCGCGCGGCACGGCCGCGGGCGTGGGCAGCGTGAAGATCGAGAAGGTCACGCCGTAGTTGTTACGGCTGCTGGGGCGGGGGTGCCTT
>NZ_JBQQBS010000057.1:0-68597 GCF_052245395.1 Streptomyces sp. 4N124
GCAGGGCGTCGAACTCGCCGCGGGTGACCGTGACCTGGTGCACCCGGTCGGTGCGGGCGTCGGCTGCGCGGATGACGGCCTGCTCGGTGGTGGCCAGTTCCCGTTTGGCCCGCTCGGCGGAGGCCAGGAGGCGGCGGAAGACCTGGTTGCGGCCGATCTGGTCACCGTGCGGAAGGGCGAGATGGCCAAGGGCGTGTTCGGCGAGGAACGCGTCGATGGTGTTGCCGCCCAGGTCCAGGCCCCGCTTCGCGATCGTGCGCACCCCCGCGCCGGAGCCCGCCTCGTCGGGCTCCTGCACGCGGACGACGGAGACATCGAGGGTGCCGGCGCCGAAGTCGATCACGGCGAACGCGTCGCCGGGGTTGAGCCGGGCGCTGTAGCCGACGGCGGCCGCGGTGGCCTCGTCGACGATGCGGAGGCGGGCGGTGGGAAGCCCGTCGCGGACCTCGCGCACCAGCCAGTCGCGGTAGCCGTCGAACGACTCCACGGGCGCGGTGGCGACGATCTCCAGGTCGTCGTCCTCGATGGTGAGCAGGGCCAGCGCCATGATGTCGCTGAGGAACTGGGTGGCCGCCTCCCGGCCGGTGACCTTGCGGTCGCCGACCGGGCGGGCCGCGTCGTAGGCGTGTCCGGAGACGTTGCTCTTGGTGGACGCGAAGACGGTGAAGCCGGGGTCGTCGTCCATCTCCTGGGTGACCTGGATGCCGAGGCGGCGGGTGCTTCCGTCGTGGGCGTAGGCGATCAGGGAGGGCACCACCCGCTGGGTGGGTCCGGGGCCGGCCTCGCGCAGCATGTCGACGCCGGGCAGCGGGATGGGGACGCCGCGGCCCGCCTCGGGGTCCCAGCCCGCGACGACGGTGTTGGCGGTGCCGAAGTCGATGCCGATACGGGTGGTCATGCGTCTCCCTCACGTTCCGGATGCTCGCCCAGTTCGATCTCGTGGTCGCCCGGCGCCACCGACCCGGCTGCCCCGCCGAGCCCGACATCGTGCTGGAAGCGGTGTTCCAGGCACATCCGCAGCAACCCCAGGGCCTGCCGCGACGATTCGTCCAGGACCGGATGCTCCATCACCGCGACCACTTCCGTCAGCTCCCCGGGGCCCATCACGCCCATGGGCTTGGCGATCACTGGACGAAGGGCGAGGGCGGTCAGGACGTAGATGTCGACGGCGCCCTCTTCCAGGCCCCGACCGCCAGCAGGTCTCCCCGCGGTGACAGCCGTGCGCAACTCGCCCTGGCACGGGGCTGGTCGGCGAGTAGGGGGACCTCCTCGGACACGGGGTCTTCGGGCGGGGGTGTGTCACGCGTCGGCGGCACGTCGAGGACTTGGAGATGCGTTCCTGTAATGGCGAGGAACCGGTCCAGTGCGGGGGACCAGGCGACGTGGATCGGGGATGTCCCGTACGTCCAGGAGTGGGTCGTGACCGGCGTCTGTGAGGTCGTGAGAGGTTCGTGCCACACATGCAGCCCGCCGGAGTTGGTGCCGCAGACAAGAGCGGAAGGCGAGAGGGCGGCCGAGTTCGCGTTGTGGCTGAAGATTCCGGGGCTACCGAGCTTGTTCACAGCCGAGTCGGCGAGGTCGGCGACCACGATGTTGCTGGGGTCGTCGACCACGGCGATCAGCCGCCCCTCCGCACCCACTACGAGGGTCCTCGGAATGATATGCCCCTGCCCGCGCAGCATGCCGCTGTCGGTGAGGTGCCCGCCGGAGCGGCCCGTGAACACCGTCCACGCGGCCGGCACTTCGGGATTTCTTGCGGTCACGATGAAGGCACGGTCTCCGGCGATGCGCTCCACGTCGCGCACATCGCCGGGCTGGTCGTAGAGCGCCACCGTGCCGCTCTCGTCGGCGTAGTGGATCTGCTTGCCAGCCACGACGATCATGGCGTCAGAGCCGAGATG
Organism: Streptomyces sp. 4N124; assembly: GCF_052245395.1. NCBI lineage: Bacteria > Bacillati > Actinomycetota > Actinomycetes > Kitasatosporales > Streptomycetaceae > Streptomyces > Streptomyces sp. 4N124. Next base: position 1,902 of record NZ_JBQQBS010000057.1, read on the forward strand.
CGCGATCTGCTGTGCCGGATGCGGGAAGTCGTCATCCAGCCACACCAACGTCAGGCTGCCGAGATCCACGATCCCAGCGCAATGCCTGGGCCCTCGCCCCGCGAAGGCGAGTTGCATGCCGTCCGGGCCGAAGTCGAGAGCGTGCACCGCGATCGGCTGCTCGCCGGTGTCGGTCGGCCAGATCCGGGTGCGAGGGAGGGAGCTGAACGGCCCTACGCCGGCCAGGGCTTCCACGAATCGGCCCACGGCAATCGAGTCCGCGGCACGCAGCGCTTCGAAGACGCGGCGGTCGTCCTCGCCCTTCGGCCGCCAGTCACCGAACTCGTCGGCCGTCTGCACCGCTTCGGGCAGCGACATCAGCAACGTGAGGGCCCACAAGCGGTCCCAGTCACGCCGCTCCGCCAACTGCTCTGCCACATACGCACGTTCGTGCTCGGAGAGGTAGGCGAAGTCCGCCTGCTGGGAACTCTGTCCCGCCAGCACGCGCAGCACGTCCAGGATGCCCAGTCCGCTCATCTCGACCCGCAGAACCGAGCGCTCCTCGTCGGAGGCGCCCCGGTAGCCGAGCGTCAAGAGAGAGCCGTCGGGATCCAGCGCCTGATACTGCTCCAGCTGCCTGGTGCGTACGAAGAAGATGGCGCGCTGGACCGGATCGGCGGGCGCGAGGTGGTGCTCGGCGCAGAAGGCCCCCGCCGTGGGGGAGTCCAGCGCCTCCCCGCAGAACAGGTCGATGGTCTCGGGGGCGCCCTGCGTGAGCAGCCGGTCCCGGGCATGTTCGCCGATCGGGTGGTCGAAGTCGAGCGCGGTATCGACGAGCGTGTGCTCATCCAGGGGTATGTCGTCGCCGAGCGCCAGGCGGCTGAGGGAGCGCACTGAGGGCTCGGAGGTTGTCGGGGCGGGGCCCCAGTCCTTCAGCAGTGACCACAGCTCGGCATCGTCCCCGTCGAGCCAGTCCTGCCACGCGGCGTCAACAAGCATGGCCGGTACGGGTGTTGAACCCTTCGCGAGCCCCGCCACGAGAGGAGAGGCCCACCGCTGCGGGGACGGCCCGGACACCGACGGCTTCAGCCACGACCGGAACACCGCCTCCTGGCCGTGGTTCTCCAGGGAGCGGGCGACCGCGCGCAGGGCCGCCCGGGGCGCGCCGGAATCCGCGGCACGCAACACGGCACCGAGAGCCCAGCGGCCCAGCCGGGAGTCCGGGGTGGCCCGCAGTCGCAGCACCAGCATGGCGATTCGTACCCACATCGGCCTCACTCCGTCCTGCCGAGAGCGATGTCCCCGCCGAAGCGATCCTCGAGCGCGCGCGCCAGTAGATCGAGCGCCTCCCGCACCACGGGGTCGCCGAACTTCGGGCGCAGTTCCCGTATGCGCCGCACATCGTGCGGTCCGGTGTGCAGCAGGGGCTGTTCCAGCAGTGCGCGCGCGGAGGGCAGATGGGGGCTGTGCACCTCGAGGCCGCCTGGGGCGCTGCAGCCGTCGCCCCGTCGGCGCGCGGCGAGTTCGGTCAGCCGGGCGGCCTGGGATGCGCCGAGCGTCTTCGCCATCCGGCTCACCCGCCCAGCGCGATCTCGTGGTCGCCGGCGACCACGACCGCCGTGCCCTGCGTGTCCCCGAGCAACACGTCGTGGCGGAACCGGTGTTCCAGGCAGGTCCGCAGCAGTGTGAGCGTCGTCCGGGACTCCTTGTTCAGCACCGGGTTCTCCAGCGCCGTGACCACCGCCGTCAGATCCTTGTGCCGCATCAGTCCCATCGGCTTGCCGATGAAGGGGCGGACGGTGAGGAGGGACAGCGCGTAGAGATCGATGTGACCGGGCAGGACGCCGCCCATGGCGAGGACATCGCCCTGGGGCGACAGCCGCATGAACGGGCGGGCCCCGGGCACGGCACGGCCGAGCGGGATCGGCTTGGGCACACGTGTGCCGGGGACCGGCCCGTCGTCGGATGCCGGAATGCCGAGGACCTTGAGGCGCGGCAGGTGCAGCGCGATGGCCGGCCCCCGCTGGCTGAGCGCCAGAAGCCGCTCCAGCGCGGGCGACCAGGACAGGCCGATCAGCCTTCTGTCCTCCTGGTGCTGGTGCTGCCACAGGCGCTTCGACACCGGTGCCTTCCTGGAGGTGAGCGGTTCGCGCCACACCTGCACGCGGCCATGGCGATTCCCTCGGACAAGAAGGGACGGCGACATGGCGGCGTGCGGCATGCCGTCCCCGGCCGCGGCTGTGCTGTTGCGGAGGGTTGCCGCCGCCGTGGGGTCGGCGAGATCGGCGACCCGGGCCGTCCGCTCGTCGAGCACGGCGACGATCCGGCCCTCGGGGTCCAGGGTGGCCGTCAGCCCCGGGTGGTTGCGACCGCTGAACACGCCCGTGTCGACGAGTGGGCCGTCGGCTGCCCCGGTGAACAGCGTCCACTCCCCGTCCTCGGCACGGCCCTGTGCGGACAGCACGATGAAGCACCGGTCACCGGCGGTACGCCGCAGCTGACGGACGTGGGCGACGCGGGTGGCCCCGAAGGAGAGCGTCTGCCGACCCTGGCTGTCGCAGAAATGAAGCCGGGTGCTGCCGGGCCGGCGTCCGCCCCGGTCGCGTCCGGACTCCGCGACGACGACGGTGTCGGGCCCCAACTGCGCGATCCGCGTGAGAGAACCCGTGAAGTGATACAGCCGGGACAGCGTGTTGCTGTCGAGATCGACGATCCCGGCGCACTTGCCGGGACTGGCGAAAGCGAGCCCGCGGCCGTCCGGTGCGAAGTCGAGGTCGACGGCGTCGGTGGCCCGCTCGTCCAGGTCGCGGAGCGCGATCCGGGTGTGCGGGGTCTCCCAGGCCGGCGACCCGGTGGAGAGGGCCTTCACCTGCTTGGTCACCGGCCCCGCGGCGAGCAGCGCCTCGAACACACGGCGGTCGTCCGCGCCGGACGGCCGCCAGTCGCCGAACGCGTGGACCACTCGGGCGGCGTCGGCGAGCGGGAGCAGCACAGTGAACGGCCACAGCTGGTCCCAGTCGCGCTGCCGGGTGAACTGCCCTATCAGGTAAGCGCGTTCCTTGTGGTTGAGGGAAGCGACGTCCCTGTCCCGACCGCGCTGTCCGGCCAGCACGCGAAGTATGTCGATGCCGCCGAGCCGGGTCATGGCCTCGCGCAGTGCCGAGCGCTCCTCGGAAGGCGCGTCCCGGTAATGGGCGGCCAGAAGCGCTCCGTCGGGGTCCATGGCCCGGTACTGCTCGTGCTGCCCGGTGCGCAGGAAGAACACGGCGCGTTCCGCGGGATCGGCGGGGGCGAGGTGGTGGGTCCTGCAGAACTCCACCGCGTGCGGCGCGTCCGCGTCCACGGCTGTCGCGCAGAACAGATCGACCGCCCGCGAATCATCACAGGTCAGCAGTGTCTCGCGGGCCCGTTCACCGATGGGGTGGTCGAAGCGGGCGGAGGCACGGGCGAGTGACAGGGCGTCGACGGCCTCACCGCCGCTGGTCTCACAGTCGTCGCCGAGCGCCAGACGGCTGAGGAAACGCAGCTGCGGGTAGGACATCGTCGCTGCGCGATTCCACCCCCTCAGCAAGGACCACAACTCGGCGTGGTGTTCGTAGAGCCAGTCGGTCCAGGCGGCGTCCACGAGTACGTCGGGCACGGTCGTCGACCCGCTCGCAAGTTCCGCCACGAGCGGGGACGTCCAACGCTGCGGGGGTACCCCGGACACCGTCGGCTCCAGCCAGGTCTGCCACACGGTCTTGGGGCCGAGGGACTTGAGGGCGCGGGCGGCAGCCCGCAGAGCCACGGGCGCACCGGAGTCGGCAGCGCGCAGCACGGTCTCCAGCGCCCTGTGGCGCCACCGGGAGTGCCGCCCGAGAGGCAGCCGCAGCACCACCACCGCGATCCGTATCCGCATGGGCCTCACTCCTTGCCGTCCCGGCCGAGGGCGATCTCGTGGTCGGCCACGAGCGCCGTTCGCAGCGCGTCACCGATCCCGATGTCGTGCCGGAACCGGTGTTTCAGGCAGGCCGACAGCAGCACCAGTGCGCGCCGGGCCGTGAGGCCGAGATCGTGCTTCCGCAGCAACCTGCTCGCCTCCGCCAGGTCCTCGGCGTTCATGGACCCCATGGGCCGGGTGAGGGCCGATTTCTGCGGGGAGAGGCTGTAGAGATTGACGACCGGGCTGTTGCCCGCGACGGCGAGGACGTCGCCTTGGGGCGACAGCCGTACGAGGGGCCGCTCGCGCCGGGCGTGAGCGAGCTCGATGCGCTGGTGGATGCTCTCGCCGGACAGCGGGACGCCGCGGGTCGGCGGTACGGCGAGGATCTCCAGGTGCGTGTCCCTGACCGTCACGAACCTGTGCAGCGCCGACGACCAGGCGATGGCGGTCGGAAGGTCCCCCTCCGGCCAGAGAGGCGTGGTGAGCGGTTTCCGCGTGGACGTGAAAGGGGCGTGCCACACCTGCAGAGCGCCGGAGCGCGCGATGCGGACCAGAGCGGAGGACGACAGCGCGATGTGCGACTGGTCGAGCCCTTCGCCCACGGCATCGCGGTGAATCTGGTGGACGGTCCCGTCGCCGAGGTCTGTCGCCAGGACGTCCCGCTTGCCGGTCAGCACCGCCAGCCGTCCGTTCGGGGACACGGTGGTGCGCGGAGGGAAGAGGTTCCTCCCGCGCAGCGTGAGCAGTTGGGCGGGCGAGTCGTCGGCCGCACCGAGGAAGACCTCGAGCCGGGGATCTGAGGATGCCATCCCCTGCTGTGCCACCAGAAGGAACGCACGGTCGCCCTTGATGCGCTCCAGTGCCGAGACATGGCCGATCTCGAAGGGGAGCGGCTGCGCACCGAGGTGGTCCACCAGGAAGATCTTCTTCGCGAACGCATGGCTGACGGAATGCGTGTGGGAGCTGGCCACGACGATCGTTTCCCGTCCCAGGGGCCCCAGATGTGCCACGTGGGACAGGTGAAACTCGAAGGAGCGGTGGAACAGCGAGTGCCGACGACGCAGGTCCATCACGCCCGCGAAGCCGCGGTCGCTCTGCCGGCTCCCGGTGTAGGCGAGTTGCTGCCCGTCCGACGAGAAGTCCAGGTCATGTACGGCGAACGCGCCGAAGCCGTCGGGGAGAGTGAGGGGCACCGGCTCGATGCGCGACGGCATGACGGCGACCGCACTCAGGCCGTCGTCGACCACCAGCGGGTCCGCCGCGCGCAGCGCCTCGAACAACTCGCGGGCGTCCGCGGCGGCCGGCCGCCACGCCCCGAACCGGCGTACCGTGCCGACGGCCTCCGCCAACGGCATCAGCGGGACGAGCCGCCACAGCCGTGCCCAGTCGCCCCGGCCTGTCAACTGTCCGACCAGGTAGGTCCGTTCCCTCTTGGCGAGCGAGACGAAGTGGTGCTCCTCGGACCCCTGTCCGGCCAGGACCCGCACTGTGTCGATGCCGTTGAGGTCGGCCATGGCTGCCCGCAGCGCCGCCCGGTCCTTCTTCGGCACGCTGCGGTAGCCGAGGGCGAGCAGTGCTCCGTCCGAGTCCAGTGCCTCGTACTGGTCCTGCTGCGCGGTACGTACGAAGAACACAGCCCGCTTGACATCATCGGACGGAGCGAGTCCGTACGTGACGCAGAACTCCCGCATGTCCGGCGAGTCGACGGCCGCAGCGCAGTACAAGTCGACGGCGTCGCCGACGCCCAGTGCCAGCAGTCGGTCACGGGCCTGCTCGCCGAGAGGGTGATCGAAGCGGGCCGCGGTGGCGGCGAGCACACCCGGGTGCAGGGACGCGTACGTGTCGCCGAGTGCCAGTCGGCTGAGCCCGTGCGCGGGGAAAGCGGTGTCGACCGTGGTGGCGCGGTTCCACCGCTTCAGCAGGGACCACAGCTCGCTGTCGTGCTCCTCCAGCCAGTGGCTCCAGGCGAGGTCGACGACCCTGTCGGGGACCGTCGTCGCGTCGGCCGCCAGTTCGGCCAGCGCGGGTGAGTCCCAACGCCGGGCCGGCCTGCCGGACTCCCTGGGCTCCAGCCAGACCTGCCACACCGCCTCGTGTCCCAGGCGCGCGACGGCCCGCGCGAGGATCCGCAGGGCCGCGGGATCGCCGGTGTCCGCCGAGTCGAGGACGGTCTGCAGCGCATGACGGCCATGGGGGACGTCTGCCGGGGAGAAGAGCAGCAGGAAAGAAGCGGTCGACAGGCGCACAGGTCTCACCCGGCCCTTCCGTGCTCGCCGAGGGCGATGTCGGTGGGGCCGCCCCTGGGGACGGCGGTGGTGCTTCCCAGTGCGATGTCGCCACCGAAGCGCTCGCTCAACGCGGCCGCGAGCAGATCGAGCGCTTCCCGTACCGCGAGGTCGCCGATCTTCGGGCGGAGTTCCAGTACGCGCCGCAGGTCCGCCGGAGTGCTGTGCAGCAGCGGCCGTTCCAACAGGGCTCGCGCGTCGGGCAGGTGAGGGCTGTGCACCTCCAGGCGCTGAGGGCCCGAGGCCAGAGCCTCGGTGAAGTACATGTCTCCCCCGGGTGACCTGCCCAGGAGCCTCACGATGGGCGACGAGACCTCGGAGCTGCGCTGGATCCACGGCGCGAGGGGGTCGACCCGATGTGCGTCGGCGTTGTTGTAGATGCGTGTGACGAAAGAATCGTCGAGTCGCTTCCCCCGCCATTCCTCATAGGGCCAGCGGTCCGGAATCGCTCCCGTGTGCTTGGCGGTACGGCGCGGGACGCCTTTCGACGGGAACTTCCATATTTCGGTGAGCGCTCGGGGCGGGAAGGTCGCGTTTATGTGCAGCGCGAGCGAATCCGGTGAGAGAAAGGACAGCGCGGGGCTGAACCCGCTCCCGGACCCGGCGTTCTTCTTTGTCTCATGGAGCACGGTTCCGTCCTCGCTCACCACAGTGATCCGCTGCGTGCGGTAAACCGCGACAAGCCGGTCTTCGGGAAGTGTCGTGAGAGTGCAGGAGGCGTCACTGACGACGAATGACTGGACGCTGTTCTTGAACCGGGGAATCTCCAGACGTCTCAAGGTGTGTGCGCCCGGGTCCACGAAGGCAAGTCCCGTGGGACACACGAGCACTGCTCCACTGCTCGCCCTCCGCATGTCGGACAGCGCGGAGGGCGAGCCGAGGGCCCTGAGGTCGGGGACAACCCGGACGATCTGATGGCGGTGGTCGTCATCCTCCAGCCTGATGACGATCTCGTCGCCGAGGTGCAGTATCGAGTTTCCGCTGTCCACATCCCTCAGCGGGTCTCCGCGGAAACGATGGGTCGTCTCACCCGTGCCGATCCGCAGCGTCTCCACATGGATCTCGTTGTGCTGCCCCCGCTTCCAGATCCCGTATCTCAGGGCCACTTCGGACAGATCCGGGGAGAGCGAAGCCCCCAGATAGCTTCCACCGGTGTCGTGCGTGATGAGACGGGTGGCCGGCAACCGTTCGACGGTGGCCAGGAGTTGCCGGGCGGACCGCTCGGCGAGCATCGACAAGAGTTCGGCGTCGTTTCGCGGATACTCCTCTACGGGCAGCAGCTGAGCCGCGGCCACCGCCTTGGGCACGGGCAGGTCGTGGATGAGGCGACGCAGTTCGTCCCACCGCCGGTGCTCGGCCAACTGACGCCCCAGATAGTCCAGTTCGCCGTCCGACATCTCGGCGATCCGGTCGCGCTGATCCCCGCTGACCACCACCCGGATCACATCGGCGTCGCCCTCGGCGGCCATGACCGTACGCAGCCGCTCACGGACCTCGGGGGCCGCCGCGCGATAGGCCAGCGCCAGGAACGACCCGTCGGGATCGAGGGCCTGCCGCTGGGCGCCCTGCCCGATCAGCGTCAGATACGCGGCCCGGTCGGCGGGCTCCGCCGGGGCCGCCGCGAGCAGGTCCAGGACATCCGGGCCGGGCAGCTTCCCGGCTATGGCGCGTACGGCGTCCTGCGCGGCCGGGTCGCCCGAGGCGCACCGGAGCACCAGCCGCCGCCACGCCCACCGCGCCCGCAGCCCCCGGGATCCGTTCGCGCGCCGGCCGTCGGCCCGCCGTACGAGCTGCCGCGCGGCCTCACCGGTGAGCCGTCCCACGCCGCCTACACCTCCAGTACCGGTACCTGGTGCTCCGCCGCCCGGTCCGCCCCGGCGAAGGAGGCCGACTGGGCGCGGCCCTCGCGCAGCCAGGCGCGCAGGTCCTCGATGACCTCGCGCTGGGACCTGCTCAGCGGGACGGTGCGGTCGGCGGCGCGCGCGATGTCGTCGGTGGTGATGTCACGTTCCTCGGCGAACGCCGCGTACATCGCGTCCACGACGACCTGTTCCAGCTCGGCGCCGACGAACCCGTCGCACGCCAGAGCCAGTTGGTGCACGTCGAACAGCTCCGGCTTACGGCCGCGTTTGCGCAGGTGGACCGTGATGATCTCGCGGCGTTCCTCCTCGGTGGGCAGGTCGAGGAAGAACACCTCGTCGAACCGGCCGCGCCGCAGTGTCTCCGGCGGCAGGGCGCTGACGTCGTTGGCGGTGGCGACCACGAACACCGGTGCCGTCTTCTCCTGCATCCAGGTCAGGACCGTGCCGAAGACCCGCTGCGAGGTGCCGCCGTCATGGCCCCCGGACGACAGCGCCTTCTCCACCTCGTCGATCCACAGCACGCACGGCGACACGGTCTCCGCCAGCCGCAGCGCCCTGCGGACCCGCTCCTCCGACTCACCCACCAGCGAACCGAACAGCGCGCCCACGTCGAGGCGGAGCAGCGGCAGCCGCCACAGCCCGCCGATCATCTTCGCGGTGAGGCTCTTGCCGGTGCCGGGGATGCCGATGAGCGCGATGCCCTTGGGCGCCGGAAGGCGGAACTCGCGGGCGGCATCGCCGAAGGCGCGCTCGCGCAGCCGCAGCCACTCCTTGAGCACATCCAGGCCGCCGAGGTCGTCGGGGCTCTCCTCGGCGCTGTAGAACTCCAGGGCCTCGTTCTCCCGGATGACGGCCTTCTTCTCGGCCAGCACCGCCTCGATGTCGCGGTCGTCCAGCACCTCGTCGCGCACGATGGCCTTGGCGAAGGCCCGTCGCGCCTGGGCGGCGGTGAGGCCCAGCGCGGCCTGGGCCAGGCGGCTCCGGCCCGCCGGGGTGAGCGTGGACTTCACCCCCTTGGTGCTGTCGATGAGCTGGTCGAGCTCGCGGCGCAGCGCGTCGGCCTCGGGCAGCGGCATCTCCACCACCACCGCGTCGTCGCCCAGTTCCACGGGGATGTCGCGCACCGGCGTGGTCACGATCAGCGAGGAGCCGGTGAACACGAGCTTGTGGGCGAGGTTGCGCAGGCGCCGGCGTACCGCGGGGTCGCGTTCCCAGAAGGCGTGGAAGTCCTTGAGGACGTACAGGTCGCGGCGGCGCGGCTCCTTCTGCGCCAGCTCCTTGATCTTGGTCAGTGCGTCCGGCGGAGTGGCCGCCTTGGGCAGCTGCCGGCCCGACGCCGACTCCAGACCGTCGGCGATGTCCCAGGAGACGAGGTCGGAGGACGGATCCCGGTCCCGCCGTACCTGGTCCAGTACGTCCAGCGCCCGCTGCTCCTCGACCGTGACGAGCACGATCAGCGCCACCCGGGCGCGCAGATACAGCCGGATCTCGTCATGGATGCCCACGGTGCCCACTCAGAACTCCCCTCCCGCGGCGACCGGCGCGACCATGCCGGTGAACGTCACCGTCCCGTCGTCCCCGACGGTGATCTCCAACTCCGGTACGGCGGCCAGGTCGTCCGCCGTGTAGCGTCCGGTCCGCATCCAGTACTCCTTGTTCGACGAGCCGCGCAGCCCCCGGGCCAGCCGCAGCCGCGCGTTGTACCGTCCGGCGATCACCAGATCGGCGTCGGCGACGGCCGCCGAGCGGGCCGGGTCCGCCTCGATCTCGGCGCGGGTGAACCCGGTCAGCACGATCACCGACAGGCCGCTGCGGGCCCGCAGTTCGGCGCAGAACGCGGCCACCGCGGCGGGCTGCTCCAGCGGCTCACCGCCGGTGAGGGTGACGCCCTCGATGTGCCGCGCGCCGGCGAGCGCCTCCTCGGCGACCTCGCCGGCCGTCCGCACGAGGCCGGCGCCCGCCCCGCTGTGCGTCTCGGGGTTGAAGCAGCCCGGGCAGCCCAGGGCGCACCCCTGACTCCAGACGACGTACCGAACTCCCGGCCCGTTGGCGGCACTTCGGGGCACCACGGCATGCAGCCGCCACGGCGTACCGAGGCCGCTCACCCCTGCCACAGGCGGTCCTGCTCCTCGGTCGCGTCCTGCTGGTAGGCCTCCTCCGTGAGCACCTGGTGCTCCACCGCCCCGCCGAGCAGCTGGACCAACTCGTCGGTGTCCTGCAGACACCGCGTGCCGGAGACCCCTTGGACGTGCACCTCCACGGTGCCGTCCGCCGCGATGACGACCTCGACACTCTCCTCCGCCATCAACTCACCCTTCGACCGGGAAAAGACCCCGCCACTGTGCCGGGAGAAGTTCGGGACGGGTCCCGAGCGCTCGGAAAACCTGTGGAGCAACGCCGCTGTGCGCCCTTACGGTGCTGCCGAACCAAGTCGTCTGGGCAAGGACGTGCCGTTGTACACCCTGTGAGACCTCCCGAGAGCTGATCTGTCGCGCGTCGCGCATGTGCGCCGCGCTCCTTTTTGCTGCGGACTTCTCACTGAAACCGGTGTACTTCTGTGCTCAAGAGCTGGGTGGTCATGCCCACCTGCCTGCCGACCGTTCTCCGCCGTTGCCACGCGTGCGCGTCCGAGCGCTTCCGCGCAAACGGAAAATTCCGGGTCAACGCACACCACAAGCTCCTGGACGCCTGGCTCCTCGTGCTCTGCACCGCTTGCGGAGACACGGCCAAGCTCACGGTCCTGGAGCGGATGAACGTGCGCTCCGTACGACCTGAGCTGCTGGCCCGGATGCATGACAACGACCCTGTCCTGGCAGCTGAGTTGCTCCAGGATCCGGTCGTGCTGCGCCGTAATCGCATCGCCCTCGACTGGGCGGGCGCCTGGCGCCTCGACACCGGCGGATCGGATCATGTGGACCGTGAGGTGAGCGATGTGATCGATGTGTCGGTGCGCTTCGCGGCGCGGATTCCTGTCCGGCCGGTGCGGCTGATCGCTGAAGGGTGCGGTCTTTCGCGGGCCGAGGTCGAGAAACTGATCACGGAGGGGAAGCTCGTTTCGGCAGTCCGGCTGAGCGGCAAGCTCTCCGACGACTTCACCTTCACACTCAAGCGCTGATCCGCAGCAGCAGCTTGCCCGTTGAGGTGCGCCCGCCCATCAGCCGGTGGGCCTCGGCGGCTTCCGGCAGGGGGAACTCCGCGGTGACCGGAACGCTCACGGTGCCGTCGGTGACGGTGTGGAAGGCGCGCTCGACGAGGGCGCGCAAGGCCTCGGGCGACGACTGCGCGAGAGTCAGGATGGAGAAGCCCGCTATCGAACGGCCCTGTGCGTAGAGCTCGGGCTGGCCGACCTGCCAAGGCTCTGCCCCGCTCGCGTTGCCGAAGGACACCAGGCGTCCGTAGACGGCCAGGGTGTCGAGGCCGCGGCGGAGGGTGTCGCCGCCCACCGGGTCGAGGATGAGGTCGACGCCCCTGCCGCCGGTGGCGCGGCGGACGTCTTCGGGGAAGGTGCCGGCGGTGAACACCTCGTCGTAGCCGTACTTGAGGGCGTGTTCGGCCTTGTCCAGGGAGGAGACCACGCCGTATACGGCACCGGCGCCCGCCGCCCGGGCCAGCTGCCCGGCCACCGTGCCGATGCCGCCGGCCGCGCCGTGCACCAGCACGCTCTCTCCGGCGCGCAGCCGGCCCACCTCGTGCAGCAGGGCGTGCGCCGTCGGTACGACGGTGGGCAGCGCTGCCGCGGTCCGCAGGTCCAGGCCCTCGGGGAGCGGGAAGACGGTGGCGGCCTCGGCGCGTACCACCTCGGCGTAGCCACCGCCGGCGACGAAGGCGACGACCTCCTGCCCCGGCGCCAGCCCCTCGACGCCGTCGCCGACCGCCCGGATCCGACCGGAGACCTCCACCCCTGGACGGAAGGGCAGCGTCGGCACCCGGTACCCCTCGGCGCGGGCCTTGAGGTCCGCGACGTTCACGCCCGCGTACGCAGCGTCGATGGTGACCTGGCCCGGCCCCGGTTCGGGGGCCTCGGCCTGTACGACCCGCAGCACCTCGGGACCGCCGTACTCCTGGATTTCGACTGCACGCATCAGCGGTACGCACCCTTCGGGCAAGTGGTCTCGGCGGCCAGGGTTTCCGGCCGCTGCGAGTGTTCAATGAAAAGCGAACACTGGCACTGTAAGATGCTCATCGAACACTCGGCAAGTGGCGGTGACACTCATGACGGACCAGGCTGCGGGCGGGAGCCATCGCGCGGCGCCGGTGCACACGCATCCGGACGAGGTGTCCGTCCTCACCGCGTTGTCCGCCCTCGCCGACCCGGTGCGCATCCAGCTGATCCGTGAGCTGGCCGGCTCCGCCGACTGGGCGCGTACTTGCGGCAGTTTCGACGTCCCCGTCGGCAAAGCCGCACTCAGCCACCACTTGTCGGTCCTCCGCGGCGCCGGTCTCGTCGAACAGCGCGACGAAGGACCCAGACGCGTCAACCGCCTGCGCCGCCAGGAGTTCGACGCCCGTTTCCCGGGCCTGCTCGACCTGGTCCTGCGCGGCGACTGAGTACGCGGAACTCTCCGCTACGCGCGCTCGGTCTCGTCCGGGTGGAGGGCGTCCAGGATGAGGGTGAGGCCGAAGGTGAACTCGTCGGCGTAGTCGTAGCCGGGCATGAGGACGTGTTCGGTGGCCAGTTCGGTGAGATGGGGGTGGGTGTCGGCCGGCAGGTCGTGCAGGATGGCGCCCGCGACCTCGTCCAGCCCCGCCTCGCCTTTGAACGGCAGGCTCAGCTCCTGGAGCACGAAGCCGTACAGGTAACTGTCGATCAGTGAGACGGCGTGTGCGGTCATCGGCACGGAGAAGCCGCCCGCGCGCAACGCGCCGAGGACGGCGTCGTGGTGGCGCAGGGTCGCGGGGCCGGGCTGGGAGCGGGAGTCCATCAGGCCGACGGCCCAGGGATGGCGCTTGAGGGCGGCGCGGGCGGAGTCCGCCCGGTGGCGCATGGCGGTTTTCCAGTCCGTGTCGCGCGGCGGCAGGTCGATCTCGCCGAAGACCGCGTCCACCATGCCGTCGAGGATGTCCTCCCGGCCGGCCACATGGTGATAGAGCGACATCGCCTCGACGCCCAGCGGTTCGGCGATGGCCCGCATGGTGAGTGCGGCGACCGACCCCTTCTCGTCCGCCACCGACATCGCCGTACGGATCACTCGCTCACGACTGAGCGGGGTGCGCGCCGACGCCCTGCGCCGAGCCCCCTTGCCGCTCTCGTGCATGCGGCCTCCCTTCCCTCTCCTTGACCGCCTTACGGTATAAGGCTAGCGTGCCTTACAACATAAGGTCAGCATGCCGGTGAAGGGGCTGCGCCATGGGCACGGGTCGGATGAAGAAGGTCTGCATCGTCGGAGCTTCCGGGAAGCTCGGGCAGTACATGGTCCGGCACGCACTGGAACGCGGCTATGAGGTGGTCGGTGTGTGCCGGGAGCGCAGTGTGCCGAAACTCGCCGCGTTCGAAGACCGGATGACGGTCGTTCCCGGGGACACGAACGACCCCGAGGTGATCCGGCGGGCCGTCGCCGGATGCGACGGGGTGCTGACGGTGCTGGTGCCCTGGGGCGTACGGCAGTACGCGTCGGGGACGGCGCAGGCGGTGCTCGACCACGCCCGGCCGGGCGCGCGCCTGGTCTTCTCCTGCGGCTGGCACATCACGCGCGACGGCAAGGACAAGTACTCGCGGCTGTTCACCCTGGGCCTCCGGGTCGTCGCCGCGCTGGCCAAGCTGGTCCGCGCCGTCGAGCTCGACGATCAGGTGGAGGCGTGCCGACGGGTGTTCGCCAGCGACACCCGGTGGACCGTGGTGCGTGGCAGCAGCCTGGAGGAGGGCGAGAGCCAGGGCCTGCCGGTGTGGAGCCGGCATGTGGGCGACCCGGTACTGGCCAGCGACCTGACCCGCCGGATCGACTTCGCGCTGTTCATGGTGGAAGCGCTCACCGACGACACGCTCGTCCACGAGGCCCCGGCCATCGTCGGCTGCCGCACCCCCAGCGCCCTCGCGCACGCCGGGGGCGGCCACAGCCACGCCTAGTTCACGGTGTGCCTGGCGCTCTCGGAACCCGATCAGCGCGCGGCGAGCAGTTCGAGGGTGTCGATGACTCGGTTCGAGAAGCCCCACTCGTTGTCGTACCAGGCGACCACCTTGATGTGGCGGCCGTCGACGCGGGTGAGGGCCGAGTCGAAGATGGCCGAGGCGGGGTTGCCCGTGATGTCGGACGAGACGAGCGGGTCGTCGGAGTACTCGAGGATGCCCGCGAGCGGCCCTTCCGCCGCCGCACGGTACGCCGCCAGCACGTCGTCGCGTGTCACATCGCGCGCCACGGTCGTGTTGAGTTCCACGAGCGAGCCCACCGGAACCGGCACGCGGATCGAGTCGCCCGACAGCTTTCCGTCGAGGTTCGGCAGCACCAGGCCGATCGCCTTCGCGGCGCCCGTCGTCGTCGGCACGATGTTGACGGCGGCGGCGCGGGCGCGGCGGGCGTCGCGGTGCGGACCGTCCTGGAGGTTCTGCTCCTGCGTGTAGGCGTGCACCGTGGTCATGAAGCCGTGCTCGATGCCGGCGAGTTGGTCCAGGACCGCGGCCAGCGGCGCGAGCGCGTTGGTCGTGCAGGAGGCGTTCGAGACGATCGTGTGCAGGGCCGGGTCATAGGCGTCGCTGTTGACCCCGTACGCCAGTGTGACGTCGGCGCCGTCTGACGGCGCACTGACCAGAACCTTCTTCGCGCCTGCGGCGAGGTGGGCGCCGGCGGCCTTCGCTGAGGTGAAACGGCCGGTCGCCTCCAGCACGATGTCGATGCCGAGTTCGGCCCAGGGCAGCTGCGCCGGGTCCCGCTCGGCGAGCACCGTGATGCGTCGGCCGTCGACGACGAGGGCGTCGCCGTCGACGGTCACCGGGCGACCGAGCCGGCCGGCCGTCGAGTCGTAGGCGAGCAGCCGGGCCAGGGCGGCCGGCTCGGTGAGGTCGTTGACGGCGACGATCTCCAGTTCGTTGTCGCGTTCCAGCAGGGCCCGCAGGACATTGCGTCCGATGCGGCCGAATCCGTTGATGGCGATGCGCGTCATGAATTGTGTCCCTTCCCTTCGTCACCAGCGTCGCGTGCGGGGACCCATCCGTGGCCGTGGCGCGACTGCCAAGGTTCGCAAGGATCACGCCAAGCGTCTGAGGGCCTGGCGGCCTGAGCGCCGAGCGCCGTACGACGGGCTACTCGCCCTGCGTGAACGTGCGCCGGTACTCGCTGGGCGTGGTCCCGAGGATGCGCTGGAAGTGCATCCGCAGATTCGCCCCGGTGCCCAGTCCCACGTCGCCCGCGATCTGCTCGACGCTCCGCTCCGAACGCTCCAGCAGCTCACGGGCCAGATCGATCCGGGCGCGCATGACCCACTGCATCGGCGTGTACCCGGTGTCGTCCACGAAGCGCCGCGAGAACGTGCGCGGTGAGACCGCCGCATGCTGGGCGAGGGCTTCGAGGCTGAGGGGCTCGTCGAGCCGGTGCAGCGCCCACTCCCGGGTGGCGGCGAACCGCTCGCCGAGCGGCTCGGGCACGCTGCGCGGCACGTACTGCGCCTGGCCGCCGCTGCGATAGGGAGCGGCGACCAGGCGCCGGGCCGCGTGGTTCGACGCGGCCACCCCGAGGTCGCCGCGCAGGATGTGCAGGCACAGGTCGATGCCCGAGGCGGCGCCCGCCGACGTCAGCACGCTGCCCTCGTCGACGAACAGGACGTTCTCGTCGACCTGGACGAGCGGATGCCTCTCCTTGAGCGCCCGCGTGTAGTGCCAGTGCGTCGTGGCCCGCTTGCCGTCGAGCAGGCCCGTCGCGGCGAGCGCGAAGGCGCCCGTCGAGATGGCGGCCAGCCGCGTGCCTCCGTCATGGGCGGCGAGCAGCGCGTCGACGACTGCCCGCGGTGGGTCGTCGCGGTCCGGGAACCGGTAGCCGGGGACGAAGGCGATGTCGGCCCACGCCAGCGCGTCGAGGCCATCGGCGACGTGGTACGACAGTCCGTCGCCGCCCGTCACGAGACCGGGCGCCGCGCCGCACACCCGCACCTCGTACGGCATGCTCGCCCGGGTCGTGAACACCTGCGCGGGAATGCCGACATCGAGCGGCTTCGCCCCCTCGAGCACGAGAACGGCGACACGATGCAGGCGGGTGGACGGCACGGGTCACAGACTACGAAGGGCGAGGCTCCCGGCGTGGAGGTGGGCGTCAGCGGGTCGGACGGAGGAAGGCGGGCGGCGTGTACTCGGTGAACGCCGGGGCGACCGGCTTGGTCTGCCCGCTCCCGAAGTCGAGCACGTTCTGGTACTCGGGCCCGAACGCTCCGACCACGGCGTCCATCCTGCACGGATCGAGGTCGCCCCACCGCCCGGTCTCGATCTGGCGGTGCAGGGCGAGCAGCGAGACGATCTCCTCGGCCGCGGTGTAGGAGCAGTGCCCGCCGCGAGCGAGGTAGAGCTGGCCGAACTCGGCGTCGCCGTGCTGCGCCACCTGGTCCGCCCACCACCGCACCTGGTCGTTGATGGCCCCGCCGTCACCGGTGGTGTGCAGGGTGAGCGTCGGGGTCGGCGCCGTGCCGTCGACCAGACCGTGCCGCTTCGTGTACGCGACGGCGGCCGGATCGGCGCTGATCCGCTCCGCGCCGGCGAGGCTGTCCAGGTCCGCGCCGAGGTCGAGGCCCGCGGCGGCGTACGCCTCGCGGACGAGGTCACGCTGACTGGACTTGGCGAGCTGGCGCCGGTAGTCGATGCCGGTGTTCCACGACGGGTTGCCGCCGGCCCGCGCCTCCAGGTCGAGGCGCCCGAGCGGGCCGAGTCCGAGGCCGTACGCGAACTCGACCCACAGGGACTGTGCGGTGATCCGCGCGACCAAGTCCTTCGGCTCCGGCTCGAACGGCGAGTACCAGGTGGGGATGTTGGCGACCGCCCCGGCCAGCGCCAGCCGCGCACGTCCCTCCTTCGAGCCGCGCGCCTCCCGTACCGCTGCCGCCAGCGCCTGGGCGTGCGCCTCCGCGGTGGCGGGATCGGCCGGCCGTACCAGGTCGATGTCCGCGTCCGGAGCCAGCAGCGTCTTCACGACGAACTGGATGTCCAGCGCGGTGTTCCACGAGCCGGGCGTGTCCACCTCGCTGCAGAACCCCGCGGTCCCCGCGAACCTGCGCGGATGACGTTCGGCGAGCTGCGCCGCGATCACCGCGCCCTGTGACATCCCGTAGCTGATGGTGCGGCGCGGTTTCCCCATCTTCGCCTGGAAGTGGTTCAGCAACGCGATCTGGTCGGTCATCGCGTCCTCGACCGCGTAACCGAGCCCTCGGTCCTTGTACTCGGAGGCCGCCAGCGCGTACCCGTGCCGCAGCAGCCAGCTCTCCGTCGCGTCGTGCATCGCCAACGCGACCTTGGGCGGCAGGAATTCCTTGATGTAGTACCCGTGGCTGAACAGCACCAGGGTGCCGTTCCACCGCTTCGGCATCTCGATCCGGTAGGGGGCGCCGTCGATGATCCCCTCGTGCGTACGCTGTCCGCCGGCCGGGGCGCCCCGGTTGTCGTCGGCGTCCGCAGGGCCCGAGAGTGCCGTGCTGAGACAGACGGCCACCGCCGCCGCCAGGAACTTGGTCACGAAACGCATGCTGTCCTTCTCCGTCCAGTCGTCCGCTGCCTGAACTGAATGACCGCCGACGGCCGGGATTCTCATCGCGGCACCTTGCGTCAGCGTATGAAGTAAGAGCTGAGAAAACGGAGTTGCGCGTGCTTCACAGAACGCCCACACACCCTTGCCGAACCTTTAGGTTTCAAGCGTTACGCTCGGCACTCGCTCCCCCCACCAGGCACAGGAGAATCGGTGTGCATGACGGCGACGTAGTGGTGATCGGCGGCGGTTATGCCGGCGTCCGGCTGGCGAAACGGCTGGACGCCACGGCACGGGTCACGCTGGTGGACCGCAAGGAGATCTTCTTCCACCGCATCGCGTCCCTGCGCGCCGGCGTGCGCCCGGAGTGGTCGGTCACGCCCTTCATTCCGTACGACCGACTGCTGCGCCAAGGACGTGTCGTCGTCGGCAAGGCGGTTCGCGTCGAGACCGGTGAGCGGCACGTGGTGCTGGGCACGGGCGAACGGCTGCCGTACGACGTGCTGGTGATCGCGACCGGCGCCGACTACCCGGAACCCGCCCGCTTCCTCGGCACCACGGCCGAGGAAGCCGTCAAGTCGTTCGCCGAGCACCAGCGGAACATCGCCGCCGCCCGGCACATCCTCGTCGTCGGCGGCGGACCGTCCGGCGTCGAGCTGGGCGCCGAGATCAGGCTGGCCCGGCCGGACGCCCGGGTCACGCTCGCCCATGCCGGGCCGGCGCTGCTCGACGCCACGGGCAGCGCGCGGGCCGGGCGCAAGGCCCGTGCCTGGCTGGAGTCCCACGACGTCGAGGTGCGGCTCGACTCCTTCATGGCGCCCGGCAACGACTTCGGCACCTACCGCGACGCCCACGGCCGCATCGTCGAGGCCGACCTCTCCTTCTGGGCGACGGGCACCACCCCCAACACGCTCTGGCTGCGCCTGGCCGGGCACGGCGACTGGCTGAACCCGGCCGGGCACGTCAAGGTGGACCGGATGCTCCGGGTCGAGGGGAAGCCGGACGTGTTCGCGGTCGGCGACGTCAACGACGCCACCGAGCTGAAGATCACCCCCGCCGCGCTCGCCCAGGCGGACCTCGCCGCCCACAACATCCGCACCTACCTCAACAGTTCGGGCAGGCACCGCAAGGAGCCCCGGCTTTACCGGCCGAGCCACCGCACCCCCATCA
The DNA here is from genome assembly GCF_052245395.1 of Streptomyces sp. 4N124. NCBI lineage: Bacteria > Bacillati > Actinomycetota > Actinomycetes > Kitasatosporales > Streptomycetaceae > Streptomyces > Streptomyces sp. 4N124. The sequence continues at coordinate 20,773 of NZ_JBQQBS010000057.1, forward strand.
TCGTGCCGTTCGGCGCGGCCGACGGACTGACCGTGCTGCCCGTGCCGGGCGGTGAGACCGCGGTCCTCGGCAGCCGTACGTCCGTCCTGGCCAAGGCGAAGACACTCATGACGCCGTACATGAGGCGCCAGCTCGGGTACACCGCGACCTGAGAGACCGCCTCACGCCACCTCGACGCTGTCCAGCTCGGCATAGAGGAGTCCCTTGCCGAGGCGCACGGTGTTCCACCCCTCCTTCAACCCGACGCTGACGCTCGCGGTCTGCCAGTTGTCCCAACCGGTGTGGGGATAGCGGACCTCACCGGCCGCGGTTCCGTTGACGGTGAGCGTGTGGGTGGACTGCGCCGGAGATCCGCCGCCGTCCAGCGAGCCGTTGCCGTAGCGGACGGTGAGGGTGTGGGATCCCGTGGTCGGGGTGAAGACGGAGAACTCCACGTAGCTGTCGGCGTGGTCGATGTGCCCGACCGCTCTGCCGTCCAGCGCACCGGCCGCGTCCCGGACCACGGCGTTGTGCACCACCGCGGTCTCCGCCTGGTAGATCACCTTGCTGCCGTCGACCACGGGATAGCCGTTCGCCCAGCCGAGGTCGGCCACGTACAGCGCACGGCGGGAGCGGTCGGCGCTCCAGCCGTGGAAGACCATACGGTCCCGGCCGTCGGGGCCGGTCACCACGTCCTGTCCGCCGGGGCCGCGCACGGCGCCGGAGAAGGAGTCGGTCGTCATCAGGGGCGCCGCGGCCTTGGTGTAGGGACCGGTCAGATTGTCGGCCACGGCGTAACTCGTCTTGTAGCGGTCGTCGCCGTAGAAGTCCGCCGAGTAGAACAGCACATAGTGCCCGGCGCGCTTGACGAGTGTCGGCGCCTCGATGACGATCCCCTCCCACGGGCGGTCCTGGCGGATCAGGCCGACGGGTGAGCCGATGGTGCGCGTGCCGTCCCAGCTCACCTCCTGGAGGTACAGCCAGGTGTCCCGCCCGCAGCAGTTGCCGTCGTTCTTCCACAGCAGATAGCGGCGGCCGTTCTCGGTGTACGACGCCGCGTCGATCGCGCCGCCCAGGTCGGCCGGACACACCAGCGGCGTGCTGCCCACGGGCTGGAAGGCGCCGTCCGGTGACGCGGCCCGGGCAACGCCGATGCACTGCTTGTCGCTCGCTCGGTCCCGGGCGGTGTAGTACATGGTGAAGTCGGTGCCGTTGTCGAAGACTTCCGGAGCCCAGACCAGCGATCTGTCGGGCTTGGCCCAACTGCCGACGGCGGGCAGCGCGTCGGCGGCGGCCACGGTCCAGTTCACCAGGTCGGTGGAGGTGGCGTGCCGGATGTTCTTCCCGTCCCCGTTGGTGGCGAAGGCGTGGTACGTGCCGCCCACCTGTACCACGTCCGGATCGGGGAAGTCCCGGTCGAGGACCGGACCGCCGACGGCGCCCGCCGATGGTGCGATGCCCAGACACCAGAGGACCGCGGCGAGCGCCGCGATGAACGCGGCCGGACGGCGGAGCGGCGTGCGTTCACCGGTGGGGGTGCGCGGCATGGCGTTCCTTTCGTCGGGGAGTCGGTCCCGGCAGCCGGTCGTCCCGGTCAGTCCGTGTACACCTCGGCCCGGTCCACGCTCACGAACGACGCCCGGGACTGGGCGTTGTGCTCACCGGTCACCCGGACCCGCAGCGTGTGGCGGCCGTGGGGGAGCCGGGGGCTGAGGTACTGAAGCGTCTCGCCGGTGCGGATCGCGCCGTGGAAGTCGACGCGCTGCTCCGGTCCGCCGTCGACGCTGACCGCCGCGATGCCGTTGCCGGTGTCACGGACGGACAGCAGGGCGATCCGGGTGCCGGTGAAGGAGAACGTGGCGGTGTTTCCGGCGCGGTCGCTCCAGTGGTCGTCGCCCCAGAAGCACTGGGTGGCGCAGCCGGTTCCGGAGTTCCAGGTGCCGGTGTAGGCCACAGTCCCGTCGCCGCTCGAGCGACCGTCGTCGTTGATCCAGTGGTTGCCGGACCCCGGGTCCCCGGCGGGCAGGTTCTGGGTCGCGCCCAGGGCGAGCGGCCGGCCGAGATTCGGGCTGCCGTCGGCGTTCCAGGAGATCTTCTGGGCGCGGGTGGTGCGGTTGGTGTACGTCAGCGCCGAAGTCGTCTTGGCGTGGTAGACGATCCAGTCCTCGGTGCCGTCGGGGGAGCGGAAGAAGGCATGATGGCCGGGCCCGAACACCCCGCGGTCGTCGGCGCGGGAGAAGACCGGTCCGGAATGCTGTCTCCAGTTGGCGGGCACGAGCGGGTCGGCCCCGTCGGGCAGCGACATCATCCAGACCTGGTAGTCCGGCTTGCCCGTGTCGCAGGTCGAATACGTCATCCAGGTACGGCCGTTGCGATAGAGGAACTCCGGGCCCTCCCGGACCTCGGGGCAGCCACCGGCGGCGTCGATGGCGACCGCGTCGCCCGAGACGGTGTACGGGTTCGACATGGGGGCGATGTTGATGCCGTTGTGCTGGTACTGGTTGATACCGGAGTAGGCGAGATAGAGGCGTCCGTCGTGCTGCAGGATGCCCGGGTCGATCGCGAAGTCGGAGGCGTGATTCGGCGGCGCCAGACGGGACTTGAAGTGGTACGGGCCCGCCGGGTCGGCGCCGTCGGACTCCAGTACGTACAGCCGGTGGTGATCGTCGACGCCGTCGTCGGCCGTGTAGTAGAGGTACCAGCGGTCGCCGAAGCGGTAGAACTCGGGTGCCCAGATATTGCGGTTGCGTGAGGGGTCCGTGTCCGTCCACACCGTCACGGGTTCACTCGCGAGCAGCGTGCTCAGCGAGGGCGAGCGCCACATGCGGATGCTGTCGCCCTGCGTGGCGGTCAGGTAGTAGGCCCCCGCCGAGTACGTGACGAACGGATCCGGGCCGGTGTTGAGCGGATTGCGGAACGTGGTTCCCGCGGCGGCGGGCTCCGGACGCGCGGCGGTGGCGGTCGGGGTGGAGACGAAGCCGAGCAGAAGGGCCAGGACTACGGCGGCGAGTGCTGCGCGGCGGGCTGTGCGGGGTCCTGCGCGCATGGGAACGGCTCCTTACATCGTTGTAAGTCCCGTGCCGGACGGTAGAGGCGAGAGGGAGCGCTGTCAACGGGGCGGAAGGCGAAGGGAGTTGCCATTGTCCCGGTTCTCGTAGGCCGCCGGTCGGGACTGGGCGTCCCGCAGCAGCGTGATGTCGACCTTCTCGGAGCGGTCGAAGCGGTAGACGCCGTTGTGCTCCTGGAAGACGTCCGTGAGCTGGGTGTAGCAGTAGCCGAACATGTCCGGATCGTCGAGCAGGACGCCGGTCAGGCCGGTGAAGCGGTCGACGAACTCGCGGGCGGTGCGCGGCCGTTCGCCGTAGCCCCAGGATGTTTCGAGCTCGTTCCCGGCCGCCTCGGCCGCGGCCTCCGGGTCCCACCAGATCCCGCCGAACTCGCTGCAGAAGTACGGCTGCCCGCGGTACGGCACCGACCACGGCCTGCCGTCCGGCGCCGCGTTGACGTACGGCCGGTCCTGCGACAGGCCCGCCATCGTCTTGGCGAACGCGGCCGGGTCCTGCTCGTAGCAGTGGGAGTCGTAGACGTCGGTCTCCGGCACCCGGTGCGCGTAGCCGGACGCGTCGATGACGGGGCGGGTGGGGTCGGCCTGCTTGGTGGCCAGGAACATCGCGCGGGTCACGTCGTCGAGTCGGGTGATGCGGTCGTGCAGCGGCTGGTAGGTCTCGTTCAGGGGGCACCAGCCGACGATCGAGGGGTGCGAGTAGTCCCGCTCCAGGGCCTCCAGCCACTGGCCGACATAGCTCGCGTCGGGGCGCTGGTTGTCGTCGCGTACGCCCGTCTCGCAGCCCCAGTCGCCGAACTCGCCCCAGACCAGGTAGCCCAGCCGGTCGGCGTGGAAGAGATAGCGCTCCTCGAAGACCTTCTGGTGCAGACGGGCGCCGTTGAACCCGGCCGCGAGGCCCAGTTCGATGTCGCGGACCAGGTCGCCGTCGCTCGGCGCGGTCAGCAGGCCGTCCGGGTAGTACCCCTGGTCGAGGACCAGACGCTGGAAGACGGGTTCGCCGTTGAGCAGCAGTCGTTTCCCGTGGACGGCGACCGAGCGCAGGCCGGCGTAGGAGCCCGCCGTGTCCACGATCTGCCTGTCGGCGTCGAGGAGTTCGAGGCGCAGGTCGTACAGGTGCGGATCCCGCGGCGACCACACTCGCCGCCGGTCGGCGGGTATGGGGAGGACCAGGCGGGGTGCGAGGTCGAGGTCGGCACGGGTCTCGGCCGTGGTGACGACGCCCCGGTGGTCCTTGAGCGTGACGCGCACCCGGTGACCGGGGACGTTGGCGGTCAGCGGCAGTTCCAGAAAGAAGGAACCCGAGGCCAGGTCGGGGGTGATGCGGGGCCGCTTGAGGGCGGCGTCGCGGGGCACCGGCTCCAGCCACACGGTCTGCCAGATGCCCGTCGTACGGGTGTAATGGCAGTGCGAGTTGGCGTACCAGGTGGACTGCTTGCCCCGGGCCTGGACACCGTGCCGGCTGTCCCGGGCCCGCACCACGATCGTCAACTCCTCGCCCGGCACGGCTACTTCGCCGAGGTCGGCGGTGAACGGGGTGAAACCGCCGCGATGCCGGGCGACTTCGGTGCCGTCGACCCAGACGGTGGCGTCGTGGTCCACCGCTCCGAAGTGCAGCAGCACCCGTGAATCCGCCCAGGAGGACGGGACGGTCACCGTGCGCCGGTACCAGACCGCCTCCATGAAGTCGGTGTCCCCGACCCCGGACAGCTCCGACTCCGGGCAGAACGGGACGAGGATGCGGTCGGAGAACTCGCGTTTCAGCAGGCCGCGTTCAAGACCGGTGTCCGACCGGTCGATCTCGAACTGCCACATGCCGTTCAGGTTGAGCCAGGCCTCGCGCACGAACTGCGGCCTCGGGTAGTCGGGGCGGGGCAGGCCCGAGAACTGGGGGACGCGCATGGTGCTCCTTGCCTCGAGTGTCGAGGCACATGGCACCATGTCCTTTACATCGATGCAAATACGTCGGCGGACGCTGGTCCCGCCCGAAATCGATTCGTGACGGTCGGTACGATCGCGGCCTGCGGAAGGATGAACAGCGTGGCGGCCAGACCGAGGATCAAGGACGTGGCGGAGTACGCGGGCGTCTCGCCCAAGACCGTCTCCAACGTGATCAACAACTTCGAGCATGTCTCGGAGCGGACCCGTACCGCCGTCCAGGAGGCCATCGACGCGCTGGGCTACCGGGTGAACATCGCCGGACGCCAGCTGCGCCAGGGCCGCACCGGCATGATCACTCTGGCTGTCCCGGAACTCGACGTCGCGTACTTCGCCGAGCTGGCGAAGTACGTCATGGCCGAGGCCGACCGCAGGGGCCGCACGGTGCTGCTGCACCAGACCGGGGCCGTGCGCGAGCGCGAACTGGCGGCGCTGCACGGATTCGACGCCCAGTTCTCCGACGGCGTCATCCTCAGCCCGCTCTCCCTCCTGCCTCGCGACCTCGCCACCCGCGACCGGCGCCTGCCCGTCGTCCTGCTCGGCGAACGGCCCGCCGAGGACGGCACCGACCACGTGGGCATCGACAACGTACGAGCCGCCCGCGAGGCCACCGCGTATCTGCTGTCGCGCGGTCGCCGCCGCATCGCCGTCGTCGGCGGGGCCGTGCGGGGCCGCCAGGGCACGGACCGGCTGCGCACGGACGGGTACCGAGAGGCCGTCGAGGCGGCCGGGGTGCCCTTCGATGCCGCTCTGGTGCTGCCGGTGGAGGCGTACCACTGGCAGGACGGCGCTCGTGCCGCGACCGCGCTCATGCGGCGGCCTTCACCCCCGGACGCGCTGCTGTGTCTGAACGACCACATGGCCCTGGGCGCCCTGCGTGCCCTGCACGAGCTCGGCCGTACCGTGCCCGGAGACCTCGACGTGGTCGGCTTCGACGACATCGAGGCATCCCGGTTCAGCGTGCCCAGTCTGACGACCGTCGCCCCGGACAAGCAGGAGATCGCGCGCGCCGCGGTGGCCCTGCTGCTGGAGCGCATCGACGAGCCGGACTCGGGTCCGCTGCAGGACCATGTCGCGGGCCACCGGATCATCGTGCGCGAGAGCACCGGCGGCTGAGCCGAGGCTCCGGCCGCTGTCTCGTCACCCCGTGACCCCCGCGTGGGCCAGGCACCGGGCCAGGTCCGAGCGTGAACGGACGCCCAGTTTGCGGTAGACGCGGGTCAGATGGGCCTCGATGGTCTTGCGGGACAGGAAGAGGGACGCGGCGGCCTCCACGTTGCTGAGTCCCTCGCCGATGGCGCGCGCGACCTGGAGTTCCTGTGGGGTGAGCAGGGCGACCGGCGGTGGTTCGGTGCCGTGCACGGCGGTGCGGTGTCCTGTCGCGGCGACTTCCGCGTCGGCCCGGACCGCCCACGGAACGGCGCCGAGCGCGGTGAAGGTGCGCTGGGCGAGCAGCAGCGGTTCCCGTGCGGCGGAGGGCCGCCGGAACCGCCGTAGGACCTCTCCCGCGACGAGCCGTGTGCGAGCCAGCTCGAAGGGCAACTCCCGGTCGGCGTGGGCGCGTTCCGCGACGGCCAGCCAGTCGGCGGCCTCCTCGGCGGACCGTGCCAGCATCACCCGGCAGCGGGCGTGCGCGGCGGCCGGCCAGGCCAGACCGGTCGCCAAGTCACGCTCCCGCAGCCAGTCGGCGACGGCGACGGCCTTCTCCCGCTCCCCTGTGCGCAGACAGGACTCGGCGAGATCGGCGACCCACGGCATGAGGCAGGGGTTGACCAGCCCCATCTCCTCCGCCATCGCGAACGCCGCCGCCAAGTGCGCACGCGCCGCCTCCGGATCGCCCGCGGCGAGTGCGGACGTACCGAGCGCGCCGCGGGCGAACAGGGACAGGCCACGCAGCCGGCCGCCGCACCAGCGCTCGTACTGCGCCACGCGCTTGCGGCAGTCATCGAAGTCGCCGCGCAGGGCGTCCAGCCGGGCGAGCTGGACCAGCGCGTAACCCGTCATCGCCAGATGGCCGAACTCCTCCGCCCAGTGCAGCGCCTCGGTGGCGTCCGCGCGGGCCATGGGCCACCGCGACCACATCTCCACCTCGCACCGGGCGAGCAGTGTGTACGGCAGGAGGGCGGGGGAGTGGTCGCGGCGCATCCCCTCGATCACCGTGTCGAGTACGCGGCGGGCGAGGTCGCCGTCGCCGGTCCAGGACAGGCCCTGCGCGATCTCCATGGTCGCCTGGCGTTCCTCGGGGCCGGGCCTGCCGCGCGTCTCCTCCAGCAGCGCGAGCAGGGCCGTACGGCCTTCGCGTACGTCGCCGCCCAGAGCCTGTGCGCGGGCGCGCATCACGGCGGCGTGGCGGTGCTGCGTGTCGTGTGCGCCGTCCGTCAGCTCGGCGCAGCGGGCGGCGATGTCGCATGCGTCGCGCATCCGCCCGTCCATCGTCGCGGGCACCACCGCGGCCCCGTACAGCCGGCAGGCACGTGAGCGGTCGACCGGCTCGACCGTGCGGGCGGCGCCGACCAGGAGCTGATGGGCGCGGCCGGGATCTCCGAGCCAGGTGCAGGCCTGACCGCGCAGCAGCTCGATGTCCGCGGTCAACAGGGGGTCCCGGCTGTGCGCGAGAGCCTGTTCGCACCACTGGGCGGCATCGCGGGTCGTACCGCCGTAGAAGGCGTCACGCGCGGCTTCGAACAGGCGGCGGGCCGCGTCCGCCGGGTCCGGCGACAACTCGGCCGCCCGGTGCCAGGCGGGCGCGGCGGCGGCCAACGCGCCGCGCTGGCGGGCCTGCCGGGCGTCGGACACCAGGCGGGCGGCGACCGGCTCGTCCGGTCCTGGGGCGGCGGCTGCCAGGTACCAGGTCTGCAGTTCGCCCGAGCTGACCGCGGCCAGCCTCCGGTACACCTCCAGCCGCCGGACCGTGGCGCACTGCCCCAGCACCACCGGCCGCAGCACGGGATGCCGCAGCTCGCACGCGCCGTCCCGCATCCGCACGAGCCCGGCCGCCTCGGCGGCGTCCAGATCGGCGGTGGTGAGTCCGTCGGACGCCAACGCCCGTTGCAGCAGGGGCCATCGCGGGGCCCGGCCGGCGGCGACGTACACCAGCGCCTCCCGGCTGCGCGTCGGCAGCATCCGCAGCTGCCCGCGCCACGCACGCTCCACCAGCGGCCCGGGCGCCTCCCACGAGTCGTCCCACGGCTCCGCACCACCCGCACGGCTCCGGGCCAGCGCGGCAGCGTACTCGACCAGGACCAAGGGGTTGCCGTGCGCCAGCCTTACGATCCGGTCCGCCGCCGGATCCGAACGGTCGAGCGTGTGGCGCCGCAGCAGGGACCAGCACTCGTCGTCCGTCAGCGGACCGAGCACGGCGTGCGGCAGGCTCTCTTGGATCCCGTCCTCCTCCGGCCCGCTGCGCGCCGCCATGACCAGGGCCACTCGCTCGGTGGCCAGCCGCCGGGCGACGAACTGCAGGACCTGCCGGGACGACGGATCGGCCCAGTGCAGGTCGTCGACCAGGACCAGCAGCGGCCACGCCTCCCCGGCGGCGGCCAGCACGCCGAGCGCGCCCGCACACACCGCGTACGGATTCGGCTCGGCCACGTCCGTGAGCGCCAGACACCCCTCCACGGCCCGCCGTTGAGCCGGCGGCAGCTCGCCGAAGTGGTGGCGGAGCGGCAGCAGTACGTCGGCGAGCACCGCGTACGGCAGCACCGCCTCGGACTCCACTCCACGGGCCCACAGCACTCGGGCGTCCTGGCAGCGGGCGGCGGCGTGTCGCAGCACCATGCTCTTGCCGATCCCCGGTTCCCCGCTCAGCAGCAGCGCGCCGCCCCGCTGGGGCAGGGCGTCCACCAGGCCGGCCACCAGGTCGCGCTCGGCAGTCCGGCCTACGAGGGCGACGGGGCCGGGCCGCTCGGGGGCGGCGGAAGACACGACGCAGTACGGTCCGTGCGACCCGCCGACCGCACAGCCATTCGCATCCAGATCGACCGGCGCTCCGGCCGTCACTGTCTTGTCCATGACGCCCCCGTATCCCGCCGCTCCCCAGCGGCGGTCCGTCATGTCACCAGGGTGCCCCCGGGAGGGTGATCGGCGTGGGCGGTCCCGACGGCCCTACGGCGGCCTCCGTACCGTGCCGCCGGGCGGAGAGCCTCTGGCGCGTAGGTCGTGCCATGTGCATCAGGCCGGATGGCGCGGCGGATGGCGTAGGGGTTCCGGACAGACGTGCTGCCGGAGCACGCCGTGGCGCAAGTGCCGAGCGGACGTAGGGAGTTCCCCGAAGCCCTGCTGCGGGCGTTCGCCAATACTCGCGTGTCCTGAGACCTGAAAGGGGCACGGGATGGCTGAGCAGGGACAGTTCCGGCGGGTGATCACCAACCTCACGCACGGCGGGCACGCGATCCTCGACAGTGCGGACGAGGCGGAGAAGACCGCCCAGACCCAGGAGAGCCTGAGCACGCGCAGCGCGGTGGTGCAGGAGGCCACCGACATCGCGGCACACGTGGGCACCACTTCCTTCGACTTCCTGTTCCCCGACCTCGCCAAGAAGTTCCCGGCAGAGCACCTGCCGCAGGGCAAGCAGGTTGCCACCGTCGTCCGTGCCCTGCTCGACCTGGGCGCGGCCATGGTGGAGACCCCGGACGAGGTGCGCGACCCGGAGCTCAACTCGCCGATTCCGGCGATCTACACGTACTGGGGCCAGTTCCTCGACCACGATCTGACGGCCGCGACCGACCGCGACCTGGTCATCAACATCACCGACGAGAAGCTGCCGCCCATACCGCCGGACAAGGTGATCGAGAAGCTGCAGAACCTGAGGATGCCGGCGCTGAACCTCGACTCGGTCTACGGCGACGGGCCGTTCGCGCCCCCGGCCGTGGGCAAGGTCGTCGTTCCCTACGACGGGATCAAGTTCCGGCTGGGCCTGCTCGCGCCGGTTCCCGCCGGTGTGGGCGCGCCGATCCCGCCGGTCGACGACACCCAGCGTGATCTGCCGCGTGATGACGCGCGCGCCCCGCTCGTCGGCGACACACGCAACGACGAGAACCTCGTGGTGGCCCAACTGCATGTGGCGTTCCTGCGGTTCCACAACGCGGCGGTCGACTGGGTGCGGGACAACGAGCCCGAGTTCGAGTCGGACGCCGAGGTCTTCCGACGGGCCAGGGATCTCACCCGGTGGACCTACCAGTGGTTGTGCGTGCACGACTATCTGCGCACCGTGGCACGCCCCGACGTCGTCGACCGGGTGGACACCGCGGAGGGCAACCTGCTCGAACTGGACCGTCGTGGCACCTATATGCCGGTCGAGTTCGCCGTCGCGGCCTTCCGCTTCGGCCACAGCATGGTGCGCGGCGCCTACGACTGGAACCGCAACTTCGGCCGCCCCGGCAACAGGTCTTCCGTGGCGACCCTGAACGAACTCTTCCAGTTCACCGGCAAGGGCGGCTTCGCCGGTCAGCTGACGACGCTCCCGTCCAACTGGCCGGTGGAGTGGGACCGCATGGTCGACAAGAACAGCCAGTTCGCCAACCGCTTCGCCCGGCTCATCGACACCAGGCTCGCGCCCCCGCTCGCCGATCTGCGCGGCGAGGGCAACGACCCCGGCCTGGCGGAACGGCTCAAGAAGCTGCTCAAGCACCTCGCCCAACGCAATCTCCTGCGCGGCTACCGCCTCGCCGCCCCCACCGGCCAGGCAGTGGCCGAGGCGCTCGGCGTCACACCCCTCAGCCGCATCGAACTCGAACAGGACAGCAGCGACGCGGTCAAGAAGGCCCTGGGGGCGGGCGGTCTGTTCGAGCGGACCCCGCTGTGGTTCTACGTGCTGAAGGAGGCCGAGGTGAAGGAGCTCGGCCGGCGGCTCGGCGAGGTCGGCAGCCGCATCGTCGCCGAGACCGTCATCGGCCAGATCCGCAACGACCCCGGTTCGTACGTCAACCGGACGAGCTGGAGCCCCGCACAGGGCGTCCTGCTCCCGAACGGCCGCCCCGTCCGCACGATCGCCGACTTCCTTCGCTTCGCCGGCGTCCTCTGACCCCACGGCGCCGACCCTGTGCCCCCACGGCGCCCACCTCTGCCCCCCACGCCCCCGCCGACCCGTGCCGGCGGGGGCCCGCACAGGTCCGGCACAGGGAATTCCCCGATGCGCCGACCACGGCACCCGGTTCCACCCGTCACTCTCCGACCGTCACCCTCCGAGGAGCATCCGCGCATGGACATACCAGAACAGCAGCAGAGCATGGCCCAGCGGTACCGGGACACAGCCAAGCAGCGCGAGGACATCCGGCGTCGGCAGGCGGAGACCGGCGTGCCCTTCGTCGTCGACAGCGAGGAGCAGCTGCGCGCCCGCGCACAGCGGCTGTTGAGCAAGGGCGAGGTCGACCCGGAGACGCCGGTGCCGACCGACGGGGGCCCGGTGCTTCCGGCCGGCGTACCCGAACGGATCCTCGGGGCCGCGAGCGAGCTGCAGAGCGTCAACTTCCTTGCCCGCGGGGCGCGTGCGGCACGCGCGGTCGCCCGCATCTCCATCATCGACAACGGACGGCGGGCCGGATTCGGCACCGGCTTCCTCGTGGGTGAGCGCCTGCTGCTCACCAACAACCATGTGCTGCCCGACGTGGCGACGGCGACGGGGTCCTTCGCGGAGTTCGAACTCGAATCCGACGTCGACGGCGTGCCCAAGCCGGTCGCCGTCTACGACCTGGCCCCTGACGCCCTGTTCGTCACCGACGCCCGGCTCGACTACACCCTCGTCGCCGTCGCGGCCGGTGCCGACGGGACGCTGCCCGGCGCGGTGCACGGCTGGCTGAAGCTGATCGCCCAGCAGGGGAAGATCGTCATCGGTGAGCCGGTGAACGTCGTCGGCCATCCCGACGCACGGCCGAAAGAGATCGCGGTCCGCGACAACGCCCTGCTCAACCAGTTGCCGCAGTTTCTGCACTACCGCACGGACACCGAGCCCGGGAACTCCGGCTCGCCCGTCTTCAACGACCAGTGGGAGGTCGTCGCGCTGCACCACGCCGGCGTGCCCGACCCGGACGGCGAAGGCTGGGTCGCCAACGAGGGCGCACGCGTCAGCGCCATCCTGCGGCACCTCGCCCTGGTCCAGCTGCCACCCCAACAGAAGCTGCTCGTCGCCGAGTTGGGCCCGCAGTCGGTGCCCAGTGAAGCGGCGCTGAGTGGGGCGGTACCGACCGCAGGTGTCCTCGCGGCTCCGGTACCCCTGCCCGCCCAAGCCGAGGCCGGCGCGGCCGTGCTTCAGCGGCGCGGTGTCACCGGGCGGTCCGGCGCAAGCCGGCACGTGGTGTTCCTGCACGGCCGCGGACAGGAAGGCCGCGATCCCGCCGCGCTGCGCACCGCATGGTGCGGGAGCCTGGCCATCGGGCTGGCAGCGGCGGGACTTGCTCCGATCGAGGCCACCGATGTCTGGTTCCCCTACTACGGCCACGCGTTGAGCGCTGTCGACCGCGAGTCGGTCGCCCTCGACACGGCGACGAACACGGCCGAGGCGTACGCGCCCGCCGAACCCGGCGCTCGCGCGGTGTACGCCGCGCTGCTGGCCGACGCCGCCAAGGCCGCCGGGATGCCCGAGTCGGAGCGGGAGTTCGTGGCCGCGCAGGAGTCGGGCCTGTTCGGCGGGGTGGTCGCCGCACTGCAGGGGCCGCTGTCCTGGATCGCGGCGCGCAGCGGGCTCGACGACGTGGTGATCGCGACGGTGTTCCGCGACGTCGCGGCCTACCTCGACGACAAGCCGGTACGCGACGCGGTGCTCGACGCCGTCCTGGCCGACATGCCTGACGACGGAGAGATCGTGCTGGTCGCTCACAGCCTCGGCACGGTCGTCGCGCTCGACCTGTGCACACGGCTGCACCGGCGGGCCTCGGTGCCGGTGCTGGTGACGGCGGGCAGCCCCCTCGGACTCGATGCCGTACACCGGCGGCTGCTCGCGGGCCCACCCGTCTGGCCCGGTCAGGTCGGCGTGTGGATCAACGCGTGGGCAGCGGGGGACGCCGTAGCCATCGGCTGTCCCATCGGCGACACCTGGAAGGGGGTCCGCGACGTGCTCTGCGCCAACCGGAAGGACCGGGCGCACGACATCACGCAGTACCTCGCCGACACCCGGCTCGCAGCCGAGATCGGCCGCGCCGCCCGCCCGTAGACGGCGTCACGACACCGGCGCGTCCCAACGGACGTGCAGGGCCGAGGGCTTACGGAAGAGCAGGCCGCTGGGTGCGGTGGACGCGGCGGCATCCAGGCGCAGTCCGGGCAGACGCTCGAGCAGCGTGAGGAGGCAGACGCGGGTCTCCAGCCGGGCGAGATGGGCGCCCAGACAGAAGTGCGGGCCGTGGGCGAAGGCCAGCTGGAGACGGGAGTTGGTGCGTCGTAGGTCGAAACGGTCGGGGTCCGGGAAGACCTCGGGGTCACGGTTGGCGCCGGCGAGCGAGACGACCACGAGATCCCCGCGGCGCACCTCGGCCCCGCCGATCGTCACATCGGCGGTGGCATAGCGGTCGACGACCGCCGCGGCGGGTTCCAGGCGCAGCGACTCCTCGATCGCCGCGTCGACCAGGCCCGGATCGGCCCGCACAAGCGCGAGTTGACCGGGCTCGGACAGCAGATGGAGTACCGTGTTGGCGATCATGCCCTCGGTGGTCTCGATACCGCCGAACATCAGCACGGCGGCGTTGGCGACCACCTCCGGCAGCCTCAGCCGCTCGGCGGCCGCGACCAGCAGCGACGTATCGACACCCGCGGTGACCGTCGCCTCGACGCTGTCTCTCAACTCGTCGAAAGCCGCCGCTCCGGCAGCAGTCGCGGGCCGTCCCGCGGTGATGTCGGAGACCGCGCCCACGATGGCGTCGTACCAGGACAGCACCGCCTTGGCATCGGCGTCGACCAGCCCCAGGGACTCGGCGACGACGGCGACGGCCAGGGGCCCGGCCACCTCCCGCCGCAGCTCGGCCCGGCCCCGCGGCCGGACCGTCTCCACGAGCCGGGCCGCTTTGTCCGCCACGAACCCGGCGAACCGGTCTCGCACATCTCGCGGGCGGAACGGATCGGTGAAGGGAGCGCGGTGCCGCGCGTGCTCGGCGCCTTCCAGGGAGAGCATGCTGGGACCGACCACCTGGGCGGTGGAGAAGCGGGGGTCGTCCACGGTGAAGGTGTCCGCGTCGCGCATCACCCGCAGCGCCAGATCGCGCCGGGTCACCAGCCAGCCGCCCGGCGCGGGGAGCCAGGAGACCGGCTCGTGGGCACGCAGCAGGGCCAGCCTGGGGTGAGGGTCGTCCTCCAACTCGGCGAGCGTGGTCGCGGAGCCGAGCGGAAAGCGATCTGCTGTCACCATGGGAGCTGCCCTGTTCCTGTCCCTGTACGCGGAGTTCCGGCTCCAGCATCGTCTCAGGAGGCCGCCATGCCCGAGCCGTCCGTCCTCGCTTCGCTGGTGTCCGGGCTGCGGAGCGGCTCGATCGACGTCGTCGACCTGACGTCGCCGCTGTCGTCGTCGACGCCGGTGATCCAGCTGCCGCCCGAGTTCGGCCAGACCGCCGTGTTCGCACTGGAGGAGATCAGCCGGTACGACGACCGGGGACCGGCCTGGTACTGGAACAACTTCCGCAGCGGCGAGCACACCGGCACCCACTTCGACGCACCGAACCACTGGGTCACCGGCAAGGACCTCGCCGACGTGGCCTCGGTGCCGGCGCGGCGGCTGATCGCACCGGCGGCCGTGCTGGACTTCACCGCCGAAGCGGACGCCGACCCGGACTTCCTCGTCGAAGTGGACCATGTGAAGACATGGGAAGCGGAGAACGGCCCGCTGCCCGACGGCGGCTGGCTGCTGCTGCGCACCGGCTGGGACGCCCGCTCGGACACGCAGGAGGCGTTCCTCAACGCGGACGAGAACGGTCCGCACACCCCGGGCCTGTCCCCGGAATGCGCCCGCTGGGTGGCCGAGGAGTCGCCGGTGATCGGCCTCGGCGTCGAGACGGTGGGCACCGACGCCGGAGGCGCCCACTCCTTCGACCCGATGTTCCCGTGCCACTCCTACCTCATGGGCAGCGACAAGTACGGGCTCACCCAGCTGCGGAACCTGGCCGCGCTCCCGCCGACCGGTGCCGTCGTCATCGCGGGACCCTTGCCCATCGTCACCGGCTCCGGAGCTCCCGCGCGGGTGCTCGCGCTGGTGGAGCGCTCATGAAGGTCGCGGAGGCGGTCGGCAGGGCGCTGGTGGCGGCCGGGGTCCAGCAGGTCTTCGGCGTGGTCGGATCGGGCAACTTCCACCCGACCAACGCCATGGTCGCGGCGGGCGCGCGGTTCGTCGCCGCCCGCCACGAGGGCGGCGCGGCCACCATGGCCGACGCGTACGCGCGGATGAGCGGCACGGTCCCGGCGCTGAGCGTGCACCAGGGGCCCGGCCTGACGAATGCCGTCACCGGGATCGCCGAGGCGGCCAAGAGCCGTACGCCCCTCGTCGTGCTCGCGGCGGAGGTGACCGAGCCGAGGTCGAACTTCTACGTCGACCAGGAGGCACTGGCACACGCGGTCGGCGCGGTCACGGAGCGGATCACGTCCGCCGAGAACGCGGTCGAGCAGACCTGCGCCGCCGTACGTCGGGCCCTGCACGAGCGCCGCACCGTCCTGCTCAACCTCCCCCTTCCGGTGCAGTCCCTGGACGTGCCGGACGGCGCCCTGGCGCAGGCCGCCGCGCCACCCGAACGAGCGCCGGTCGAACCGTCGGCGGCCGAAGTGGCCGCGCTGGCAGGGCTGTTGGGGCAGGCGAGGCGCCCGGTGTTCGTGGCCGGGCGGGGCGCACGCGGGCCCGGCGGAAGGGACGCCCTCGAAGCGCTCGCCGAGCACCACGGCGCACTGCTCGCGACGTCGGCCGTCGCCCGCGGTCTGTTCCACGGCAACCCCTGGTCGCTCGACGTGTCCGGCGGCTTCGCGTCCCCTGTGGCCGCCGAACTGATCCAGGGCGCGGACCTGATCGTGGGCTGGGGCTGCGCGCTGAACATGTGGACCATGCGGCACGGCCGGCTGATCGGCCCGGAGGCGAGGGTCGTCCAGGTCGACGACGACGCGTCCGCGCTCGGCGCACACCGGGCACTCGACCTCGGCGTCACCGGCGATGTCACACGCACGGCACGGCTCGTGCTCGACGCGGGCGACGGACCACGGCAGGGCTACCGCACCCCCGAGGTCGGCGCGGACCTCGCCGCACGCGTGCGCTGGCGGGACGTGCCGTACGAGGACACGAGCGGCCGTGAGCGGATCGACCCGCGGACGCTGAGCATCGCGCTCGACGACATCCTCCCCGGCGAGCGGGTCATCGGCGTGGACTCCGGCAACTTCATGGGCTATCCGAGCATGTACCTGTCGGTGCCCGACCAGCACGGCTTCTGCTTCACCCAGGCCTTCCAGTCGATCGGCCTGGGGCTGGCGACCACGATCGGCGCGGCGCTGGCCCAGCCGGACCGGCTTCCCGTGGCCGCGCTCGGGGACGGCGGCGCGATGATGGGCGCCGCCGACCTCGACACGGTCCGCCGGCTCGGACTGCCGATGGTGGTCGTCGTCTACAACGACGATGCCTATGGAGCGGAGGTGCACCACTTCGGGCCCGACGGACACCCGCTCGACCTGGTCGAGTTCCCGCCGACGGACATCGCCGCCGTGGCGCGCGGGTACGGCTTCGAGGCGGTCACCGTGCGCACGCGGGCAGACCTGAAGGCCGTAGCGGACTGGGTGGCCGGGCCCCGCTCCGCCCCGCTGCTCATCGACGCCAAGGTGGTCCGGGAACAGGGGTCCTGGTGGCTGGAGGAGGCGTTCCGGGGGCACTGACGACACAGAAGCCGCGCGGCAGCCCGTAGGCTCCCGCGCGGCAACGTCCAGTCAGGACGACTGGGCGGTCTGGTACAGGTTCTGCGCGTCCGCGCCGAAGACCGGCCCGTACATCGCGTTCGGCAGGAAGTTGTACTTGAAGCTGTTCACCGAGGACTGCAGACCGGTGCCGGTCGCCTCGTCGAACTGGGTGAACCAGGGACCTCCGCTGGAGCCGCCGGTCATATTGCAGGTCATGCCGTGGTCGCTGGACAGCAGGAAGTCACGGTAGGTGGTGCCGCTGCAGTAGATGAACTTCTCGCCGTCGTAGGGGGCGGCGGCGGGGAAGCCGAAGGCGTACATCGCCTTGTTGTAGCCGGTGTTGAAGGCCAGGCCCTGGCCGCCGACGACATCGGTGAGGCTCTTGCCGTCGAGCGGGGCGACCACGGCCGCGCCCACGTCGTAGTTGATGTCCTCACTGGCCGTCCACTGCGGCGTGGACAGCGTCTTGGATGCCGACCACCTGCCGTACGGCGCCTGCCCGTCGTGGTATCCGGGCACGAACACCCAGTTGGTGTGCCAGGAACCCTCCAGCTTCACACAGTGGCCGGCGGTCATCACCGTGCTCTTGTTGGCGCTGGTGACCGCGTTGCCGGAGCAGGACGCGGTGCGGCCCTGGTAGCTGAAGAAGACCCGGCCCGCGGTCTTCACCACGGCCCCGCCGCCGGTCCAGGCGCCGCCGCCGTTGGGGATGGCCAGGGTTCCGACGGGGGAGGCCGGGGCGCTGGGTGCGACGACGGACTTCTTGCCCTGGCGCGGGGTCGAGGCTGTCACGTCGGAGCGGTCGACGGACAGGACGTCGAGCGGGACGGCCTGCCGCATCCGCTCCGGGGTCCAGAAGTCACGGGCGCGTTCCTGCGCCGCGAGGGGCACCACTCCCGGTTCCGGAGCGGCGGCACCGGCCGGGGCGGCGGTGACACCCGTGGCCAGGAGGGCGGCGACACCGGCCAGCGCGCCGAGGGCGGTGCGCCGGACGCGGGTGCCGCCGGATGTGCGGAATCTGCCTATCACGCGGTCTCCTTCTGCGGTGGGGGGACCGGGCGGTGGGGACCATCCGCCCGGGTGGGCAGGGGTGTTACTGCGTGCGCAGTTCAGGGCAGCGTGCCACCAAGAAGAGGCGTCTGGGCAGGTGCACGCCACAACCATGGCCGAAAATCCACAAAGTCCGCATGGATCAGGCCTTGGCGCCGCCCCGGACCACGAGCTTCCTGAGCAGCGGCCACACCAGCAGCAGCACGACCACCGCGTAAACGGTCACCGAGAACGGCGTGTTGACCAGCCCCGAGACACTGCCGTCGCTGATCTGCAGGGCACGCCGCAACTGCTGCTCGGCGTTCGGGCCGAGGATCACGCCGATGACGGCCGGCAGGATCGGCAGGCCATAGCGCCGCATGCCGAACCCGATCAGCCCGATGACCAGCAGGGTGACCAGGTCGATCACCTCGCCGCCGACCGCGTACGCGCCGACCATCGCGAAGAACAGGATCCCCGCGTACAGATACGGCCGCGGAATGCGCAGCAGCTTCGCCCACAGCGGTGCCAGCGGCAGGTTGAGGGCGAGCAGCAGCACCATGCCGACGAACAGCGAGGCGATCAGCCCCCACACCAGCTCCGGCTCGCGCTCGAACAGCAGCGGCCCGGGCTGGATGCCGTACTGCTGGAAGGCGGCCAGCATCACCGCGGCGACGGCCGTCGTCGGCAGCCCCAGCGTCAGCATCGACACCAGCGTGCCCGCCGCCGAGGCCGACGCCGCCGACTCCGGTCCCGCGACGCCCTCGATGGCGCCCTTGCCCCACTCGTCCTTGTGCTTCGACAGACGTTTCTCCGTGACGTACGACAGGAAGGTGGGGATCTCCGCGCCGCCCGCCGGAATCGCGCCGAACGGGAAGCCGATGAACGGTCCGCGCAGCCACGACTTCCAGGTCCGCCGCACATCCCCACGGCCCAGCCACGGGCGGCCCACCGGGATCGGCTCGCCCGGATTGCGCCGCAGATGCGCCGCGACCCACAGCGCCTCGCCGATCGCGAAGAGACCCACCGCCACGATCACCACGTCGATGCCGTCGGCGAGTTGGAGCGAACCGAAGGTGAGACGCTGCTGCCCCGTCATCTGGTCCAGGCCCACCAGGCCGAGCGTCAGGCCGATCAGCAGGGAGGCGAGTCCCCGGATCCGGGACGAGCCGAGAACCGACGTCACGGCGATGAACGCCAGCACCATGATGGCGAAGTAGTCCGGAGCGCCGATGTCCACGGCCAGGTCGGCGACCGTCGGTGCCAGCGCCACCAGCAGGATCGTGCCGATCAGGCCGCCCGCGAAGTGACCGATGGCGGCAGCCGCCAGCGCCTGCGAGCCACGACCTGACTTGGCCATGGGGTTGCCCTCCATGGCCGCGACCACGGCGGCGCTCTCGCCGGGCGTGTTGAGCAGGATCGAGGTGGTGGAGCCGCCGAACATCGCGCCGTAGTAGATCCCCGCGAACATGATGAACGCGGCGATCGGGTCGAGTCCGTACGTCACCGGCAGCAGCAGCGCGACCGCCATCGCGGGCCCGATGCCGGGCAGTACCCCGATCGCGGTGCCGAGCAGCACACCGAGGGCCGCCCACAGCAGGTTGATCGGGGTGAGGGCCGTACCGAAGCCGTCCAGAAGGGAGTTGAGGGCGTTCATGTCACAGCGCTCCCATCAGGGGGCCACCGGGCAGCGGCACTCCAAGCAGGTTGTTGAAGACGGCGTAGGTGACGAGCGAGAGCACGGCCGCGATGAGCGGGTCGCGGTCGATGCGGCGGCTGCCGAGGGCGAAGGCCGCGCCCCAGAAGAGCAGCGCGCCCGCGGCGGGGAACCCCAGCGGCTCGATGAGGACGGCGGCACCGAGGAACACCCCGGCGAGCAACAACACCGTGCGCCAGTCGGCGGGTTCGGACAGGTCGATGTCCTCGCCGGTCTCCGCCTGGCCACGGCCGCCGCGCAGTACGTCCACGGCGAGGAGCGCGGCGATGACGAGAAGCCCGATGCCGACGACGATCGGCACGGTCTTCGGGCCGACGGGACCACGCTGGGCGATGTCGACGTCCATGGTGAGCGCGTCGGTCAGCACCAGCACGCCGAGCGCCAACAGCAGGGCGCAGACGCCGAGTTCGGAGTATTCGCGCAGCCACGAACGCGGCTCGGCCGTCTCGGCGGGGGGAGTATCCGTCTGTGTCGTCACAGTCCCAGCTCCTTCAGCACCGACACCACGCGCTTGTCCTGGGCGTCCAGGAAGTCGCCGAACTCCTCGCCGGTCTGGAAGGCGTCCTCCCAGCCGTTCTGCTCCAGGGACTTCTGCCACTCGGGGGAGTCGTGGAGTTCCTCGAGGAGCCGGGTGAGCTTGTCGCGCTCGGCGGCGGACAGGCCGGGCGGGGCGACGATGCCCCGCCAGTTGGTGAAGTTCACGTCGTAGCCGGACTCCTTGAGCGTGGGCGCGTCCTTGAGTTCGTCGACGCGCTCCGGGCCGGTGACCGCGAGCACCCGCAGCTCGCCCGCCTTGATCTGGTCGAGGTACTCGCCCACGCCGGACACCCCGAAGCCGACCTTGTTGCCGAGGATCGAGGCGAGCAGCTCACCGCCGCCGTCGAAGGGGATGTAGTTGACCTCCTTCGGCGCGATGCCCGCGGCCCGCGCCATCAGCATCGGCGCGAGATGGTCGGGCCCGCCGGGCGAGGAGCCACCGCCGACCGGCAGCTTGCCGGGGTCGGCCTTCCAGGCATCGATCAGGTCGTCGATCGTCTTGTACGGGGAGTCCTTGGCGACCACGACCACGTCCTGCTCCTCGGTGAGCCGGGCGATCGGGGTGGTGTCGGCGAGGGTCTTGGGCGCGTGGTTGGAGCGGGCCGCGCCCACCACGCCGAGCCCCATGGACATCGCGAGCTTGCCGTTGCCGTGCTCGCCCACCAGCCGGGTCAGTCCGACGGTGCCGCCGGCGCCGGGCAGGTTGAACACCTCGATGGAGTGCGTGAGCCCGGCGTCCTCGGCGTTCTTCGCGGCGGTGCGGGCCGTGATGTCGTAGCCGCCACCGGGTGTGTTGGGGACCATGAAGCGCAGGCCCGGGATCTGTGTGCCGGTGTCGGAGCCGCTGCCGGTGGTCAGCAGCGGCGGTGCCACCAGGACCAGCACGGCGGCCCCGAGCAGGGCGAGCGGGGTGCGCAGACGCACGAGTGCCACCACCTGTCGGTCGATGCGGGTTTGTGGAGCGTGATGTGGGCCACATGGTGCACGGGCGGCGACGGCCTGTCTCGCTTCCGGAACCAACGGAGGTTTTGGTCTTTGTGTCAGCGCGAGGTCGGCGACGGATGTCTTCCCCCGCTCCCGGGCCAGGGCCATCATGGGGCCGTCCCGGCACCCGAAGCACCAGGTCGGAGATTGAGCAGGTCGTGGTCACCACCTTCCGTCGCCAGACCCTCGCGGGCGAGATGCTGGTGCTCCAACTCGCCATCGTCGTGGTGGTGTTGGTGGCAGTCGCCGCCGTTTCCCTTGCCCAGTCCGAGGCGACCTTCAACCGCGTCGAGGGCCGCCGCGTCGCCGCACTCGCCGAACAGCTGGCCGCCACGCCCCTGGTGCGCAGCCAGCTCACCCAGCCCCTGCCGCAGGAAGCCCTCGCCCCGCTGGTGAACTCCATGCAGACCCAGTCCGGAGTCACCTCGGTGACCGTGGCCGACGCGGGCGGCCGGATCGTCAGCTCCACCAACGCCACGGTGATCGGTGACCGGCTGCCCCTCGGCGAGGGTGCCGCGGCGGGGCGCGGCTGGTCGGGGCCGTTGACGCTGGACGACAGTCACGAGCTGGTGGCCCAGGTGCCCGTCCTGGGGGCCACGCGGCAGAACCTCGGCCGGCACCTCGGCACGGTGATGATCGGCGAGGCCGACCCGACGGTGTGGCAGCGCCTCAGCGGCGCGTCCTCCTACCTCCTCGCCTACCTGGGCATCGCCAGCGGCCTCGGCGTGGCCGGCTCCTGGCTGCTCGCCCGGCGCGTGAAACGGCAGACCCTCGGCCTGGAGCCCCGTGAGATCGCCGGGCTCGCCGAACACCGCGAGGCCATGCTGTACGGCATCGCCGAGGGCGTGATCGCCCTGGACCCGGCGGCCCGGCTGACCCTCGTCAACGAGATGGGCCGGACCCTGCTCGACCTGCCCGAGGAGTGCGTGGGCCGGAGCCTGGACCAGCTCGGCATCGAGGGACGGCTGCGGGACGTCCTCGCCGGGGCCACGCCCGACCAGCGGGACCAGGTCGTCGTACGCCACGGCCGGGTCCTGGTGATGAACCGGATGACCGTGACCAAGGACGGCCGTCTGCTCGGCTCCGTCACCACCCTGCGCGACCGCACCGAACTCGCCCGCCTGGAGCGGGAGATCGGCTCCTTCCGCAGTTCGTCGGAGCTGCTGCGCGCGCAGGCCCACGAGTTCGCCAACCAGCTGCACACCATCTCCGGACTCATCCAGATCGGCGAACAGGACGAGGTGGTCCGCTACATCCGCGCCCTCAGCCGGCACCGGCAGTCGCTGGACATCACCCTCAGCCGCCGCGTCCGCGACACCGCCGTGGCCGCCCTGCTGACCGCGAAGGCGTCCCTCGCCGCCGAGCGGAAAGTCACGCTGCGGATCTCGGACGACACCGCCCTCGACCGGCTCACCCCGGAGGACGCCGCCGACGTGGCGACCGTGGTCGGCAACCTCGTCGACAACGCCGTGGACGCCGCGGCGCACGACGGCGGACGCTGGGTCGAGGTCGGGCTGCGGCAGGACGCCTCCAGTGTGGAGATCGTCGTACGGGATTCAGGTCCCGGCGTGGCACCGGAACTCGCCCAGGAAGTGTTCCAGCACGGCTTCACCACCAAGGCCGCCCAGGAGGGCGAGCGCGGCATAGGCCTGGCGCTCACCCGGCTGGTCTGCGAACGTCACGGCGGTGAGATCTCGGTGACCAACACCCCCGACGGGGCCATGTTCACCGCGCGCATGACTGTCAGCCACCTCACCGACGCGGTGGCGGAAGGAGCGACATGACCGACGACCCGAACCAGATAGGCGTCCTCATCGTCGACGACGACTTCATGGTGGCCAGAGTCCATCGCACCTTCGTCGAACGCGTCCCGCCCTTCACCGTCGTCGGTGTCGCCACCACCGGCGAGGAGGCCATCGCCGCCGTCGAAGCACTCCGCCCGGACGTGGTCCTGCTCGACCTCTACCTGCCCGACGTCTTCGGCCTCGACGTCATCCCCCGGCTGCGCACCGCCGGCCACGACTGCGACATCATGGTGATCAGCGCCGCGCGGGAGGGTGACACGGTACGCCGGGCCGTGCGCCGCGGCGTGGTGGACTACCTGCTGAAGCCGTTCGAGTTCCAGGACCTGCGCTCCCGCCTTGAGCGGTACGCCGCCCAGCGCGGCCGGCTGCTCACCACGGTCGTCCGCAGCCAGGCCGACGTGGACCGGGTCATGGCGGGAGGCGCCGTACCGGTGCCGGCGGTCAGCCCGCTGCCCAAGGGCATGAGCGTGGAGACCGCCGAACTGATCGAGCGCACGCTCCGCGACTGCGCCGGCACCCTGTCCGCCTCCGAGTGCGCGACCCTGACCGGTGTCTCCCGGGTGAGCGCCCGACGCTACCTCGAGTACTTCCACACCACCGGCCAGGCAGAGGTCTCCCTGCGCTACGGCGCGGCCGGGCGCCCCGAACGTCGCTACCGGTTCCGCAGCCGGCCCGCTGTCATGCGGTGAGCTCCTTGCGGATGCGGTCCAGCATGAACGCCGAGGAGTCGCGGGCCCGCTCCTCCCAGGCGAAGACACAGGCCGTGGCGACGCCGTCGAAGCCGAGTTCGCGCAGGGTGCCGAAGAAGGCGTCCCAGTCGACCTCGCCCTGGCCGATGTCGAGGTGCTGGTGGATACGGGCCGGGGTGCCGGGCGGGTTGAGGATGTAGCGCAGGCCCGACGACCCCTTGTGGTTGAAGGAGTCCGCGATGTGCACATGCTGGAGCTTGTCGCCCGCGTAGCGCATCATCGCCGCGATGTCGGCCCTCGGGTCGGCTCCCGAGAGGTGGAAGGTGTGCGGGGCGCAGTACAGGTAGTTCACCCAGGGCTTGTTGATGGCGCGGACGAGGTCGACGGCCGGGGTGTTCTCCTCGCAGAAGTCGTCCGGGTGCGCTTCCAGGTTGAGGGCGATGCCCTCGCGTTCGAAGAGTGGCAGCAGCTCCTCCAGTGAGCGCCAGAACGCGGCCTCGCTCTCGGCGGCGCGCTCCGGGCGGCCGTTGAACTCGCTGTTCATCAGCGGGCATTCGAGGTCGACGGTGATCTCGATCATCCGCTTCCAGTAGCGGACGGCGGCCTGCCGCTCGGCCTCGTCGGGTGAGGACCACTTGTACAGCGGCAGCACGGACGACAGCTGGACGCCGTGGGCGCGCAGGGAGTTCTTCAGCTCCGCGATCCGCTCGTCGTCCGCCCGCGGATGCGCGAAGAACGGCATGAAGTCGTCGCGCGGCGACAACTCGATGTACTCGTAGCCGAGTTCGGCGACGGTGCGCACCATCTCGTCGATCGGCAGCGCACGGAGCATGTACGGGTCGAGGGCGATCTTCATAGGGCGCCTCCGTAGAGGGTCGGGCGGGGCTTGAGGTCCGTGGCGATGACGCGGCCCGACTCCAGGGCCTCGACGGTCGCGCTGGTGATGACGGTGGCGGCGTAGCCGTCCCACGCGGAAGGGCCGGTGGGCTCGGTACCGGACGCGACGGCGGCGATCCACTCGCGGAACTCGGTGTCGAAGGCGTCGGCGAACCGGCCCACCCAGTCCGTGAGCACCTCCGTGCTGTGCTGTCCCGCGCCGCGCACGCCGACCGCGGCCGGGTCGGGCAGCCGGACGAGCCCTTCCTCGCCGACCGCCTCGCACTGGATGTCGTAGCCGTACTGGCAGTTGACGAAGACCTCCAGGTCGATGCGGACGCCCTTGGCGGTCTCGAAGAGCATGATCTGCGGGTCCTTCAGGTGGGCGAACCGCTTGCTCGTGGCGCGCGGGGTGACCACCTGCGTGGAGACGATCTCGTCGTCGAGCAGCCAGCGCAGCACATCCACCTCGTGCACGGCCGTGTCCAGGGCGGCCATGGAGGAGATGTACGCCTCCGGGACGGTCGGGTTGCGATGGGCGCAGTGCACGATCAGTGGCTGCCCGATCCGGCCCGCGTCGATGACCTGCTTCATCTGCCGGTATCCGGTGTCGTAGCGGCGCATGAAGCCGACCTGGACCAGGCGGCTGCCGTGTGCCGTCTCCGCCTCGATGATCTTCAGGCAGTCCTCGGCGGTCGTCGCGAGGGGCTTCTCGCAGAACACCGGCTTCGCGGCGGCTATCGCGTTCAGCACATGCTCGGCGTGGGTCGGACCCCAGGACGTCACGAGGACGGCGTCCACGTCGTCGTCGGCGACCACGGAAGCCCCGTCGCGCAGCACACGGGCGCCGACCGGCGCCGCTGCCTCCGCGGCGCGGGCGGCGTCGATGTCCGTGACGGCGGTGACACGGGCGCCGGCGATGGTGTCGGTGAGGCGCCGGATGTGCTCCTTGCCGATCCAGCCGGCGCCGACGACTCCTACACGTACAGTCATGGATGTTTCCCAACTAGGCGTAACGCGCCCGGAGTTCGGCTTCGAGGGTTTCGAGTGAGCGGCCCTTGGTCTCGGGGACGTAGAGCTTCACGAAGGTGAGCGAGAAGATTCCCGCCACCACGAAGAGGAAGAAGGTGTTGGAGATCCCGATCCCGGAGACCAGGGACGGGAAGACCAGACCGATCGCGAAGTTGGTCAGCCACAGCACCACGGCCGCGACGCCCATCCCGAAGCCACGCATCCGCATCGGGAAGATCTCCGACAGCATCAGCCACGTCACCGGCGAGATCGCACCCTGCTGGAAGGCGAGGAAGGTGACCGTCATGGCGAGCACGGCATACGCCCGCCCGTCACCCGAGGGCAGCACCAGGGAGAACACACCGATCAGCAACAGGGCCGCCGTCGTACCGATCTGACCGGTCATCAGCATCGG
Organism: Streptomyces sp. 4N124; assembly: GCF_052245395.1. Taxonomy (NCBI): domain Bacteria; kingdom Bacillati; phylum Actinomycetota; class Actinomycetes; order Kitasatosporales; family Streptomycetaceae; genus Streptomyces; species Streptomyces sp. 4N124. The sequence goes on from NZ_JBQQBS010000057.1 coordinate 46,658, forward strand.
GCGGCGGTTCACCCGGCTCAGCAGCCAGATGCCGACGAAGGTGGCCAGCACCGAGATCACGCCGTTGGCGATGTTCGCGGTCAGTGCGCTGTCGGCGGCGAAGCCGGCATCGGTGAGGATCTGGGTGCCGTAGTACATGATCGTGTTGACGCCGGTGATCTGCTGCACGATCGCGATGCCGAAGCCGACGAACATCAGCTTGCGGATCCACGGGGTGGCCTTCATGTCCTGCCAGCCGCCGAGATTCTGCTGCTCCTCCTTGACCGCGAGCGCGGACACCTCGGCCAGCTCGGCCTCCGCCCGCTGCTGCGAACGCACCTGCTTGAGCACCTCGAGGGCCTCGCCGAAGCGTGTCTTGGAGGCGAGCCAGCGCGGGCTCTCCGGCATCACCAGCATGCCGAACCACAGCACCACGGCCGGGATGGTGGCGATCACCAGCATCCAGCGCCAGACACCGCCGGACTCCCCGCCCACCCGGGCGATGATCGCGTTCGAGGTGAACGCCAGCAACTGGCCGCTGACGATCATGAGTTCGTTCCGCGTCACCAGCGCGCCGCGCCGCTCGGCGGGGGAGACCTCCGCGAGATACACGGGCACGGTCACCGAAGCGCCGCCGACCGCGAGGCCCAGCACGAACCGTGCCACGACCATGACGGCGGTGGTCGGCGCGAGCGTGCAGCCGAGCGCGCCGACGAAGAACAGCACCGCGAGAACGAGGATCGTACGGCGCCGTCCCCGCGCGTCCGACAGCCGCCCGCCGGTCACCGCGCCCAGGGCCGCGCCCAGCAGCAGCGAACTGGTGACCATGCCCTCGGTGACCGCGGTCAGACCCAGGTCATCCGTCATGTAGGGCAGCGCACCGTTGATGACACCGGTGTCGTAACCGAAGAGCAGTCCGCCGAAGGTGGCGATGACGGTGATGAGCCGCAGCCTGCGGGAGACGGCGGGCGGGGCGTCGTCGGTGAGGGCGGGGGCCTTTGTCGTGTCGTTCCTGAGGTCCATGGCCCGTCCTACCGGTCGATGTTCGGGCGTCGGGTACCCGTCAGCCCGCATCCGGCCAGGTGCTCACGGGTGCTGACCGCGATGGGCAGTGGCACCTCGGGAGCGCACGGGTACAGGTCCTGCTCGACGATCACGAACAACTCGGCGTCGAGCTTCGCCAGTTCGGCCACGACATCGGCGGGCTTGGGCACACCGGCGGGCGGCGACACGCACACCCCGCGCTTGACGGCCTCACCGAAGGACAGGTTCTCGGCGGCGACCTGAGCGAGGATCTGAGGGTCCATCTGCTTGATGTGCACGTAGCCGACGCGCTCGCCGAACCGGCGGATCAGGTCGAGGTTGTCGCCGCCGCCGTAGGCGACGTGCCCGGTGTCCAGGCACAGATTGGTGTACCGGGAGTCCGACTCGTTCAGCAGCCGCTCGATCTCCGGCTGCGTCTGGACGTGGCTGTCGGCGTGCGGATGGATGACGAGCCGTACGTCGTACTCGTCGAGCAGCAGCTTGCCGAGCCGGTCGGCCGCGTTGCCGAACCCGGCCCACTGCTGGGCGGTCAGTTCGGGCGACTCCGTGAACGCGCCGGTCTTCTCGTCCCGGTACATCGGCGGGATGAGAACCAGGTGGTGGGCGCCCGCGGCGGCGGTCAGCGCCGCGACCTGGCGGACGTGGGCGAGCATCTCGTCCCAGACCTCGGGCCGGTGCAGCGCGCCGAACGCGGTGCCGCCGGAGACCTGAAGGCCGCGGGCGTCGAGCTCTTCCTTCAGCCGCCGGGGATCGGTGGGGAGGTAGCCGTACGGGCCGAGTTCGAGCCACTGGTAGCCGGCCGCGGCCAGTTCGTCGAGGAAGCGGGTGTACGACACCTGGTGCTCGTCCTCGGGGAACCAGACGCCCCAGGAGTCGGGGGCCGAGCCCAGGCAGAGGTTGCCCGCGGTGGTGCGGAGCGGGGATGGCGCCGTTGCCATGGCGGTGCCTTTCGATGGGGGCATCGAGACGTGCTGTCGCGCTCTACTAGCGCGCTCTAGGCGAGTACGATGACCTCTGTCCAAATGTCATGTCAATAGCTTGTTGCCGGGGGATTTCGCGGCAGACCGTAAGGTGGCCGCGTCGAAGGGTGGGTGCACAGGTGGATGCAGCGGGCAAGCAGCGGCCCACGATGGCGGACGTCGCCAAGAAGGCGGGTGTCTCCCGGGCGCTGGTCTCCATCGTGTTCCGCAACCAGCCGGGGGCGAGCGAGGAGACGCGGCAGCGGGTGCTGCGGGTCGCCGACGAGATCGGCTACCGGCCCGACTCCGCGGCCCGGCTGCTGGCGCGCGGACGCAGTCGCACGCTCGGCGTGATGTTCACCGTGCACCAGACCTTCCACACGGACCTCATCGAGGGGATCTACCCGGAGGCCGAACGGCTCGGCTACGACGTGCTGCTCTCCGCGGCTTCCGAGGGCCGCAGCGAGGCGAAGGCGATCGAGGCGCTCCTCGCCCACCGCTGCGAGGCACTGATCGTGCTCGGTCCCGACGCCGAGGCCGCCTACCTCAACGAACTCGGACAGCGTGCGGTGACCGTCTCGGTCAGCCGGCGCGTGCCCCAGGCCCGCGTGGACTTCGTGCACTCGGCCGAGGGCAAGGGCGTACGGCAGGCCATGGAGCACCTCCTCGAACTGGGGCACCGTCGCATCGTGCACATCGACGGCGGCCGCGGTCCCGGCTCGGCCGAGCGGCGGCGCGCCTACCGGGCCGCGATGCGGCGCCATGGGCTGGAGTCCGAGGCGAGGGTGATCCCCGGGCATCACACGGAACAGTCGGGCATCGAGGCGGGCCGGCTGCTGCTGGCGGAACGAGAGCGCGGCATTCCGCTGCCGACGGCGGTCCTGGCGGGCAACGACCGTTGCGCGCTCGGGCTGTTGATGCCGCTGACACGGGCCGGCGTCGAGGTTCCGCGCGATCTGTCCGTCGTCGGATACGACGACAGCCACCTCTCCCATCTGATGCCGGTCGGCCTGACCACCGTCCGTCAGGACGCGATGCTCATGGCGGAGCACGCGGTGCGGTTCGCGGTGGAGCGGCTGGAGAAGCCCGAACTCGAGCCGCGGGAAGCGGTGTTGGACTGCAAGCTGGTGGTACGGGGGACCAGCGGGCCGGTGCCGGAGGAGCGGGGCTGAGTCACCGCACCCGGCCGGCATCGCCACCGCGACGCCGGCCGATCACATGCTTCAGCGCGAGCCGTCCTGCCCCCACCAGGCGGCCGAGGCGTCCCGCAGGGTGTTGGTGCCGCAGTGCACCTCACCCATGCCGAGGTGGTACGTGTACCAGTCGTCGAGGTACGACACCTTCATGCCCACGCGCCGATAGGCCGCGGTGACCGCCTCCGTGAAGATGTCCTTGCCGGCGATCACCGGCCCCCACTGCTTGGGCGCCAGATAGCGGTCGCGGGCGAGCAGCACGCCATTGACCGCCCCGGGGACGTAGGCGCTCGTCGTGACGGTCTGCGGAGCCGCCGCGGCGTTCGGCTCCTCGGTGAGCCACTTCTGCTGACCGTGCTTCCTGGCCGCGTCCGCGAGAGCGCTGTCGCCGCCCACCCGGGTCAGACGGGGCATGGGAGTGTCGCCTCCGTCGGCCGACACCGCCACGTCGCGCGTGTACAGCGCGGGAACGCGGACGATCTCGGCGTCGGTGACTCCGGTCTCGCGCTTGAGGATCTCCAGGTTGGCAGCGATGCGCTGGGCCGCCATCTTGTTGTCGGCCACCAGGTGGCGGGAGGTCAGGGCCTGTTCGATGGTCTCCCTCGGCACGGGCCCGTTCGCGGAAGGCGGGAGCGAGAACATCTTCGTCCGGCCGTGCCCGGCCTGCCGGGCATCGCGCAGCAGCTTCAGCCCCGCCTCCGGGTCGGCCACGCCGATCCGCCAGCCGCGCGGGGTGTCGGCGGGCAGGAACTGCACGAACTCGTCGACGTGGCCGACGCCCAGCCAGGAGGTGTCGAGCAGCAGCGGGTCCTGGAGGCCCTGGGACTTCAGCATGGTGCGCATCGCCTGTGACGGCCGGGTCCCGCTGTCCTTGCGCTCGCCCATGATGATCCGCCCGGCCGGGAACTCGCGCCCGTTGTGGGCGTACGGCGGGATGGTCTCCAGGTTGCCCATCGAATTGAGCGACCAGTCGCGCTGCTGGGACCGGTCGGTGACCTGGACGACGCCGATGTCCCGGCCGCGGATCTTCTCGAACAGTTCCCGGCCAGACTCACGTTCCGGCTGGGCCGAGCGCAACATCACACGCATGACCTGGCGTTGCCCGTCGGGTCCGGTCATGGCGACGTACCCGGGCTCCACGAAGTCCTGTGCCCAGATGTCGCCGTACTTGTCGAAGGTGACCAGTGGTTTGGTGACGCCGGCGCGCCGGGCCTGCTTCGCCAGCCCCTGGACGAACCGCGTGAACAGCGGTTCGCCCTGCGGCTTGGTGACCATCACCTGCTGGGTCTGCTGCAGGTGGTGGTGGGTGAGCAGCGGAGCCACGCGCAGGGTGACCTCGTCGGAGGTGGTGGCGCCGGCGGAGGTCACGGTCAGGCGGATGACCGTACGGCCGTCCCACTGCGCGCTGTCGCGGATGATGTCGGTGGCCTCGACGCCGAACTCCACGCCGGAGCCCAACTCGGCGGCGGTCAGCCGGGTGCTGGGCGTGACCAGCACCCAGTTCCCGGACCGCTTGAGGAAGACGTGGGTGTGCCGGGCACCCGTGGTGACCTTGACGCCGCCCGTGGCGTCACCCGCCAGCCCCGGCAGGGGCGTTGAGCGCACCCGGGCCAGATCGGCGGCGTCCGCCGTGCCGTTGACCTTGGTGTCGGAGGCGTCCTTGCAGGCGGCCAGCTTGGCGTCGGGCAGCGGTCTGCCGCCGGGGCCGGTGACCGGGCAGCGCTTGGTGTCGTCGTCGAGGTTGGGCAGGGTGACGGCACCCCGGCCGACGGTCCAACTGTCCTCGCCGGCCGTGTCGGTGTCGCCGGTGAGATCGACCTTGCCGTCACGGTTGACGTCCGCTCGGAGATCGGCTGTCGCGGCCGGCTCCGCGGCGACGGCAGGGGAGAGTGACGTGGCCAGCACGGATCCCGTGGCGGCGAGGGCGAGGAACACGGATCCCGCGGGGTGGGTGCGTATACGCGTACGTGCGCGCACGGCGAATCCCTTCTCGGTGGGGGGTGTTTCGCCGTGCAAGAGGAGAAATGGGGCCTGTGCGTTGACTGTGAAGTGAAGAGTTCTTACCGGGTCTCCTCACTGGGGCCGCACCGGCGGCCCCAGTGAGGAGCTGCCTAGCAGATGCTCTGGCTGCTGTTCACCAACGTGTTGTTGCGGAACGTGGTGTTCGTGCCGCAAGGGCTTTCCCTGATCGCCGAGTTGGTCACCCGGAGGTTCTGGATCGTGATGTCGGAGTTGTTGGGGAACTCGGAGCGGGCCGCGAGCCGGATCTCGCCGCCGCCGGTGACGCTGCCGCTCTGCGCGGCGATGTTCACGTTGGTGCAGTTCTCGACCAGGATCGAGTTGTTGCCGGTGTTGGAGATGTTCACCCGGTCGATCACCGCGCCGCCGCTCTCGGAGACGCAGAACACGCCGCGCCCACCGCCGCGCGCGATCACCTCGCCCACTCGGATGTTGGTGGGGTACGAACTGCCCACCCGGCCATTGCGGTTGGCCATGCGGAACGCCGCGTAGCCGGTGCCGGTGCCCGCGCCGTCCGCGTCGACCTTGGTGACGCTGGCGTTGATGGTCTGGTTGAGCAGCAGCCCGGACTCGCCCACGTTGCGCGCGGTGACCGTACCGACGGTGAGGCCGTCGACGCCGTACGTCTCCACGGCGTGGCTGCTCGCGCCGGACACATACACGTTGTCGATCCTGACGTTCCGCGTCCACTGGCTGGTGTCGCCGCGGTTGTCGATCCGCACGCCGAGCCCGCGCGACAGGCGCATGTCGAGCTGGCCGAGGACGACGTTCTGTACGTTGCGCATGAAGACGCCGTACAGCGGGCCGCCCGTGAGGGTGAGGTGCTGGACCTCGATGTCGCGGGCGCCGCGGGCGTACACCGGGGCCTGGTCGCCGGAGCCCGATCCGGTGACGTTGATCGTGCCGCAGACGTCGAGCACGGTGTAGCTCGGCAGCGAGACCCGGGATCCGGCGCTGATGGAGCCCGATCCGCGGACGACGACCCGTTCCTTCGAAGTCCGGCCCGCCGTAAGGCTGCCCACGGCGGCCTGCATCGCGGCGCGCATGTCGCCGCCGGTGTACACGACACTGCTGCCGCGCCGGGCGGTCCAGGTGCTGCCGCTGAGTACCGCCTCCGCCTGGTACGAGCCCTCACCGCACGCCGCCGCCACCTGCGGCGGGGCGACCGCGTGCGCGGGTCCGGTGAGCAGGGCCGCTCCGGTGAGCAGGGCGGTGGCGCAAGCGGCGGCGGCAACGGCGCGTCGTCCGGGAGCCGTTGCGGGAGTTTCGGCGAGGTGTTGTGCGGCTCTGCGTCCCATCTCGTCTTCTCCAAGTGATCCAGATGTGGGGTGTGCGGGCAGCGCCCCGAAGGGGCGCGGGGCTGTATCGATATGCGGCTCCGCCGCGTGGGCGCGACCAGCCACGACGCGGCACGCAGACGAACGAAGGCGCATCCAGGCACGTACAGCGGAGCGCTCAGAGGCGTGCGGCGAGGCTGTCGCAAACGTTCTCTGCGAGCGGTCGGTGAGTGTGCCAACGGGGTTCGTGGGCGTCAAGGGGTGAGGACGGGTTTGCCGCCGCGTGTACGGGCTACGCGGGCGGCGTGCCCTGCTCCGTGGATCCGGGAGGTCCGATGACCCGGCAGATACGTGATGTGATGTCGCCCGGCGCGGCGGCTGTCGAGCCGATGACGACCGTCGCGCGGGCGGCCCGGCTGATGCGTGAGCAGAACGTCGGCGATGTGCTGGTGGCGTACGACTGCGATCTGTTCGGTGTGCTCACCGACCGCGACATCGTGGTCCGTACCCTCGCCGAGGGCCGCGACCCCGACGCCACCGCCGTCGGATCGGTGTGCACGCGCCCGCCCGTGGTGACCCTGACCCCCGACGACACCACCGACCGGGCGGCCGAGCTGATGCGCGAGCACGCCGTCCGGAGGCTGCCGGTCGTCGAACGGGGAGGCTGCCCGGTCGGCGTCGTCAGCCTCGGCGACCTCGCCACGGTCGACGACCCGCGTTCCGCGCTGGCCGACATCAGCAGGGCGGATCCCACCCGCTGACGCAGTAAGGAGCGCGTCATGACTCGGCACGTACGCGACATCATGACCAGCACACCCGTGACGGTCGAACCGCTCACGTCCGTGACCGCGGTGGCCCGGCTCATGCGGGACCAGGACATCGGGGACGTCCTGGTCACCGAGGAGGGACGGCTGCGCGGCATCGTCAGCGACCGTGACCTCGTGGTCCGTGCCGTCGCCGAGGGCGAGGACCCGGAGCACACGACCGTGGCCCAGGTGTGCAGCGGCGACGTGTTCAGCGTCGGCCCCGACGACGACGTCGACCGGGTGGCCGAGCTGATGCGCGAGCACGCCGTACGCCGCATCCCGGTCGTGGCGGACGAGCACCCCGTGGGCATCGTCTCCCTCGGCGACCTGGCCGTCGAGCGGGCCCCGGAAACGCCGCTCGGGAACATCAGCGCCTCCAAGCCCAACCGGTAGCGAGGCGTCCGCAGACGCGTGACGTCATTCCTCCGCGTCGCGGACCAGGAGTGCGATCTGCACCCGGTTCTCGACCGCCAGCTTGGCGAACAGGCTGCCTGTGTGTGCCTTGACGGTCGCGATGCTGATGCGCAGCCTCTGGGCGATCTCCGGGTTGCCCAGTCCGTCGGCGATGGCCCGGGCTGTTTCGCGTTCTCGTTCGGTCAGGCTGGACAGCTGTTTCCGTGCGGCTTCGCGGGATGAGCGCCGAGCGTGCGGGGACCGCGGGCCGGTGGCCGCGGCGATCACCCGCGCCGTGGCCGCCGGAGACAGCACGGGGTTACCGTTCGCGACGGTCCGCACCGCATCGAGGATCTGCGGCGGCTGGGTGTCTTTGAGGACGAACCCGAGTGCTCCGGCACGCAGTGCGCCGAGCACCAGATCGTCCGAGTCGAAGGTGGTCAGCATGAGCACCCGCGGCGGCGCCGGTCGGGTGAGGAGTTCCCGGGTCGCGCTGAGACCGTCACGGCCAGGCATCCGCACGTCCATCAGCACGACATCCGGCCGCTGCTCGTCCACCACGGTGATCGCGGCGTCCCCGTCGGCGGCCTCCGCGACGACGGTCAGGTCCGGTTCGCCGTCGATGACGAGCCGCAGCGCCATGCGCACCAGTTGCTCGTCGTCGACGATGACGACACGCACCGGCTCCCGCTCGCTGTCCACTCAGGTTCTCTTTTCGTGGGTGGGGTCCGGCCAGCGTAGTTGGGCGGTGAGGAGGTATCCGCCGTCGGGTGTGGCGTGATGGTCGAGCTTTCCGCCGGCGAGGTCGACTCGTTCGGTGAGGCCGAGTAGGCCGAAGCCCGAGCCCGGTGGCCGTGCGGTTCTGGTGGTGGCCGCGGAATTGCGGACGCTGACGTCGAGTTGGCCGCCCGCTGTTCCGTCGAGGGCGATGTGTATGCGTGCGCCCGGGGCGTGTTTGGCGGCGTTGGTCAGTCCTTCCTGGACGACCCGGTAGCAGGTTCGCCCGACGACGTCGGACGGTGTCCCCGTCACGGTGGTGGTGAGCGTGACGTCCAGTCCGGAGGTACGGGCGTCGGCCACCAGGTCGGGGATGCGGTCGAGGGAGGGCTGGGGTGGTTCCGGGCGGCCCGGGTCGGCCCGGAGCACACCGAGGACATCCCGTAGTTCTTCGAGGGCTTGGTGGGAGCCCTCGGCGATGCCGCGGACCAGCACGCGGTTTTCCTCTGCTGCGAGGTCGCTGCGGTGGCCCAGTACTCCGGCCTGCATGGCGACAAGGGAGATCCGGTGCGCGAGCACGTCGTGCATCTCGCGGGCGATCCTGTTGCGTTCCAGCGCCCGTGCCTGTGCCGCTCGTGCGGCCTGTTCCCGTTCCGCGCTCTCCGCCCGCTCGCGCAAGGACCGCACTTCCACACGCCGTGCGCCGACGGCCATGCCCACGGCCACCGCGATGCCTGCGGTCAGCGCCGGGAACGCGAGCTGGAACCACAACGAGCCGGGCGGGCTCTGGACCGGGTAGAGCCCGATGGCGAACTGTGACGCGATCACGCTGGCCAGTCCGACGACCCCGATCTCCACAGGACGGCGACGGGTGGAGATCGAGCCCAGCGCCAGAAGCCCGGCGCCGGTGGCGAGTGCGGACGTGGTCGAGGCGATCGCGACCGTCATGGCCACGGCGAACGGGAACCGCCGTCGCCACACAAGCGCCGTCAGGCAGCCGAGAGCCACCAGCGGATCCCCGATGAGGAACCAGGAGCCCGTTTCGGTCGCCTGCCAGTGCAGCACCGCACCGGTGGAGAGCCAGACCGGTATGCCCACTGCCGCGGCCGCCGCCAGCCGCCAGGTCTGCTGCCACCACCCGAGCCGTGGCGCGACGTCTGTATTCACCTGGTCATTGTCGCGAAACCGTACGGCCGGTGAGTCAGACCGGAGGCTGAAGTGCCTTCGCCCAGAGTCGAACCACCGCCTCGACTTTGGGCGAAGGCGATTCGAGCCGCCGGGCCGATGTCCCGGCGGCGCAGCACGAACAGACTCGTCGAGGCGGTCGGGACGGTGACCACAGCCCGGTCCGCCCAAGCGGTGATCCGCGGCGGGGCCGTCCCAGCACGCCAGTTCCGGCGATCCCGTGCGCCCCATACCCCCCTCAGGAGGACATCAGATGCGCCGACCCTTGTCCCTCGCCCTCGCCGCCACCGCGGTGGCGGCGGCGACCACGATGCCGGGAGTGTCGGTGGCGGCGACGTCGGACACCGTGCGGTGGGGCCCGTGCCCGGAGCAGGTGGCCTCACCCCGTCTCGAATGCTCGACGCTCGAAGTCCCGCTGGACTACCGGGATCCGGACGGCCGGCAGATCGAGATCGCGATCTCCCGGCTGGCGAGCAAGGAACTCTCGAAGCGCCGCGGCGTGCTGCTGACCAATCCGGGCGGCCCCGGCGGCACGGGACTCGACTACCCGGCCGTTCTCGCCGGCTCGGGGCTGCCGCAGAAGGTGCTGGACTCCTACGACGTGATCGGCTTCGACCCGCGTGGCGTCGGACGCAGCACGCCGGTGACCTGCGGTCTGACGCCGGAACAGCAGGCACGCGGCAACTTCCCGCCGTACGCGCACACCGCGGCCGATGTCGCGCGGGAGGCGGGGAACGCGCGGACCATCGCCGAGCAGTGCGCCACTTCGCGGACGGCGTGGATGCTGCCGCACACCACCACCGCGAACACCGCGCGCGACATGGACCGGATCCGGGCGGCGCTGGGCGAGCCGAAGCTCTCGTACCTCGGTCACTCCTACGGCACCTACCTCGGTGCGGTGTACACGACGATGTTCCCGAAGCGCGGCGACCGGGTCGTGCTCGACAGCAACCTGGGCCCCGGCGGTTACGACGTCACGGCCATGCGGTTGTTCGCCCGTGGACTGGAGGACCGGTTCCCGGACTTCGCGGCGTTCGCGGCCGCGCACCCCGAGTACGGCCTGGGCACCACACCGGAGCAGGTGGGCGCGAAGTTCTTCGATCTCGCGGAGCGGTTGGACGCGAAGCCGGTCCAGGGCATCGACGGAACCGCGTTCCGCGGGTTCACGTTCGAGCGTCTCTACGCTGATGCGCTCATGCCCCAGCTGGCCGAGTTCTGGCAGGCGCTCGACACGGACCGGCCGCTACCGCCCATTCCGCCGCTGCCGAACATGGAGAACCTCATGTCCGCGCGTTTCTATGTGATATGCGGCGATACGCGCTGGCCGCAGACGGTCCGGGAGTATCAGCGCAACGTCGCGGTCGACCGGCTGAAGTACCCGATGCTGGCCGGGTCCACGGCCGGCATCGGAGCGTGCGCGTTCTGGCCGGACGAGCGGGTCGAGCCGCCGGTGCGCATCGGTGACCGGGGCCCGTCGAACGTGCTCATGGTGCAGAACGAGCGCGACCCGGGGACGCCGCTGGCCGGCGCCCAGAAGCTGCGGCGGGCGTTCGGGCAGCGGGCCACGCTGGTGACGGCCGACCAGGGCGGGCACGGTGTCTACCCGTTCGGACCCAACACGTGCGCGAACAGCACGGTGACGGCGTTCCTGACCACCGGGCAGCGCCCGTCGCACGACCTCGCCTGCGCGGCGGAGCCGCGTATCGGCACGGCCCGCGGAGCGCTCAGCGCCGGTACAGCCCGATGAGGGTCCCGTCGGCGATTTCCTGTTTCTCGACGGCCTGCCGTACGTCGTCGGCGCGCGGGGCGTCCGGGAGGACGCAGGGCTCGGCGAGGGCGTAGACGTGGAAGACGTAGTGATGCGACTCGTCCCCGGGCGGCGGGTGGGGTCCGCCCCAGCCGGGACGGCCGTAGCCGTTGACGAGTTCGGTGCCGCCGGGCGGGCTCTGCCCCTCGCTCACGCCGTCGCTGTGGGGGTCGACGCCCACGACGATCCAGTGCACGAAGTTCCCCGACGGGGCGTCGGGGTCCTCGCACATCAGGACCAGCTCGGCCGCGTCGTCCGGTACGCCGGACCAGGCCAGGGGCGGGGAGACGTTCTCGCCCTCCAGCGCGTACCGGCGGGGGACGGGGGCGTGGTCGGTGAATGCGCTGCTCTTGAGTTCGATGCCGGTCATGTGGCCCGGAGTACCCCGGAGGTGGCAGGACATATCAGGGGACGTGTGGATCTCCGCGCGACGGATACCCGGGCCAGGTCAGGAGTGCTACGGACTCAGGAAGGCCGGCCCGATGATCTCGCAGACCGTTCTGGTGCCCGCCGACGGTGTCGAGCTCCCCGGCGACTTCGACGTCCCGGCGCCCGCCCATGGCGTCGTCCTGTTCGCGCACGGCAGCGGCAGCTCCCGGCACAGCCCGCGCAACCGGCAGGTCGCCGCCGAACTCCGCACCGCTGCCCTGGGCACGCTGCTGATGGACCTGCTGACCGAGGCGGAGGACCGGCAGGACGCGCTGACCGCCGAGCACCGCTTCGACATTCCGCTGCTCGGGCGCCGTCTGGACGCCGCGATCGACTGGCTCGACACGGAACCCGAGGTCCAGGGACTGCCCGTCGTCCTGTTCGGGGCCAGCACCGGTGCGGCTGCCGCCCTGATGGCTGCGGCGGACCGGCCGGACCGGGTCCTGACCGTGGTCTCGCGCGGCGGACGGCCCGACCTGGCGGGCGACGCGCTGGACCTCGTACGCGCGCCTGTGCTGCTCATCGTGGGCGGGCACGACGAGCAGGTGCTGCGGCTCAACGAGGACGCCGCCGGGCGACTGCGGGCCCCCTGCACGCTGCGTGTCGTGCCGGGCGCCACCCACCTGTTCGAGGAGCCGGGCGCGCTGGAGCAGGTCGCCGGCCTGGCCCGGGAGTGGTGTGTGGAACGGCTGGGCGCACGGCAGCGGTGACACGCCGTGTGGGCGACCGGAGGGCCGGGTACCCGGCAGCCGCGAACGGAGGCAACGGAAGGAGCAGCCATGCAGTTCCGTGACCGCAAGCAGGCCGGGCGGGAACTGGCCGAGCGGCTGCGCACCCTGCAGGAGAAGGGGGCTCTCCCGCACGCTGTCGTACTCGCGCTGCCCCGCGGTGGTGCCGCGGTCGCCCGCGAGGTCGCACACGCGCTGGACGCCCCGCTGGACGTCCTCGTGGTCCGCAAGATCGGGGCGCCGTTCCAGGAGGAGCTGGGCGTCGGCGCGATCGCCGGCGACGACCCGCCGCTCTTCGACGAACGGGCCCTCGACCGGCTGGGCCTGAGCGAGGCCGCCCTCGCCGAGACCGTCGATCGGGAGCGGGAGGAGGTAGGGCGTCGCGAACGGCGTTACCGGCGCGGCCGTCCCCCGGTGGACCTGCGGGGCCGCACCGTGATCGTCGTCGACGACGGTCTGGCCACCGGCGCGACAGCGCGCGCCGCACTGCGCAGGGTCCGCCGTGAGGCGCCCGAGCAGGTCGTCCTGGCCGTGCCGGTCTGCTCGCCGGAGGCGGTCGAGCTGCTGCGCGAGGAGGCCGACGAGGTGATCTGCCTGCACCGGCCGGAGCAGTTCATGGCCGTCGGCCTCTGGTACGAGAACTTCGACCAGCTCACCGACGACGAGGTCCTCGACGCGCTGCACAGCTCCCACACCCTGCCCGGCTGAGGAAGTAAGGAGAGGCGAGTGACGGAAGCGACCGGCCCCGTCCTGGTCGGCGTCGACGACACACCGCAGGCCTGGCTCGCCGCGGACTGGGCGGCTCGGGAGGCGGCGTTGCGCGGAACGGCACTCCAGGTCGTGCACGCGGTGGGAGACGCCGACGACCGGGTCCGCGGCGCGGGCGCCGATCTGCTGCACGACGCGCGGACCCGGCTCACGACCGCCCACCCCGGGCTGCGCATCGACACCGTCCTCGGGCACGAGGAACCCGCCGAGGCGGTCCTGACCGCGGCCGAGGACACCGACGCCGGCCTGATCGTGCTCGGCACCCGCGGGCGGGGCGGCTTCGCCGGACTGCTGCTGGGATCCGTGAGCCTGAAGGTGGCCGCCCACGCCGGTCGGCCAGTCGTCGTCGCCCGAGGTCACACCGAGAAGGCCGGGCGCGAGGACATCGTGGCCGGCGTCCGCGACGAGCGGGACGAGGACGCCGTACGGTTCGCCCTCACCGAGGCCGATCTGCGCGGGGCCGCGGTACGTCTGGTGCACGCCTGGTCGCCGCTGGCGAGGGCGGGCCTCATGGTCCCCCAGGTCAGCACCCTGGACGACGAGCAGCACGCCCACGCCCAGCTCCTGAAGCACGCCGCACGCCCCGCCGCCGCGTATCCGCAGCTGCGCGTCGACCGGGAGCTGATCACCGGTTCGCCCGCCGGCGTCCTGGTGGAGGCATCGGCCAAGGCCGGGCTGCTGGTGCTCCCGCGCCACCCGGTCGAGGGCCGGCTCGGGCTGCGGCTGGGCTCGGTCGTGCATGCCGTGCTGCACCACGCGGACTGTCCCGTGGCCGTCGTACCCACGTCGTAGACCCTCGCGTCACGGAGGCGGAGCGATGGACCTGGTCGAGGAAGGCCCCTGCCGATTCCGCATGGACCCGCACGACGGGATGCGCGTGCCCGGCGTCGTGTTCGCCTCCCGTGACCTGCTGAGCGACGCCGAGCAGTCGCTGGAGCAGGTCGCCAACGTGGCCACGCTGCCCGGCATCGTCGGCGCCTCGTACGCCATGCCGGACATCCACTGGGGCTACGGCTTCCCCATCGGCGGCGTCGCCGCGACCGCCGTGGACGAGGGCGGCGTGGTCTCGCCCGGCGGGGTCGGCTTCGACATCTCCTGCGGGGTGCGGCTGCTGGCGGCCGACTGCGACGGGCGGGAACTGCGCAGGGCGCTGCCCGCGGTCATGGACGGCCTGGACCGGCGGATACCGCGCGGCGCCGGGCCCGGCGGGGTGTGGCGGCTCAGCGGGCAGGCGGAGCTGGAGCGGATCCTGCGGGGCGGCTCCCGGTACGCCGTCGAGCAGGGCCACGGCGAGGAGCGCGACCTCACCCGCTGCGAGGACGGCGGGGCGGTCGCCGACGCCGACGCGACGCAGGTCAGCGAGCGGGCCCGGGAACGGGGCCTCGGCCAGGTCGGCAGCCTCGGCTCCGCCAACCACTTCCTGGAGGTCCAGGAGATCGCCGAGGTGTACGACGAACCGGTCGCCGCCGCTTTCGGGCTCGCCCCCGGCCAGGTGTGCGTGATGATCCACTGCGGTTCACGCGGCCTCGGCCACCAGATCTGCACCGACCACGTCCGGGCGATGGACCGGGCCATGACCCGTTACGGCATCACCGTCCCCGACCGCCAGCTGGCCTGCACCCCGGTCGACTCGCCCGAGGGACAGGCCTACCTGGGCGCGATGGCCGCCGCCGCCAACTACGGCCGCGCCAACCGCCAGTTGCTGTCCGACGCGGCCCGCGGGGTCTTCCGCCGCGTCACCGGCGTCCAGCTGTCGCTGGTGTACGACGTGTCCCACAACCTCGCCAAGATGGAGACGCACGAGGTGGACGGCGCCCGGCGCCTGCTGTGCGTGCACCGCAAGGGCGCCACCCGCGCCTTCCCGCCCGGCCACCCCGAACTGCCCGAGGAGCTACGGGAGTTCGGCCAGCCGGTGCTCATCCCCGGCACCATGGGCACGGCCTCCTACGTGCTGGCCGGGGTGCCAGGCGGCGACGCCTTCCACTCCACCTGCCACGGCGCGGGCCGCACCCTCAGCCGGAACCGGGCCGCCCGCACCGTGACGGGCAGGGAACTGCGCGCCCGGCTGGAGTCGGCCGGTATCGCTGTCCGGCCCAAGTCGATGCGCGGGCTGGCCGAGGAGACCCCGGAGGCCTACAAGGACGTCGGCGCGGTGGTCGCCGCGAGCGAGACGGCGGGACTGTGCCGGACCGTGGCCAGGCTCGTGCCGCTGGGTGTGGTGAAGGGATGAGCCGGATGTGCTCACACGTCGATGGTCACCGCGCAGGACCAGCCGTACGGACCGGGCTCGATGCGCAGGTTCTCCCATGCGATGCCCTTCGGCGCGGCGCCGATGACCTCCACCACGCCGAGGTCGGCGACCGCCATCCGCACATCGAGCCCTTCCTCGTACGCCTCCGCCTCCACGTCGACCGGCACCTCCCCGTGCACCTCCAGCCGGAAGACGACCTCGTCGAGCAACGTGGTCAGCAGATCCTCCGGGGCGCCCTCGGCCAGCCGCAGCCGGGCCACGCCGGTCGCCCGGGTCCCGGAGACGTCCGCGAAGCCCTCCACCATGCCCGTGACGGCCTCCACCAGACAGCGCTCGCGACTCTCCCCCCAGGCCTCGACGCGCACGTCAGCCGTGTGCGGCACCAGCCGGTGCCCGCTCGTCCCGCGCCTGCGCGCCGTGATGTCGTCGCCCATGTCGCCGACCATGTTCACCGTGTGCCCATTGCGCAGCACCGCACACTGGTTTCGGGGGGCATGTCCGGACCGGCAGGGGAGCCACCGCCTCAGGAGCCGCCATGACCGACCCGACCCGCCTCGCGCTCGCACCCGCACTGCGGGAGGTGCGGGCCGTCGTCTTCGACACCGACGGAGTGATCACCGACTCGGCCCGGGTGCACGCCGCGGCCTGGCGGACCGCCTTCGACACCTACCTGCGCCAGCACCCGCCCGAGGACCCGGACCAGCGGCGCCCCTTCGATCCCCGGGACGACTACCTGCGGCACGTGGACGGCAAGTCCCGGCTCGACGGTGCCGCCGCCTTCCTCTCCTCCCGCGGCCTCGACACATCCGACGGGACCGTACGGGCCGTCGCCGCGGACAAGGAGCGCCTCTTCACCGAGCGGCTGCGCACCCACGGCGTCGACGCCTATCCCGGGACGGTCCGGCTGGTGCGTGCCCTGCGCGAGGCCGGGGTACCCGTGGCGGCGGCCTCGGCGTCCCGGCACGCGGGTGAGCTGCTCACCCGGGCCGGAGTCCGGGACCTCTTCGACGCCCTGGTGGACGGCGGTGAGGCGGCCCGGCTGGGGCTCGCCGGCAAACCCGAGCCCGACCTCTTCCTGGAGGCGGCCCGCCGGCTCGGCGTCCCCGCCGGGCACGCCGCCGTCGTGGAGGACGCGCTGGCAGGGGTGGAAGCGGGGCGTCGGGGTGCGTTCGCACTCGTCGTCGGCGTGGACCGGGCCGCCGGTGCGGACACCGGCGCCAGACTGCTGCGGCACGGCGCCGACATCGTCGTACGAGATCTGGCAGAACTGCTCGTGGAAGGAGCACCGCGGTGACGGCAGCGACGTCCTGGACCTGGGAGTACGACGGCTACGAACCAGCGGACGAACGGCTCAGGGAGTCGCTGTGCACGCTCGGCAACGGATACTTCGCCACCCGTGGCGCGTTCCCGGAGTGCGTCGCCGACGAGGTGCACTACCCCGGCACGTATGCGGCCGGCTGCTACAACCGGCTCACCTCGGACGTGGCGGGACACAGCGTCGAGAACGAGGACATGGTCAACCTGCCGAACTGGCTGGCGCTGCGCTTCCGCCGCCCTGGCGGACGGTGGCTCACGCCCGACACAGCGACGGTCCTGGACCACGGGCAGGTGCTGCACCTCGACTCGGGGATGCTGGAGCGCCGGACACGGTACGCGCTGGCGGAGGGCAAGGCCCTGTTCGTACGGCAGCAGCGGTTCGTGGGCATGGCCGACCCTCATCTGGCGGTCCTGCGCACCGAGTTCACCGCCGAGGGCTTCGCGGGCGCCCTCGATGTCGAGGCGGCGCTCGACGGGGGCGTCACCAACGACGGGATCGCGCGCTACCGCGATCTGGACGGTCACCATCTGACCCACGTGCACACCGGGAGTTCCGCACCCGACAGGGTGTGGCTGCGCTGCCGGACCCGCACCTCCGACATCCGGATCGGCATGGCGGCCCGCCTGACCACCGAGGTCCCGGTGACCGAGCGGCTGGAGGTCAACCGAGCCGTCCAGCGGATCCACCTCGATCTGACCCCCGGCCGTACCGTCACCGTGGACAAGACCGTCGCCCTGCACACCTCCCGCGACCCCGCGATCAGCGACCCCCTGGACGCCGCCGTCGACCGGGTGGACGCGGCCTCCGGCTTCGACGATCTGCTGAAGGCCCACCGCACGGCCTGGGACCAGCTGTGGCGGCGGGCCGAGATCGACGTCCCCGGAGCCGCGGGCCGCATTCTCCGGCTGCACCTCTTCCACGTCCTGCAGACCCTCTCGCCGCACACCGCCGACCTGGACGTGGGCGTGCCGGCCCGGGGACTGCACGGCGAGGCGTACCGGGGGCACGTCTTCTGGGACGAGCTGTTCGTCCTGCCGTATCTGAACCTGCACTTCCCGGAGGTCTCCCGCGCCCTGCTCGGCTACCGCCACCGCCGCCTGGACCAGGCCCGTGCCGCCGCCCGCGCGACCGGGCGGCGCGGCGCGCTCTACCCGTGGCAGAGCGGCAGCGACGGGCGGGAGGAGACCCAGGAACTGCATCTCAACCCGCGCTCGGGGCGCTGGCTGGCGGACTACTCCCGGCTCCAGCACCATGTCGGCTCGGCGATCGCGTACAACGTGTGGCGGTACTGCGAGGCCACCGGCGACGCCGAGTTCCTGCACACCAAGGGCGCCGAGATGCTGCTGCAGATCGCCCGCTACTGGGCGGACTCGGCCGTGTACGACGAGGGCCTGGGCCGGTATCGCATCCGGGGCGTGGTCGGGCCCGACGAGTACCACGACGCATACCCCGACGCGAAGCTGCCCGGGCTCGACGACAACGCGTACACCAACGTCACCGCCGCATGGGTGCTCACCCGCACCCTGGAGGTGCTGCGCGCCCTGCCCGAACCCCGCCGCCGCGAACTCCTCGAGCGCACCGGTCTGGACGGCGGCGAGCGGGAACAGTGGGAGGAGGTGTCGCGCACCCTCCATGTGCCCTTCCACCGGGGTGTCATCAGCCAGTTCGAGGGTTACGGCGACCTCGCCGAACTCGACTGGGACGGCTACCGCAAGCGTTACGGCGACATCCGGCGCCTGGACCGGATCCTGGAGGCGGAGGGCGACACCGTCAACCGGTACCAGGCGTCCAAGCAGGCCGACGTACTGATGCTCGGGTACCTCTTCTCACCCGCCGAACTCCAAGGAATCTTCCACCGGTTGGGCCACCGGCTGGACCAGGTCACCTGGCGGCGCACGGTCGACTACTACCTGCGGCGCACCAGCCACGGGTCGACCCTCAGCGGCCTGGTCCACGGCTGGGTGCTGGCCCGGGCCCGGCGCGCGGAGGCCTGGATGTTCTGCCAGGAGGCGCTGCGCGGCGACATCGCCGACCTGCAGGGCGGCACCACCGGCGAGGGCATCCACCTCGGCGCCATGGCCGGCACCCTCGACCTCGTCCAGCGCGGACTGACCGGACTGGCGACCAGTGGCGGGGCGCTGTGCCTCGATCCGGTGCCGCTGCCGGAGCTGTCCTCGTACGGCTTCGCCATCCACTACCAGGGCCACTGGGGCATCCGGCTACGCCTGGAACACGGGCGGCTGGAGATCACGGTGCCCCCGTCCGACCTCGACCCGATCGACGTCCGCCTGCCGGACCGCACGGTGTCCGTCCAGCCGGGCGAGATGCGACGGCTGGTGCTGCCGGGCTGACGTCACGCCCGCGCACACCACGGTCATCGCGGAGGTCAAGGTACCGGACATGGTCGACGGGTGTACACGCCTGATCCGCGACTCCCGCGACGTCAACTCGCGTCGTATCGCGGACGGCTGACCTCTCCGCCCGAGCCGCTGCCGCTGTCGAAACCCTGCTGACCTGCGCGAGCGTGCTCTACCTCGGCGTGCCCGAGCGCCAACTTCCGGTCAACCGGAGGGCATTCGATGACGACTCCCGGTACTGCGGCGGTTACCCACCGAAGCCCCGGGTGCGGCAGACTGCCGTGAGCCGTACCCGGGCCTGGGCCGATCGCGGCACCGGGTGGGCGGTACGAAAGGCGTCGATTCGGCTGGATGAGAGGGAGTTTCATGGACCGGTATCTCAGGGGGGCGAGGCTCTGGCCCGACGGGTGGACCAAGCTCAGGGTGGACTTCGTCCCGCGACTCCCCGAGATCAAACCGGTGACCGACATCTATCGCCCGGTCCTCGCCCGGTTCGGGTTCGTCTCGCCGGTCAAGGACGAGTGGCTGCACGAGACGCTGGCCGTCGTCGACGACCGGCCCGCGAGCGAGGTGACCGGACCGGAACTCGCCCTGTTCGAGGGCCGGTTGCGGGAACGGCTCGGCGCGGTTCGCCCCTTCACGGTGACGGTGGGCGCGGCGGTGGCGGGCCGGTGCGGTGTCCTGCTCGACATCGCCCCCGAGGACGAGTTCCAGGAGCTGCGGCACCAGGCCAGGGACGCCGTCGTGGAGGTGTTCGGCGAGGATGCCGACGACTACGAGGACGAACGCCCGAGGATCTCGCTCGCCTACGGCACCGCACTCGGCGACTCGCGGCTCCTGCAGGGCAGGCTGCGCAGCGCCTCGGGCCGGCGGGCCACGCTGACCGTGGACGGCGCACGGCTCGTGGAGGCCGTCCAGGACCGCAAGCAGCACGAGATCCGCTGGCAGGAGCTGGCGTTCGTGCCGCTGGGCGGCGCGGGGTGACGACCGTCCTCAACCGGCCTTCTCCGTAAGGGCGTTGAACATCACCCGTCCCGGTCGCGTACCTCAGGGCACATCGATCCCGGACGACAGGAGTACCTGCCATGGCCGAGAAGCAGTACACCGTCATCGGCATGAGCTGCGGCCACTGCGCGGCGAGCGTCACCGAAGAGGTGGTGGCGGTACCCGGCGTCACCGAGGTCGACGTCGATGTGCGGGCCGGCCGGGTGATCGTACGAGGGGAGCGGTTCGGCGAGGACGCGGTGCGCAGCGCGATCGTCGAGGCGGGCTTCGACGTCGCGCGGGGCGCACGGGCGGCCGCGGCCTGAGCGCCGAGGCGGAGCGTGCCGCCTCTCATGCCACCTGGTCGAAGAAGGTCAGCAGGGCGGCGGGGGAGTCGGGGCCGGTCAGGGCCTGTTCCGTCCAGATGCACTTGCCGGTCCCGGTGTAGCGGGCGCCCCACCGCTGCGAGAGGGCCGCGACCAGTTGCAGGCCCCGGCCGCCCTCGTCCGTCTCGGACGCCCGGCGGATCCGGGGGGTGGTGAGGCTGCCGTCCGAGACCTCGCAGATCAGGGTGCGGCTGCGCAGCAGACGGAGCATGACCGGGCCCTTGGCATGCCGAACGACGTTGCCCACCAGCTCGCTGACCAGCAGTTCCGTCGTCATCGCCAGATCGTCCAGGCCCCACTCGGACAGCTGCGCCCGGACCAGCTTGCGTGCCTCGCCGGCTGCCTGTGGCTCCGCGGCCAGCGGCCACACGGCGACCGCCTCGGGCGGCAGCCGGTGCACCCGCACCACCAGCAGGGCCGCGTCGTCGGCGGACTGCTGCTGTGCCGGGAGCAGGCCCGAGGTGAGCCGCTCGCAGAGCCGGTCGAGGTCGTCCGCGTCGTCCTCGCCGAGCAGCCGCGCGAGATGGGCCATACCGACGTCGATGTCCCGGCTGGCGGACTCGATCAGGCCGTCGGTGTACAGCACGAGCAGGGAGTCCTCCGGCAGGGCGATCTCGACGCTCTCGAAGGGCGGGTCGGCGGCGCCCAGCGGGGGATCCTGGGCCATCGCCGGGAACTCGACCGTGCCGTCGGGCCGCACGACGGCGGGCGGCGGATGCCCGGCGCTGCCGAAGGCGCAGACGCCGGTCGTCGGGTCGTACACCCCGTACAGGCAGGTGGCGTAGGAGTCGTCGCCGAGTTCGGAGACGACGTCGTTGAGGTGGGCCAGGATCTCGTCGGGCGGCAGCTCCAGATCCGCCAGGGTGCGGACGGCGGTGCGCAGCCGTCCCATGGTGGCCGCCTGGGGCAGTCCGTGGCCCATCACGTCGCCGATGACGAGGGCGACCCGGTCGCCGGAGAGCGGGATGATGTCGTACCAGTCGCCGCCCACGTCCATGCCCTGCCGGGCCGACAGATAGCGTGCCGCGGAGGTGCAGGCGGGCAGCGGCGGCAGCGTCCGGGGGAGCAGGCCGCGCTGCAGTTCCTGGGCGCGGATGTGCTCGGCGTCGAAGAGGCGGGCCCGCCCCAGGGCGTGTGCGACCAGACCGCTGATCGCGACCAGCAGCGTGCGTTCCTCGCCGGTGAAGCGGCGTGGCTGCTCGAAGGAGATCACGCACACCCCGACCGAGTGGTCCGAGGCGATCAGCGGCAGGAACGCCCAGGCCGCCTTGCCACCCGCCGCGGGCTGTGCGGCCAGCGCCGGGTAGCGTGCCGCGTACTCCTGCGGGGAGGTGAAGAAC
>NZ_JBQQBS010000058.1:0-67175 GCF_052245395.1 Streptomyces sp. 4N124
GTCCCTACCCCCCGGCACCACAACCCCCGCCGCCCCCGACAACGCCGCGACCTCCGCCCGCAACGCCCGAACCTCCTCCGTCAGCACGGCGATAGCCTCCGTCTGCCGCCGCTCCTCCGCGTCATCGGACTCGAACCGCGCAATGAACCACGCAGCGATATTCGCCGTGACGACACCCAGCAGCGCGATCCCGGACAACATCAGCCCGACCGCCAGAATCCGCCCCAGCCCAGTGGTCGGCGCATGATCGCCATACCCCACGGTCGTCATCGTCGTGAACGACCACCACACCGCATCACCCAGCGTCTTGATGTTCCCGTTCGGCGACTCCCGCTCCACCGACAGCACCGCAAGCGACCCGAACATCAGCAACGCCACCACCGCTCCGGCGACATACGTCGTCAACCGGATCTGCGAGGCCATCCGCGCCCGCTGCCCCACCAGCAACACCGTCGACACGAGCCGCAGCAGCCGCAACGGCTGCACGAGCGGCAGCACCACCGCACACAGGTCCAGCCAGTGCCGCCGTACGAACTCCGTCCGGTGCCGCGCCAGCGCGAGCCGCACCAGATAGTCCGCGGCGAACGCCCCCCACACCACCCACTCGACCACCGCGCAGGCCACCGTCAGCGAGCGCCCCGCGGACGTGTCCACGATCGGCACGGCATAGGCGACGGCGAACAGCACGGCAAGCACCATCAGTGGCCGTTGGGTGCGCTGTTCCCAACGCTCCTGCGCCGATTGCTCCACCAAGCCCGCATCCCTCAAGCCCGCATCCATGCCCGCATCGTAAGGAACGTGAAAGGGCGGTGAAGCCGCAGGCCCCACCGCCCTTCAACTGCCAAGCGTCGCGCAGCGCTACGCGTCGCCGCCCGCAACCCCGGGATCCGCAGCCGAGACATCCAGCAACTGGTACCGGTCGACAGCCTGCTTCAGCACCGACCGATCCACCTTCCCCTCCTTCGCCAGCTCGGTCAGCACACCCACCACGATCGACTGCGCGTCGATGTGGAAGAACCGCCGAGCCGCCCCACGCGTGTCCGCGAACCCGAAGCCGTCGGCCCCCAGTGACTGGTAAGTCCCCGGCACCCACCGCGAGATCTGGTCCGGAACCGCCCGCATCCAGTCGGAAACCGCCACGAACGGCCCCTCGGCCCCGCTCAGCTTCCGCGTCACCCACGGCACCCGCTGCTCCTCCTCGGGATGCAGCAGGTTGTGCTCCTCGCACGCCACGGCCTCGCGCCGCAGTTCGTTCCAGGAGGTCGCCGACCACACGTCGGCCTTCACGTTCCACTCCTCGGCGAGAATCCGCTGCGCCTCCAGCGCCCACGGCACCGCGACCCCGGACGCCATGACCTGCGCCGGAATCGACCCCGCCGTCCCGGCCGAGATCCGGTGGATGCCCTTGAGGATGCCCTCGACATCGACGTCGGCAGGCTCGGCCGGGTGCTGGATCGGCTCGTTGTAGACGGTGAGGTAGTAGAAGACGTCCTCGCCGTGCGGATGCTCCGCGTCGCTGCCGTACATCCGGCGCAGCCCGTCCTGCACGATGTGCGCGATCTCGTACGAGTACGCCGGGTCGTACGCCACACAGCCCGGGTTGGTCGAGGCCAGCAACTGCGAGTGCCCGTCCGCGTGTTGCAGACCCTCACCGGTCAGAGTCGTACGGCCCGCCGTCGCACCCAGCACAAAGCCGCGCGCCAACTGGTCCGACATCTGCCAGAACTGGTCGCCGGTGCGCTGGAAACCGAACATCGAGTAGAAGACGTACACCGGGATGAGCGGCTCACCATGCGTCGCGTACGACGAACCCGCCGCGATCAGCGACGCCGTACAGCCCGCCTCGGAGATGCCGTCGTGCAGCATCTGCCCGGTCGGCGACTCCTTGTACGCGAGGAGCAGTTCACGGTCCACGGCCTCGTACTGCTGGCCGAGCGGGTTGTAGATCTTCGCGCTCGGGAAGAACGAGTCCATGCCGAACGTGCGGTACTCGTCCGGCGCGATCAGCACGAACCGCTTGCCGATCTCCTTGTCCCGCATGAGGTCCTTGAGGAGCCGTACGAAGGCCATGGTCGTCGCGATCGACTGCTGACCGGTGCCCTTCTTCACGGTCGCGTACGTCTTGTCCTCCGGCAGCGTCAGCGGCTTGGAGCGCAGGACGCGCGTCGGGACGTAACCGCCGAGTCCATTGCGGCGGTCGTGCATGTACTGGATCTCCTCGGAGTCCCGCCCCGGGTGGTAGTACGGCGGGAGCCCGCTCTCCAGCTCCTTGTCGGCGATCGGCAGGTGCAGCCGGTCCCGGAAGCGCTTGAGGTCGTCGACCGTCAGCTTCTTCATCTGGTGCGTGGCGTTGCGGCCCTCGAAGTTCGGGCCCAGCGTCCAGCCCTTGATCGTCTTGGCCAGGATCACCGTCGGCTGGCCCTTGTGCGCCTTGGCCGCCGAGAACGCCGCGAAGATCTTCCGGTGGTCGTGACCGCCGCGGCCCAGGTGCAGGATCTGGTCGTCGGTCATGTTCTCGACCATCGCGCGCAGCCGGTGGTCGTCGCCGAAGAAGTGGTCGCGGATGTAGGCACCGGTCTCGGTGGCGTACGTCTGGAACTGCCCGTCCGGCGTCGTGTTCATCCGGTTGACCAGCACGCCGTCCCGGTCCTGGGCCAGCAGCGGGTCCCAGGTGCGGTCCCAGACCAGCTTGATCACATTCCAGCCGGCGCCCCGGAAGACCGACTCCAGCTCCTGGATGATCTTTCCGTTGCCGCGTACCGGGCCGTCGAGGCGCTGCAGGTTGCAGTTCACGACGAACGTCAGGTTGTCGAGGCCCTCACGGGCCGCGATGGACAGCTGGCCGAGCGACTCCGGCTCGTCCATCTCGCCGTCCCCGAGGAAGGCCCACACATGCGACTTGGAGGTGTCCGCGATCCCGCGCGCCTCCATGTAGCGGTTCATCCGCGCCTGGTAGATCGCGCCGATCGGGCCGAGGCCCATCGACACCGTCGGGAACTCCCAGAAGTCCGGCATCGACCGCGGATGCGGATAGCTGGACAGCCCGTACGGCGCCTTCGACTTCTCCTGCCGGAACCCGTCCAGGTTCTGCTCGCTCAGGCGGTCCAGCAGGAACGCGCGGGCGTAGATGCCCGGTGAGGCGTGCCCCTGGAAAAAGACCTGGTCGCCGCCGTCGCCCTCGTCCTTGCCGCGGAAGAAGTGGTTGAAGCCCACGTCGTAGAGCGAGGCGGAGGAGGCGAAGGTGGCGATGTGGCCGCCGACGCCGATGCCGGGACGCTGGGCGCGCGAGACCATCACCGCGGCGTTCCAGCGCGTCGCGTTGAGGATCTTGCGCTCGATCTCCTCGTTGCCCGGGAAGAACGGCTCGTCCTTGGTGGCGATCGTGTTGATGTAGTCCGTGCTGCGCATCTCGGGCACGGCCACGCGCTTCTCGCGGGCCCGCTCGATCAGCCGCAGCATCAGATAACGGGCCCGCTCCCGGCCGCGCTCGTCGACGGCGGCATCGAGGGAGTCGAGCCACTCCTGGGTCTCCTCGGGATCGAAGTCAGGAACCTGACTCGGAAGGCCGCCAATGATGATCGGGTTTCGATCGGATCCGGAAGCCACGGTGTTCCTTACCTGTCGGAGGGCTGCTATTCGGGGTTTGCGGGTGCCCAGCACCGTCCACCATCGTCTACCTCGGCATGCCAAACGTCATCTCTACTTCGAGGTAACCCAAGCTTGACGCTCCTATAGGGTTCCCAAACGCGCAAAGAGGGCAGAAAGGTGTGGCGTATGTCACGAACGGCTTGGGGCGTCCTGCCGGGAGTTGCGGTGAGACAGCCAGGATCGTCACCGTTTCGGCGGTCTGAACGGCCGGGTACTTGCGCGATCCGCCCCGCCCGTGTGGACTACGGCCAATGCTTCGCGCACGCGCGTGGCTGAGATATTCACCAAGACATGATCAGGAGGCAACCCGTGAGCGCGACCGCGGACCACGCGGAGACGAGCCCTGCCGTCAGGCTGGGGTTCCAGCCCGAGCAGGTGGTCCAGGAGATCGGCTACGACGAGGACGTAGACCAGGAGCTCCGCGAGGCCATTGAGCAAGTGATCGGCAGTGACCTTGTGGACGAGGACTACGACGACGTCGCCGATGCCGTGGTGCTCTGGTTCCGCGACGAGGACGGCGACCTCACGGATGTGCTGGTGGATGCCACCACGTACATCGAAGAGGGCGGCTCGATCCTGTTGCTGACGCCGAAGACCGGCCGCGACGGCTACGTTGAGCCGAGCGACATCTCTGAAGCCGCGACCACGGCAGGGCTGTCCGCGTCCAAGAGCGTCAGCGTGGGCAAGGACTGGAGCGGCAGCCGGCTGGTGACGCCCAAGGCCGCCAAGTCCAAGAAGTAACCCGGCCTCGTCCCCGAACGGCGGACGGGCTGAATGAATTCACTCAGCCCGTCCGACGGCCCGAGGTGGACGCTGCATAGGGTGTTCTCACCACCCGAACAGCCCACCGAAAGGGTTCTACGACGATGGCGATCCAGGTCGGCGACAAGGCACCCGACTTCGAGCTCAAGGACAACCACGGCAGGACCGTGCAGCTGTCCGACTTCCGCGGCGACAAGAACGTGGTGCTGCTCTTCTACCCGTTCGCCTTCACCGGCGTGTGCACCGGCGAGCTGTGCGAACTGCGCGACAACCTGCCGAAGTTCACCGACCGCGACACCCAGCTGCTCGCCGTCTCCAACGACTCCATCCACACCCTGCGCGTCTTCGCCGAGCAGGAGGGCCTGGAATACCCCCTGCTGTCCGACTTCTGGCCGCACGGCGAGGCCTCGCGCGCATACGGCGTCTTCGACGAGGACAAGGGCTGCGCGGTGCGCGGGACCTTCGTCATCGACAAGGAAGGCGTCGTGCGCTGGACCGTCGTCAACGGTCTGCCGGACGCCCGTGACCTGAACGAGTACGTGAAGGCGCTCGACACCCTGTGATTGTTCGGTTCCAGGGCCTGCGAGGTCCGGGAACCCGTCACTAGGATCGAGACGTTGATCCGATACCAACGCACAACGGGGCTGACCGCCCCTGGACACCATTGGGAGGACTCGTGGGAGTCAGCCTCAGCAAGGGCGGCAACGTATCGCTGAGCAAGGAGGCACCTGGTCTCACCGCGGTCATCGTCGGTCTGGGGTGGGACGTTCGTACCACCACCGGCACCGACTTCGACCTCGACGCCAGCGCCATCCTCACGAACGCGGAGGGCAAGGTCAGCAGTGACGCCAACTTCGTGTTCTTCAACAACCTGAAGAGCCAGGACGGCTCGGTCGAGCACACCGGCGACAACATCACCGGTGAGGGAGAGGGCGACGACGAGCAGATCAAGGTCAACCTCGCCGCGGTCCCGGCCGACGTCGAGAAGATCGTGTTCCCGGTCTCGATCTACGACGCCGAGAACCGCCAGCAGTCGTTCGGCCAGGTCCGCAACGCGTTCATCCGCGTCGTGAACCAGGCCGGCGAAGCGGAGATCGCCCGGTACGACCTCTCCGAGGACGCCTCGACGGAGACCGCCATGGTCTTCGGCGAGCTGTACCGGCACGGTGCGGAGTGGAAGTTCCGCGCCATTGGCCAGGGCTACGCCTCGGGCCTGCGCGGCATCGCGCAGGACTTCGGCGTGAACGTCTGAGCCGGTCCGACTGCCTCACCCGCCCGGCGCCGCACCGTTGGTACGGCGCCGGGCGCACAGGACTCCGTACAACCGCGCAGGCTTCACCCGGGGAGGGACCAGCATCATGGGCGTCACGCTCGCCAAGGGAGGAAATGTCTCCCTGTCCAAGGCCGCACCGAACCTCACTCAGGTGTTGATCGGTCTCGGCTGGGACGCTCGCTCCACCACCGGAGCACCGTTCGACCTCGATGCCAGCGCGCTGATGTGCAACGGCGGACGGGTCATGGGTGACGAGTGGTTCATCTTCTACAACCAGCTGAAGAGCCCGGACGGCTCGGTGGAGCACACCGGCGACAACCTCACCGGTGAGGGCGAGGGCGACGACGAGTCGATCCTGATCGATCTCTCGAAGGTGCCGGCCCAGTGCGAGAAGATCGTCTTCCCGGTCTCGATCCATATGGCCGACGAGCGTGGCCAGACCTTCGGTCAGGTCAGCAACGCCTTCATCCGCGTGGTGAACCAGGCCGACGGCCAGGAACTCGCCCGCTACGACCTCAGCGAGGATGCCTCCACGGAGACCGCCATGATCTTCGGTGAGGTCTACCGCTACCAGGGCGAATGGAAGTTCCGAGCCGTGGGACAGGGGTACGCGTCGGGGCTGCGGGGCATCGCCCTAGACTTTGGAGTCAACGTTTCGTAAAGCCGGGTGCGGCGCGGGGGAGACCCGTACACCCCGTACACAAGGGATTGGGTAGCCAGTGGTTCTGAAAACCTTCGGCTGGTCGTTCGCGGTCACCGCGCTCGGCCTCGTCGCGGCGGTCCTCATCGGGGGGTGGACCGCCTTCGGTATCGTGGCGATCCTCTCCATCCTTGAGATCTCGCTGTCCTTCGACAACGCAGTCGTCAACGCCGGCATCCTGAAGAAGATGAATGCCTTCTGGCAGCGGATCTTCCTCACGATCGGCATTCTGATCGCCGTCTTCGGTATGCGGCTGGTCTTCCCTGTCGTCATCGTCGCCGTCAGCGCCTCGATGGGTCCGATCGAGGCCGTCGACCTCGCGCTGACCGACAAGGACCGTTACGAACAGCTCGTCACCGACGCTCACCCGTCGATCGCGGCCTTCGGCGGTATGTTCCTGCTGATGATCTTCCTCGACTTCATCTTCGAGGACCGCGACATCAAGTGGCTCGGCTGGATCGAGCGGCCGCTGGCCAAGCTCGGCAAGGTCGACATGCTGTCGGTCTGCATCGCGCTGATCGTGCTGCTGGCCACCTCCATGACCTTCGCGACCCACGCCCATCTGCATGCGGGCAGCGCGGACAAGGCAGAGACGGTTCTGCTCTCCGGTGTCGCCGGTCTCATCACGTACATGATCGTCGGCGGTCTCTCCGGCTACTTCGAGGACAAGCTCGAGGAAGAGGAGGAGCGGGAGCACGAGCAGGAGGAAGCGGCGGAACGCGAGGGCAAGCAGCGCCCGGCGATCGTCCTGGCCGGCAAGGCCGCGTTCTTCATGTTCCTCTACCTCGAAGTCCTGGACGCGTCCTTCTCCTTCGACGGCGTCATCGGCGCCTTCGCCATCACCAACGACATCGTCCTGATGGCGCTCGGCCTCGGCATCGGCGCCATGTACGTCCGGTCGCTCACGGTCTACCTGGTCCGCCAGGGCACCCTCGACGACTACGTCTACCTGGAGCACGGCGCGCACTACGCGATCGGCGCGCTCGCCGTGATCCTCCTGGTCACCATCCAGTACCAGATCAGCGAGCTCATCACCGGCTCCATCGGTGTCATCCTGATCGGCTGGTCCTTCTGGTCCTCCGTCCGCCGCAACCGCGCACTGGCGGCAGCCGAGGGAAAAGCCGGCTCGGACGAGAAGACTGAGGTCTCGTCCGGGGTGTGACACCGCTGTAGGTGAGGAACGCTCTGTGCGGGGCGGCTTCGAGGCGAGTCCTCGTGGCCGCCCCGCCGGACTTTATGTGGACGTGGGGGCGGGAAATGGGCTTGCTGGACGGACTGCTCTGGCGCGGTCGGCGCGAGGCCCGGTTCGACTCGGGCAGCGCCGCGAGCAATGCGATCGAGCTGACGAAGCGGCACAGTCAGGTCTCACTGACCAAGCAGGACGCGGCCACCGGTCATCTGCGCATCAATCTGGCCTGGCGGATGCGGACCTCCGACATCGGCGGCTCCCAGCGGGAGAGTCTGCTGCGGCATCCCTTCAAGGCGCTCAAGCCGCCGGAGGTGCTCGGGCACAGCCAGAGCATGGTCAACGTCGACCTGGACCTCGGCTGCCTGTATGAGCTGATGGACGGCACGAAGGGGGTCGTCCAGCCGCTCGGTGGGTTCTTCGGCGACGTGAACTCCGCGCCGTACGTCAAGCTCAGCGGCGACGACCGGTTCGGGTCGGCGTCCGGCGAGACGATCTACGTCAACCTCGACCATCGCGAGGCCATCAAACGCATCCTGGTCTTCGTCTACATCTACGACCAGACTCCGGCGTTCGACCGTACCCACGCCATCGTCACCCTCTACCCCAGCAACGGCCCCCGCATCGAGATCGGCCTCGACGAACGCCACCCCCAGGCCCGCTCCTGCGCCGTCGTCATGATAGAAAACGTCAAGGGCGAAATGATCGTCCGCCGCGAGGTGAAGTTCGTGTACGGCTTCCAGGCGGAACTGGACCGGTTGTACGGGTGGGGGCTGCAGTGGGGCCGGGGCTACAAGACAAAGGCGGAACGCTGACGCTGAGCCTTGGCCGGTGCGCCTATGAGCACGGGGCTTGAGGTGTGTGCGCGGCAGCGGGCCGTGTGTG
Organism: Streptomyces sp. 4N124; assembly: GCF_052245395.1. Taxonomy (NCBI): domain Bacteria; kingdom Bacillati; phylum Actinomycetota; class Actinomycetes; order Kitasatosporales; family Streptomycetaceae; genus Streptomyces; species Streptomyces sp. 4N124. The sequence goes on from NZ_JBQQBS010000058.1 coordinate 8,455, forward strand.
GCTGGTCGCGCAGTTCCCCGCGCCCCTAGGTCGGCACGGGGTGGGCGCAGGCGGCGCCCCGTCAGTGCCGGGCTGCGCGACCTACGCCCGGCCGGCAGTGACGCCTAGCGGCCGATGAACTGGGGGCCCTGCGGCGGCAGTCGGAACTCGCTGTCCGGGACGGCAGTCATCGGCTGCGGGTAGCCGTACGCAGGCTGGCTGGTCGGATGGGGATACCCGTACGCCGGCTGCGCGGGCACCCCGGCCGGCTGCTCCGGCGGCAACGGCTGAGCCGGAGCGGTCGTCGGGGGCGCCGCCTGAACGGTCGCCACAGCTGCCGCCGCCGCTTCCTCCGACTCGTCCACCGAGATCCCGAATTCCGACGCCAGGTCCTTCAGCCCCTCCAGGTAGCCCTCGCCCAGCGCCCGGAACTTCCACCCCTCCCCACGCCGGTACAGCTCACCGCAGATCAGCGCGGTCTCCCGGCCGGTCTCGGGCTTGATGTCGAAGTAGGCCAGCGGCTCACCGTCGGCGACGGCGGCGTCGTACAGGGCGATGCGCAGCCCCCGTACGCGGTCGAAGGTGACCCCATCGGCCGACGCGACCAGCAGAATCTGGCTGACGTCGGCCTCGACACCGGTGAGATCTGTCTGGATCGTGTCGGTCGGGCCCTCGGCAACCCGCTTCTTGCCGAGCCGCCAGACAGTCCCGGAGGGGTGCCGGGGCTGGTTGTAGAAGACGAAATCCTCGTCGGAACGCACACGTCCGTCGGGGCCGAGGAGTAGCGCGGAGGCGTCGACATCCGGGACCCCCTGCCCGGGCGTCCAGCGCACCACTGCACGTACCGTGGTGGCATTGAGTGGGACGTTCGACCCCTTCAGCATCGCGTGCGTCATGCGGTCATCCTGCCCTCTCGGTCCTGGTCACGACAACGCGGGGGTACCTATCCCATACGGGCTGTGTCGGCCCGCGTTACCTGAAATTCATGCCCTACGGGAACCCCAGACACAGGCCTCTACGTACTATTACCGGCCACCTTTCACCAACCTCAGGTTGCCCAGCCGCCACGGGGGAGTCCATATGCGTCATTTCGGGCACATTGCCCCGGAGGTGCGGCAGCGCCTCTTCCACCAGGAGCCGTGCGACTTCAGCGCCGACTCCTCCCCGCGGCTGCTCTCCGCGGCCCTGGGCGCCACGCTCTACAGTCCGGCCACCCGGCCACGGCTCGCGGACGACATCCTCAAGCAGGCCGGCCGCGGTGTGGTCTCGATGGTGCTGTGCCTGGAGGACTCGATCGACGACTCGGAGGTCCCTGCCGCCGAGGAGAACCTCGTACGGCAGTTCACGGAGCTGGCCGGGCAGGAAGCCGCCGACCTGCCCCTTCTCTTCATCCGGGTCCGCACCCCCGAGCAGATCCCCGACCTGGTACGACGCCTCGGCCCCGCCGCCCGGCTGCTGTCCGGATTCGTGATGCCGAAGTTCACCGAGGAACGCGGCATCCCCTTCCTGGAGGCCCTGGAGAGCGCCGAGGGCGCGAGCGGCCGGCGTCTGTTCGCCATGCCGGTGCTCGAATCGCCGGAGCTGCTGTACCGCGAGTCCCGGGTGGAGACCCTGGAGGGCATCTTCCGCGCGGTCGACAAGTACCGCGTGCGGGTGCTGGCGCTCCGCCTCGGCGTCACCGACTTCTGCTCCTCGTACGGCCTGCGCAGAGCCCCCGACATGACGGCGTACGACGTCCAGATCGTCGCCTCCGTGATCGCCGACGTGGTGAACATGCTGGGACGCGCCGACGGCACCGGGTTCACGGTGACCGGGCCGGTGTGGGAGTACTTCCGCGTGCAGGAACGCATGTTCAAGCCCCAGCTGCGCCGCAGCCCCTTCCTGGAGGGACAGGCCGAGGAACTGCGTGAGGCGCTCATCGAGCACTCCATGGACGGGCTGCTGCGCGAGATCACCCTCGACCAGGCCAACGGCCTGCTCGGCAAGACCTGCATCCACCCCTCGCACGTCCTGCCCGTGCACGCACTCTCCGTGGTCAGCCACGAGGAGTTCTGTGACGCCCAGGACATCTTGCGGCCCGAGCGGGGCGGCGGGGGTGTGCTCAGGTCGGCGTACACGAACAAAATGAATGAAGTGAAGCCGCATCGCGCATGGGCCGAGAGGACCATGCTGCGCGCCGAGGTCTTCGGTGTGGCGAACGAGGACATCGGCTTCGTCGAACTGCTCGCCGCCGGAATACCCGGCTGAACCGGCCGGATCCGGCTGAAACCGCGTGAACAACAAGGGACGCATGAACAGGGCAGTGAACAACGGGGTGCCGGACCAGGTGTGGACCGGCAACTGGGTCGCCGAACGGCTCGGCATCGAACTCGTCGGCGACGACCAGCTGACCGGCCTGCTGGGCCTCGCCCTGCGCCGCAACCCCAAGCGGGCGCATCTGCTGGTCTCCAACGTGCTCGGCAAACACGTACCGCAGTCACCGTCCGTGGTGTACGGCGCCGGCTTCGCACTTGGCCGCCGGGTCCGCGAACTGCTCGGCGACGACGAGGCGGGCCGCGCGGTGGTCCTCGGATACGCCGAGACCGCCACAGGGCTCGGCCACTCCGTAGCCGACGGCCTCGGCCTCGCCCCCTACCTGCACTCCACCCGCCGCCCCATCCCCGGCATCGCTCCCGCCGGCGGCTTCGAGGAGTCCCACTCGCACGCCACGTCGCACGTTCTCCTGCCGGAGGACCCGGCGCTGCTCGCCGGGGACGGTCCGCTGGCGCTGGTCGACGACGAGTTCTCCACGGGGAACACGGTGCTGAACACCGTCCGGGATCTTCATCAGCGGTACCCGAGGCGGCGGTACGTGGTGGTTGCGCTGGTGGATATGCGGTCTGCGGCGGACGCGGGGCGGCTGGAGGAGTTCGCGCGGGAGATCGGCGCGCGGGTGGACCTGGTGGCGGCCGCTTCGGGAACCGTACGGCTGCCGGAGGGGGTGCTGGAGAAGGGCCAGGAGTTGGTGGCGCGGTACGAGGCGGAGAGTGCCGCAATGGGTGGTCCGTCGTCTGCGGGTACGTCGTGGCCGATCGCGCAGTTCCCCGCGCCCCTCAAGGGCGCTGCAAGCGCCCCAGGGGCGCGGGGAACTGCGCGACAAGCCCCCACCGACCCGCACCCGGACGACAACCCTGAGCCCTACGGTCGAATCACCCGCGTCGACCTGCACTGGCCCCCCGGCCTCCCCGACGGCGGTCGCCACGGCTTCACCCCCTCGCACCGAATACGCCTGGAGAACGCCCTCCCCGCGATGGCGGCGAGGCTCGCCGAGGCGCTGCCTGAAGACGCACGCCGCGTGCACATCCTCGGCTTCGAGGAGCTGATGTACGCCCCGCTCAGGCTCGCCCGTGAGCTGGAGCAGATCGCGGACACGGAGGTGCGCTACTCCACCACCACCCGCTCACCCGTCCTCGCGGTCGACGACCCGGGCTATGCGATCCGCACCCGCCTGGTCTTCCCCGCCCACGACGCCCCGGCCGACGGCCCCGGCGAGCGCTACGCGTACAACGTGGCCGGCGCCGGCTTCGACGCCGTGATCGCCGTGGTCGACTCCACCGCCGACACCCCCGAACTGCACGCGCCGGACGGCCTGTTGGCCCGGCTCGCCGCGCACACCCCGCACGTCCTGCTCGCGGTCGTGCCGTCGTACGTCCCCGAGCACCCGCTCGTCCCCGAAAGGCCCGACATGCTGCCCGAGCCCCTGCGCGGCCCCGCCTTCTCCTCGTACGCGCCCGAGGAGGTCGGCTGGCTGCTGCAGGACCTCTCGGACGTGACGCTGGAGGCGCCGACCGAGGAGCGCGAGGAGGCCATCCAGAGCGGCGGCGCGCACTACGCGGAGTCGCTGCCGGTGGAGTACCAGCCGAGCGAGCAGTACCAGGAGCTGTTCCACGCGGCGCTGGACACGTCCGCGGCGCGGATCGCGCGGGCGGTGGGTGCGGTGACGGAACTTGTGCTCGCCGAGCGGTCACCCCGCCCGGTCCTCGTGTCCCTCGCCCGCGCCGGCACGCCCGTCGGCGTCCTGATGCGCCGCTGGGCCGAGCACCGGCACGGCCTCGACCTGCCGCACTACGCGGTGTCGATCGTGCGCGGCCGGGGCATCGACACGAACGCCCTGCGCTGGCTGGCGGCGCATCACGACCCCGCCGACGTCGTGTTCGTCGACGGCTGGACCGGCAAGGGCGCCATCACCCGCGAACTCGCCGACGCCCTGCGGGAGTTCGAGGAGGCCGAAGGAGTCTCGGGCTTCGACCCGGAGATCGCGGTGCTGGCCGACCCGGGCTCGTGCGTCCGGACGTACGGCACGAGGGAGGACTTCCTCATCCCCTCCGCCTGCCTCAACTCGACGGTGTCGGGCCTGATTTCGCGTACGGTGCTGCGCGCGGACCTGGTCGGGCCGAACGACTACCACGGCGCGAAGTTCTACCGCGAACTCGCCGGCGCGGACGTGTCGGTGGACTTCCTGGACCAGGTGGCCGCGCGCTTCCCGGAGGTGGCGGACGCGGTGGACGCGCTCGCCAAGGAGCTGCTGTCCGCGGAGCGTTCACCGACCTGGGAGGGCTGGGCGGCGGTCGAGCGGATCAGCGAGGAGTACGGCATCCATGACGTGAACCTCGTCAAGCCGGGCGTCGGCGAGACGACACGCGTGCTGCTGCGCCGGGTCCCGTGGAAGATCCTGGCGCGGGCCGGGGCGGGCGCCGACCTGGACCACGTACGACTGTTGGCCGAACAGAGAGGTGTCCCGGTGGAAGAGGTCGCCGAACTCCCCTACACCTGCGTGGGGTTGATCCACCCCAAGTACACGCGCGGTGCGACGGGCGCCGACGGCAGGGCGGTGACCGTCTGATGCCGGTGCTTGTCGCGAGCGACCTCGACCGCACGCTCATCTACTCCGCGGGCGCCCTCGCCCTGACCATGCCGGACGCGCGGGCGCCCCGGCTGCTCTGCGTCGAGGTGCACGAGAGCAAGCCGCTGTCGTACATGACGGAGACGGCGGCCGGGCTGCTGACGGAACTCGGTGACGCGGCGGTCTTCGTGCCGACCACCACGCGCACCCGCAAGCAGTACGAGCGCATCAACCTGCCCGGCCCGGCGCCGAGATACGCGATCTGCGCGAACGGCGGGCACCTGCTCGTGGACGGGGTCTCCGACCCGGACTGGTACGCACAGGTGACGGCCCGGCTGGCGGACGAGTGCGCGTCGCTCGCGGAGGTGCGGGACCACCTGATGGAGACGGCCGATCCGCTGTGGGTGCGCAAGCACCGGGTCGCCGAGGACCTCTTCGCCTACCTGGTCGTGGAGCGTGAGCTGCTGCCCGAGGACTGGGTGAAGGAGCTGGCGGTCTGGGCGGAGAACCGCGGCTGGACGGTGTCGCTCCAGGGCCGCAAGATCTACGCCGTCCCGAAGCCGCTGACCAAGAGCGCGGCCATGCGGGAACTGGCCCGCCGCACGGGCGCCGACCTGACCCTCGCGGCCGGCGACTCCCTCCTCGACGCCGACCTGCTCCTCGCGGCCGACCAGGGCTGGCGGCCGGGGCACGGCGAGCTGGCCGACGCGGACTGGACCGCTCCGGCGATCAGCGCGCTACCGGAGCGCGGCGTGCTGGCGGGGGAGCGAATCCTGAGGGAGTTCTTGAAGGCAACCGGCACGACAACGCCGTAGAAGGGGCGCGGGGAACTGCGTGATCAACCCCCACACACCCGCAGGCGACAACGCACCGGTCCAGCTAGCCGCAGGCAACAACGCACCGGTCCAGCTAGCCGCAGCACCCACCACCGCAGCAACCGCCGCCCCCGCCGCTCGCCCGGGGCGCGGCGGCCGGTGCTGCCGCCGTTCCCCCCACCGCCACCGTCGACAGCAGCTTCACCGTGTCGTCGTGGCCCGAGGGACAGTCGGCCGGGGCGGAGGACTCGGCCATCGGACGGCTCAGTTCGAAGGTGTCTCCGCAGGTGCGGCAGCGGTACTCGTAGCGAGGCATGCGCACAGGTTAACCGGCGGGCACCGGCTGTCCCAGGGCGTCAGTGCCCCGCCCCCCGCTCCTCCCGGATCTGCGCCACCACCCGCGCCACCGTCCGCCGCACCGCCTCCGTCTCGGTCAGGAAGTGCCAGTAGTCGGGGTGCCGCCCCTCCAGCGTGGTGATCGCGCGCTCCAGCCGGGCCACGGAGTCGTCCAGCGGGCGGGCGTGCCGGGGATCGGGGGTGTTACGGCCGGCCATGGCGAGCCGCTGGGCGTCGCGGATGGCGAAACGGGTGCGGTCGATCTCCTGCTGGGGGTCCTTCTGTACCGCGTTCAGCCGCCGCAGCCGGTCGCCGGCCGCGGAGACGGACTCGTCGGTGGTGTTCAGCAGCGCCCGCACGGTCGACAGCAGCGCGGTCGCGTCCGGCCAGCGCTGCTCGTCGCGCGCGGTCTGCGCCTCCTTCAGCTTCTGCTCGGCCTGCCGTACGTTCTCCCCGGCCTGCTCCGGCACATGCTGGAGGTCCTGCCAGCACGCCGCCACGAAACGCCGCCGCAGCTCGCTCAGCACCGGGTCGACCTGGCCGGACCGGGTGGTCAGCGCCTGTGCGCGGGTCCGCAGCGAGACCAGCCGGTGATCGATCTCGGCCGCCCGCTCCGGGAGCCGCTCGGCCTCCACCTTGATCGTCTCGGCCGCCCGCGCGACCCGCTCGGCCCGCTCCAGGGTCTGCGGGACGCCGTGCTGCCCGGCGCCCTGGTTGAGCTTCGTCAGGTCAGAGCCGAGGGCGGCGAGACGGGCGGCGAGGTCGTCCGCCTTCAGCCCTGATTCTCGTACCGCATCCAGCGCGTTCGACGCGGCCAGCAGTCCCTGCCGGGCCCGCTCGACCGCCGGGGCGAGCCGGGCGAGCTGGGTCTCGGCCTTGCCGAGCAGCGGCCCGAGCCCGTCCGCGAACCGGTCCAGGTCCTGCTTGACCCGCCCCAACTCGTCCTTCGCGGCGGTCAGCTCGGCACGCGCACGTGCCGCCACCGACGCCTCCAGGTCGTCGCGGTCGAGGTCATGGGCGTCGACGGCGTTGATGTACTGGTGGCTGGCCTCGTCGATGCGCCGGCCGAGCGCCTCGAAGTCGCCCACCGCGCGCCGGGCGGCGGGGGAGTCGTCGACCGCCGTGATCGTCTCGATCGAGATCCGCAGGTCGCGCTGGGCGGTGTCCAGTTCGTAGAACGCGGCGGCCGCGGCGTCCTTCGCGGCCTGCGCCTCCGCCCGCTGGTTGTCGGCCCGCCCGCCGAACCAGCGCCGGGTGCCCCCGCCCGCGAACGCGGCGGGCAGCGCAAGCGCCGCGACGAGCGGCAGACTCACGAGGACGAGCGCGTCCCGCAACGCGGAGGACCGCGGTGAAGCGCCCCGAAGGGGCGCGGGGGACTGCGCGACCAGCCCCGACGGCGCCGCAGACGAACGACGGCCAATCCCGCCACGCCCCGCACGGGGACCGCACGGCACCACCGGTGAGTACGGCTGCGATGGTGTCGCCGTCACATCCCTCTCCCGTGCCCGTGGTCCGCCCTGCCCGGTGTCATTCTCCCACCGGTTAAGGACGAACACACGGGCCGGTTAGTTCGCGCTCCGGACCGTGACTTTCCCGTCGCCCGTCTCCGCGGACACCACGTGCGAGCTGGACTCGTCCCGGGGCACGGACACATCGACGCTGCCGTCGCCCGTCTTGGTCGACACGTTGTACGTCGCCCGGGGCAGCACCATCGTCACGGAGCCGTCTCCGGTGCGGGACTCCACCATGTCCGGTACGGTGCCCAGTTCGAGGTGGACCGAGCCGTCGCCGGTCCGGGCGCGCACCCGCTGCGAGGTGACGTCCGCGCGTATGGACCCGTCGCCGGTCCGCAGGTCCAGCGGTGCGCTGCTGTCGGTGACCCGCACCGAGCCGTCGCCCGTACGGATGCTCAGCGGGTCCTCGAAGCCACGCGCGCGTACGCTGCCGTCGCCGTCCTCGACCTTGACCGTGATCCCGCGCGGTACCTCGATACGGTGCTCGGCGTCACAGTCCGCGACCATGCCGGAGCACTTCATCCGCAGCTTCAGCCGGTCGTCCTTCATTTCCCAGGTCACCTTGGGATCGTTGCCGATGGCGACGGTGCCTTGAAACCACCGGGTGACCTCGATCCGGCCCTCCGGGTTGTCGTCCGCGGCGATGATCTCCAGCGCCGAGTCGTCGGAGTCGATGGTGAGGGTGCGGCCCTTCAGGTCGAAGGACCGGTGGTCGGGAGTCTTGTCGTCCCCGGCGGAGGAGCCGCAGGCGGTGGCCCCCACGACGAGCAGCGCCACGACGCCGGTGACGGCGGCGGCGCGGACAGTAACGGTACGGGCCATGACGGTCTCCCCCTGAGTCGGAGTACGAGGACTCTGCTGCGACTCTTCGACCGTACGGAGCGCGGACCCACCCGGGGATCCGGGCCGCTCCCGGATCCGTCCTGGGGTTAACCCCCGGATCACCCTGACTCCGCCCCGTCCCGGAATACGGGTTTGCCGTGGAGTCCCCCGGGCAAGGTAGGCTGTCGACTCGTCCTGAGCACATCGGCTCAGGTCCCGGGTGCGTAGCTCAGGGGTAGAGCGCCTGCCTTACAAGCAGGATGTCGGCGGTTCGAAACCGTCCGCGCCCACCGATAGGTAAAGCCCGGCACAGCCAGGTTTCCATGGCCCCTCGGAGTGATCTCCGAGGGGTCTTTCCATGATCGGAGTCCACATGGAGTCCACAGCGGACCTCAGCTCTTGACGGCTTCCGCGATCTGCAGGGCGGCCTCGGCGGGTGTGAGGTGCGTGGTGTCGACGACCTCGGCCTCGCGGTGCAGCCAGGTGCGGGCCGCCTCGGCGTAGGGGTCGAGGTATTTGAGGCGGAACGGGGAGTTCGGGCCGATAACGGTGTCGCCCGCGATGCGCCCGCGGAGGGTGTCCTGGTCGGTGTGGAGGACGAAGTGCCGTACCGGGATGGCATGTTCGGCGAGGCCTGTGCTGATCTCGCGCCAGTACGGCTCGACCAGGACGGTCATGGGCACCACCAGAGTGCCGCCGGTGTAGTCGAGTACGCGGCGGGCGGTCTCGACGACGAGCGGCCGCCACGGCGGCCAGTGCTGGAAGTTGTCCGTCGCGGGCAGCCCGGGCGTGATGTCCATGAGGGTCTCGCCGACCTTCTCGGCGTCGAACACCCGTGAATCCGGGATCAGTTGCTGGACGAGTGGACTGGTCGTCGTCTTGCCTGCGCCATGAGTGCCGTTGAGCCATACGATCATGGGGTCGACGCTAGCGCTGTGCGGGCCGCGGGAACGGGCACAGCAGAAATCAGGGTGTCTCGCCCACCTCCGGGATCTCATGGGCGTGCTTCAGCTTCATACGGGCGTCCACGCGTTCCGCCGCCGCGACCTCCGCCCAGAAGCGGTGGCAGCTGACGAACACCGCGAGTTCGTGCTCGCGCTGCCGCAGCTTCTCCACCTCGGCCTGTTCGTCGGCCGTCCAGCCGGGGGAGGCGGGACGCTCCACCTTGCGCCAGCCGCCCGTGTCACTGAAGCCGTCCAGGGGCGTGACCGACCAGGGCAGCCGCTTCAGCAGAGCCGACAGCTCGGCCCGGACCTGATGCAGCTCCTCCTGACCGGCGCGGAGGTCACTCGGAAAGTCATAGGGCGTAGCCACGCGGCAATGCTACGCCTGTTCGATTTTGGGTTGCGAGCCTCTTTGGGTTGTTCATGCGGACGGGTGTGACTGAGCACGTCAGTTGGCCACTCCGGTGCTCAGGCGTTCGTGATCGCCCCGGCATACTCTGCGCCATGAAATCGTTGGATCCATTCCGCAACGAAGCCCGCAGTCGTGGCTTACCGGAGGACGAGGTCGAGCGATGGCTCGGCACCGTCCGTCCCTGCGCGATGCTGGGCACCGCTGGTGACGCGCCGCCCGGCAGCCCGGTGGCCGGACGACTCGGCGGGCTGCCGCCGATGCCCGAGGACGAACCCGTTCCGGACCTGCCGTTCCTCGCCTCGGTCGACCTCGCGGCCATCCAGCCCGGCGTGACGGACATCCCGCTGCCGAAGGACGGCACGCTGCTCTTCTTCGCGGACACGGAGGACCCGTGGCCGGGCCTCGTCTGGTCCCGGCTCGTCTACGTCCCGGTCGGCACGCCCGTCTCCGAACGCGGTCACGTCGGCGAGTTTCCGCCACCGGTCCACCCCGCCCAAGATCTGCATCTGATGATCGAGCCCTCGCTGCCCAACCGCGGCTGGAAGTCCGAGGAGTTCCCGCACAGCAGCGAGCTGGGCGACGTGTGGTGGGAGATCGGCGACGAGATGCGGACGGAGGGACCGGTGCAGATGGGCGGCTACCCCTGGGTCTGGAACGAGGATCCCACCAAGCACCCGCGCAACGGTCCGGGCGACTGGGTGCTGCTCGCCGAAATCGCCGGCGAGGTCCTGACCGAGCCGGGCCTGGTCGACTGGGTGATCCGCCGGGACGACCTGGCCGCCGGCCGCTTCGACCAGGCCCGGGCCTCCTTCGACATGATCGGCTGACACAGCCTCAGGCGAGGCGCCCACTTCGCGGAGGCCGCGCGGCCCCGTCTGCTGCTTCTCGGGTGATGTCGGCATAGAGGCGGAAGAGGACGGGGCGGGCTTCGTCGTGTTCTCGTTCGTGCAGGGCCGCCCAGCACTGGGCGATGAGTTCCCGGGCCTGGGTGCCGGGCCAGGGCTGGGGCAGGAGCTGGGGCGGCAGCAGGGGGTCGGGTTCCATGGCGCGGGTGAGTTCGGCGGCCAGCTCGACCGCGATGGTGAGGAGTGCGGACGGGGTGAGTTCGTCAGGGCCGGTGAGCCGGGCGAGGCGAGGGCGGGTGACGCGGCTGAGGCGGTGGTAGCGGTCGGCGATCTCCGGCAAGGGCCATAGGCGGCGGGCGAGTTCGGCAGGTTCTTGGGTGTCGCCCCTGCGCAGGTCCGTCGTGGTGAGGAGGGTGAGCGCGCCATGAGCGTCGAGGCGGTGGGCCGCTTCTTCGACGTACGGTTCCCAGGGGTTGGCGCAGACGTACAGTCCGCCCTGGAGCGGGGCGCCGCCGAGGTGGACGAGCGTTTCACGCAGGGAGTCCCGGGCCGGGCGCGCCGATTCGGGCACCGCGAAGGCGGCCAGGTGCCAGACACCGTCCCAGGGTGCGAGCCCGGCGTCCTGCTGGAACGCGTGCCGGAGGAAGTCCGCGTTGGGGGCGAGGGCGCGCGTGGTGTCCGCGGTCGCGCGCAGCTCCGCCTTGCGGCCCCGGCCCTCATGGGTGAACCGGCCTTCGGCCACGAGGCGTTTGACGCACAGCCGCACCTGCTGGTCGCTCATGCCCAGGGTGTTGGCGACGGTGTACAGCTCGTCCGCGCCGACGGTGCCGTCTTCGCGGATCAGCGCGTGGACGAGCATGCGGGTGGGGATCTCGATGTGGTCGGTCATGGTGTGCGCAGTCCTCTCGGCCCGTTCGCCCCGACAGGGCGGCGCATGGTGGTCACCGCGCCGAACCCCAGCAGTCCGCGCAGGTAGGGCGTGCGCTCGGTCCGTACGGCGGTGAAGCCGCGCCGCTCGTACAGGGCCCTGGCGCGCGGGTTGACGTCGATCACGTCCAGTCTGATCTCCCGGCAGTCCTGCTCCGCCGCGACGGCGGCCACTTCCTCGATGAGCAGACTCCCGACGCCCCGGCCGCGTAGGCCCGGGTCCACGGCGATGCCGTCCATGACGAGCTGTCCGGGTGCCGGGTGGCGTTCGAACAGGGCGAGGAGCAGGAGCCGGTGCAGTCCCCGCAGGTGTCCGTACGTGCGCAGCACGGCGGAGGCCGATCCTCCGGTGAGGGCCCGGCCGCCGAGCTGGTAGCCGGCGAGGCCGACGAGCTGCCCGTCGAGAAGCGCGCACACCGCGCGATCGGCGTTCAGGTGCGCGGCGAGGAAGGACACCGCCTTGTCCGGCGGGTTCAGGGCGGGGCCGAGTTTGCGGCCGAATGCGTTCCAGTACAGCTCGGCCGCCCGCCGCTCGGCTCCGGCCGGAACGCCCCGCAGGACTGTCACCGGTCCGGTGGCGCTGTCTGTGCCTGTCGCGTCCGGTCCCATGCCGTGCCCCCTGCCCTCTCGCTGCAACCTCCCTCAAAACTATCACTCTCATGACGATCGTGGGAGAAGTGATAGCTTCAATGGGTCGTAGACCCGAACAGAGGCGGTCAGATCTCATGGGTCCAAAGGTCCTGCCCCGATGGCGCGGGCTCCGCATCGCCGTGTGGTCTCTCGTCGCGGTCCTGGTCGTGGCCGCCGGTCTCGTCGGTGTGGTGCTGTGGCAGAACTCCTACGACATGGACGAGCAGCGGGTCTCGATCCGCCACGGCGGCCACACCCTCAACGGCGTACTGGCCACCCCCAAGGACGGCCGCAAACGCCACGGCCTGGTCGTGTACGTCCACGGCGACGGCCCCATCGACGCCACCCACGACGACGGCTACAAGCCCATCTGGGAAGCGAACGCCAAGGCCGGGTACGCCTCCCTGTCCTGGGACAAGCCCGGCATCGCGGGCGCACCCGGCAACTGGCTCGACCAGTCCATGGACGACCGGGCCGACGAGGCGGCCGCCGCCATCGCCTGGGCACGCGCCCGCCCGGACATCGACGGTGACCGGATCGGTCTCTGGGGCGCCAGCCAGGCGGGCTGGGTCCTGCCGAAGGTCGCCGCCAAGACACCCGTGAGCTTCGTCATCGCCGTCTCGCCCGCGATCAACTGGCTCCAGCAGGGCCGCTACAACCTCCTCGCCGAGCTGCGCGCCGACGGCGCGTCGGCAGCCCGCACCAAGACCGAGATCGCCCGGAGCGACACCACCCGCCGGCTGCTGCGACGCCACGCGACCTTCGAGGAGTACGTCAGCGCGAGGGGCGGCGACGCGGACGGCATGACCGCCGATCGCTGGCGCTTCATCTCCAAGAACCACACCGCGGACGCCACGCAGGACCTCCGCGCCCTGCGCGGCGTACCGGTGCTGCTGACCCTCGCCGGCCATGACATCAACGTGGACACCGCCGACACGGAGCGCGTCTACCGCACGGTGCTGGACGCGGGCGGCGCACTCACCGTCAGGCATTACCCGGACGCCACCCATTCACTGCTCAAGCAGTCCATCGAGCACTCCGACCTCAAGACCACGCTCACCGCGGTCTTCTCCCCCCGCTCCCTCTTCGCGGACGGATTCCTGGACGGCCAACGACAGTTCCTCAAGGATCCCGGAACCGGCGCTCAGTGACGTGTTTCGCCGCCCCGCCGGTCACCGGCCCGTACCCGCCGGGGGCCGGGGCGGTGTCGGAACCGGGGCGAGCGGAGGGTGGTGGGATGCGGTGGTTCGGGGACGGGGCCGCCGGTGCGGTGTTCGACGAGGACGCCGTGGAGGACGAGGCGGGTGAGGCTCAGGGCGATCAGCGCCTCGGCCCAGTAGAAGGCGGTGTAGTCGAGCAGGCTGCCGTTGGGCGGGTTTCCCGGGGCCGCGTTGCGCAGACCCACCAGGGCGAAGAGGCTGCCGGCCATCCAGCCCAGGGCGCCCCAGAGCAGGCCGCGGCCCTGGCGCACGACCAGCCAGCAGGCGACCACCACCGCGAGGGCCACCGCCCACATGGCGACGATCATGAACCAGGCGAGGATGAAGGTGCTCCGTGACCGCTTGACGTCGGCGGTGACGACGGCGATCCCGTCCCCGTACTCGGTCTTGTGCGGTGCGATGGCGAAGTAGGGGTCCTGGTCCCGGAAGCGCAGGGTCACGGGCACCTGCTCATGACCGACCATCGCGCCGACCGCGAGGTCGGCGGCGTACCGGTCGAACGGGTAGTCCGACGACGTGCCCTCGGTCAGGGGTACGGAGATCTCCTTCAGCCACGCCGTGCTGTTCGCCTTGAACAGCAAGTAGTTGCCGTCCGGTGCGGTGGTGATCAGCCTGATGTCCTTGACCGGCAATCCTTCGCTGTCGACGTACTTGCCGTGCGGTGTGGCCGTCAACTGCAGCGTGGCGGTGTGCTGTTCGGGATCGGTCCGACGTACGGCGGCCTCGACGTCGAGCCGGTCGCGCGGTGCCTGCTTCGCGCCGACGGTCAGGGTCTTCTCCCGCGCCACGCGTTCATTGACGTACAGCCCGATACCGGCGCCGCAGACGGCCAGCAGGGCGACGAGCGCGAGCAAGCCATGGCGCCAGGGCGGCTTACGCACGGGGACCCCGGTCCTCACCTGCCGAACTCGTCGCCCCACGGGACCTCGACTTTCACATCAGCCCCGAGCCGCTACCGGCCATCCTCACCCATCAGGAGTGGCCCCGCAGCCGGGGCGGCTCACGTGCCGAGCCGCCCCGCTGCATGGCCGTCATCCCACCTTGACCCTCGCGGTCTTCGGCAGAGCCAGATGCTCGCCCCGGAAGCGCGTCCGCAGGGCGCGGTCATGGGTGACCAGGATGATCGCGCCCGTGTAGTCGGCCAGTGCCGCCTCCAGTTCCTCGATCAGGGCGGGGGACAGGTGGTTCGTCGGCTCGTCGAGGAGCAGGAGGTCCGCGGGGTCGGAGACCAGCCGGGCCAGGTCCACGCGGCGGCGCTGGCCGTACGACAGTTCGCCGATGCGCAACTTCCGCTCCGCCGGGCGGAAGAGGCCGAGGGCCAGCAGGGCGTCCGCGTGCTCGTCGGCGGAGCCCACGCGGCCCAGGGCGAACGCCTCCGCCACCGTCAGGTCCGGCGGCCACGGCGTCTCGTCCTGGTGCAGATGACCCACCCGGCCCGGCACCTGCACCGTTCCTTCGTCGGGCCGCAGCTCACCCGCGAGCAGCTTCAGCAGCGTGGTCTTGCCCGCGCCGTTGGGGCCGGTGATCAGGAGCCTGCCGGAGCGGCCGAGGGTGAGGCAGTCCAGGTGGAGGCGGTCTCCTACGCGTACGTCCGACACCTGCACGGAGGGGAGCTCCGCCGCTGTCGCATCCGCGCCGTCCCCGGCCGTACCGACCTGTGCGGTGAACGTCAGCGGCTCCGGTGGCGGCGCGACCGGGTTCGCCGTCAGCCGGTCGACCCGTTCGCGGGCGTTGCGGATACGGGACATCGCGCCGTGCGCCCGGCCGCGGGCCCTGAAGCCGCCGTGGCCGAAGTTGGCCAGCGCGGCCTTGCGCGGGATGCCGTCGAGGCGGACCGCCTGGCTGGCGGCCAGCCGCTCGTTGCGGGCCAGTTCGGCCCGCCACTCCTCGTACTCCTGGAGCCGGCTGCGGCGTTCCGCGGCCTTGGCGGTGCGGTAGCCGGCGTAGCCGTCTCCGTACCGGGTGACCTTTCCCGCCTCGGCCTCCAGGATCGTGGAGGTCAGGCGTTCCAGGAAGACGCGGTCGTGGGTGACCACGAGCACCGTGCCGCGGTGGGCCCGCAGCTGCTCCTCCAGCCAGTGAACGGCCTGGTCGTCCAGGTCGTTCGTCGGCTCGTCCAGGAGCAGCAGCTCCGGGCGGCCGGCGAGGACGGCGGCCAGGGCCAGCCGGGAGCGCTCGCCGCCGGAGAGGGTGCCGAGTCGTCGGTCGCGGGGGAGGGTGGGCAGGCCGAGATGGTGCAGGGCGAGGTCGACGCGATGGTCGGCGTCGTAGCCGCCGCGCGCCTCGTAACGCTCGAGGAGGGCGGCGTACGCGGCGAGCGCCGCCGGGTCCGATCCGTCGCCGAGCCCCTGCTCGGCCTGGCGCAGCTCCGTCTCCAGTGCGCGCAGATCAGCGAGAGCCAGGTCGACGGCGTCCTGGACGGTGTCGGTCGCGGGCAGGGGGATGGTCTGCGGCAGATAGCCGATGCCGTCGGCGGCGGTCACGGTCAACTCGCCGCTGTCCGGGCGTTCCTGGCCGGCGATGAGCCGCAGGAGGGTGGACTTGCCGGAGCCGTTGTCGCCGATGAGCCCGGCCTTCTCGCCCGGCTTGAGGGTGAAGGAGACCTGGTCGAGGACGGTGCGGCCGGGGTAGCGCTTGGTGACGTGGTGAAGGGTGAGTTGTGAGGTGCGCATGCGCGGGTCCCTCCTGGCCGAGGCTTCGCCCGGGCCGGATCGGGTGGATGAGAGGGCGCGGCAGGGCGCGGCGATGGCGGAGCGGTGCTCTACGCGATCGGCGCCGGCTTTCTCACAGGGAACCCATGCGGAAGACCGTACGGCATGACGGAGGATTTCGCAAGACGATCCGTCTCGTCTTTTCGAGGTGAGGTGCGGCCGGTCCCCGACGGCTGCACCGCCCGCTACCGGTGCCGCTCCGTGTAGTGCGCGCGCAGCAGGTCGGCGCCCCAGTCGTGGCGGACGTGCCGCCAGACGGAGTGGGCGTGGTTGCCGTCGTCCTGCGTGTTGTCGTACTCGATGAGGAAGTCCGGGGCCCGTACGCAGTAGTAGTGCCGGTCCCCGAGCGCGAGGCCGCCGCCCCAGGCGAAGGAGACCGCGTCCAGTCCTCGCGCCACGGCATCGGACCAGCATTCCTGCGCGTACGCCGCGGGCGCGCGGTCGAGGTAGCGGCGCACCAGGCGCTCCAGCAGCCGCTGTTGACCGGGCGTCATGTCCCCGTGGGGCAGTCCGGTCGGCAGCAGGTCCGGACCGGCGAACGGGTCGGCGCGGGTCAGGATGTCGTCCGGCGGCGCGGCGGCGAAGACCGCCTTCGCCCGTCGGCCGGCGTCCAGGTCCGTGACCAGCTCCCGGGCCAGGTCTTCCTCCAGTCCCAGCAGCCGTCGGCCGGCCTGCGGACCGTCCGCGATGCGCGCCGGCTCCGACCCGATGAAGTGCGGTGTCACCCGCGTCCCCGCCGCCGTGATCACTACGTGTACGGCGAGATGGTGGCCGTTCATCCGCCAGCCCCACGGACCGTCGCCGTCCGGGTCGCCCAGCAGCCGCACCCAGTAGCGGTCGGCACCCGGGGCGCCGACCAGGGCGCGGCGGTGCCGCTCCACCTCGATCGCGCCGCGCGCCAGCTCCGCCCCTGGTGCGCTGTGCGCCGCCGCCAGCAGCGCGTCGACAGCCCCGCGCTGCTCGTCGCCGAGGCCCTCGGTGGACAGCCCGGGGCGCGGGCCCGGCAGATACGTCCACTCCCGCAGCTCGGGCGCGTCCAGCCGGTCGGGCCCCGCGCGCAGCTCGCGCACCTGCTCCGGTTCCAGCACGGACAGCAGCGCGCGCACGGCCTTCCGCATCTCCTCGGCCGTCGCCTTCAACGAATACCCGCCCACCGCGCTCCTCCTCCCGATCCAAGCCCCGCGAACTCACGCGAGCAGTTACTTGACTGGTCCATCCGCTGGTTCTGCGACGCCGATGAAATGGCCGGCCGCGGGCCGGATGTGGACCGACCACCCCAGCGCTGTCAGGTCGGCCGTGAGGGTCGGCGCATCGTGGAACACCTTCACGATGCGGTACTGGCTGCCGTCGTCGAGCCGCCGCAGCGCCGCCGGAGTCGACTGGTTTGCCAGGACTTCCTCCCCCGCGGCAGCGGCCGGGCCGTCGTCGATGAAGATCGCTTTACCGCCCGGCGCGAGCGCGGCGGCGACGGTGTTCCAGAAGCCGGGCCATCGCGTCGGCGGGACATGGGAGAGCCAGAAGGCGAAGAACACGGTGTCGTAGCGCCGTGGCGGCTGCCACGCGAACAGGTCCGCCTGAATGAACTCGACGCTGGGGGATGCGGTACGCGCCCGAGCCAACGCCAGCACTTCGGCCGCCGCGTCGACAGCCGTCACCGACTGCGCCCGCGCCGCGAGCCTTCCGGTCCACTGGCCCGTTCCGCAGGCCAGCTCCAGCACATGCCCGGCAATCGGGAGGTCATCGACGGCAGCCAGCAAGCCCTTCAGCTCTTCGCACTCCGCATAGGGCCGGTCGTATTCGGCCGCGCCCGCTCTGTAATAGGCCATCTGCTCCGCCAGGAGAGCATCGTCGTCCATGCGCATTCCTCTCAGCCGACAGACACCTTCGGCCTTCGCCCATGGGCAAGGTCAAGAGTCATGCGCCCCGGCTCACCTCGAAGTCGTAGACAACGATTGCCTGGTGAACCGTGCAGCCGAGCGTCCCACGCGGCGTGAGCCTGTCCGGCGCGGGTCGCTCAGGTCGTCGGGAGCGCAGGCGTGATGTGGCTCAGCACGCACAGCCAGCGCCCGCCCCGTCTGACGTACACGTCGGTCGTCCACTCGTCCGCGTCGTACCGCTTGCCCTGGTAGTGGGCCGTGTTCGTCACTCGCCCGGTGAGGACGGCGGTGTCTCCGTAGACGCGGACCCTGGGTCGCGTCTCCAGGTCCATCGCCGCGTGGGTCAGCTCCCCGGTCGCGACGAGGGAGAGGAACTCTTCCTTCGAGGCGACGCCCGACTCGGAGACCATGACCCATTCGTCGGCGACGAAGCCGGTGATGCGTTCCGCGTCATTGGCGACGATCGCGACAGCCCAGTCCTCCGCGAGGCGGATGAGCCGGGCCTCTTCCGCTTCTTCGTCCACGGTCCAACCGTAGGCCTGCCCGGCCGATCTGTCCTAGTCCTCGATGTCGGCGAGGACCGCAGGGAGGCGCTGACCGTGCTGCGGCGGTTGTGCCGGGCGGAGGACTTCGATCTCGTACGAGATCTGCTGCGGGCCACCGCGGCACGCCCCGGCGAGGTCTGCTGACCCGCCCGGTTCAGGTGGGCAGGTCGGCGAGCCAGGCCGTCAGGTGGTGGTTGACCTCGTCGGGGCGTTCCTGCTGGATCCAGTGGCCGCAGCCCTCCAGCAGGTGTGAGGCGCGCAGGCCGGGGAGGGTCGTCGGGTACGCCTCGATCGCGTCGGCGAGCCAGGTGGTGGACGCGTCGAGCGCGCCGCCGAGGAACAGGGACGGCTGGGGGATCGGGGCGCCCGCGAAGGACTGGAAGTCCTCCCAGTCGCGGTCCATGCAGCGGTAGCGGTTCAGGGCGCCGGTGAGGCCCGTGCGCTCGAACTCCGCCGCGTAGACGTCGAGTTCCGCCTCACCGAGCCAGGACGGCAGGCGGTCCCCGGGGAAGCGGTCGCGCAGGGTCGCGTCGGGGCTCACGAAGTGCGGGTCGGGGGCGCCCGGCGCGGGCATCGTGTCGCCGGAGAACGCGGCGTAGAAGCCGGCGAGCCAGCCCCGTACGTCCGGTTCGATCTCGCGCTCGGCACGGCCCGGTTCCTGGAAGTAGGAGACGTAGAACTCGTCCTCCCCGCCCATGCCCGCGAACACCTCGCTCGGCTTGGGGCCGCCGGGCGGCGTGTACGGCACGCTCAGCAGGCCGACCGCGCGGAACACGTCGGGGCGCAGCAGTGCGGAGTGCGCGGCGATGTTCGCGCCCCAGTCGTGCCCGACGATCACCGCGGACCGCTCGCCCAGCGCCTCCACCACGGCCACACTGTCCGCCACCAGCTCGGTCATCCGGTACGCCGCCACCGCCTCCGGCCGCGACGAACGCCCGTAGCCGCGCACATCCACGGCGACCGCGCGGTATCCCGCCGCGGCCAGCACCGGCAGCTGGCGGCGCCACGAGTACCAGGACTCCGGAAAGCCGTGCACCAGCAGGACGAGCGGGCCGCTGCCCTGTTCCACCAGGTGGATCCGGCCGGCGGGGGAGGGGACGAGTCGGTGGGTGACGTTCGGGAGCGGGTCCTGGTGGGGCATGGGTCCAATCCTCCGTGTCGGGGCCGTCGGGGCTGAGTTGTGCTCGTACGGCGATCCTGCGCGGGTCGAACGGACGCGGGCGAGGAATTTTGCCGGTCCGGCAAACAGCGGCGGTTTCCGCAGCTCGGGGCCATTGTCAGACCTTGGGCCTACTGTGATCGGTATGGATGCGGCGAGCGCGGAGAAGGTGCGGCTGGTGCCCTGGGCGGAGGGCGACTTCTGGCTGCTGCGGAGGAACAACAGCCCTGAGATGACCGAGCACTTGGGCGGACCGGAGCCGGAGGAGAAGCTGGCCGCCCGGCATCGGAGGTATGTCGAGCTGGAGGCCGGCGGGATGTACCGGGTCGTGCTGGCGGACGGTGGCGAGAGCGTCGGGGCGATCGGGTTCTGGGAGCGGGAGTGGCAGGGGGAGACCGTGTGGGAGACGGGGTGGGGGGTGCTGCCCGAGTTCCAGGGGCGAGGGCTTGCGGCGGCGGCCGCCCGCGCCGTCGTCGAGACCGCGCGGGCGGCCGGCCGGAACCGGTATCTGCACGCCTTTCCGAGCGTGGAGCACGCCGCGTCGAACGCCGTCTGCCGAAGAGCCGGGTTCACGCTCATGGGGCAGTCACGGTTCGAGTACCCGAAGGGGCACTGGATCACGTCCAACGACTGGCGGGTGGACCTGGGTGAGGCTCCTTAGACGCCTGTCAGTGACCGGCGTCCCTCAACTCCTGTACCACCCTTGCCGCCACGGGCACCGACACCCCGTGCCGGTCGGCCGCGCGCAGCAACGCACCGCCGATCGCGTCGAGTTCCAGCGGGCGGCCGGCCTCCGCGTCGCGCTGCATCGACGACTTGGTGTGCGGTGGGAAGGCGTCGTAGCCGGCGAGTGGCTGGGCGGGGTCGCCGGGTCCGCCGCAGGCGCGGCTGACGGCCGCCGTCTCCTCCACCAGGGCGGTCAACTCGTCGCGGTGGCGGGTGCGTACGTCGCCGAGGGGGAGTCCGTAGCGGGTGGTCAGCAGGGCGAAGGGCGCCAGGAAGCACATCTTCGCCCAGAGGGCCGCCGTCTCGTCGGGCAGGACGCGTGTGGCCGGGCCCGCGGCGGTGAGGGCGGCGGCGAGGGTGTCGAGGCGGTCCGGGGGTACGTCCGTGCCGGACAGGTCGATCTCGGCGAGCGGGCTGCTGTGCTCGATCCGCCCTGCCGCGACGCGGGTCGACTCCGTGCGGATGACGGCGGGGGCGACCCGGTCGGGGCGGTAGCGGGCGCGCAGGGCCGCAGGGTGGTCGACGCCGTTGAGGAACGGTACGAGCAGGGCGTCGCCGAGTGCCGTGGGCGGGACCCGGTCCAGGGCTGCGTCAAGTGCCGTGTGCTTGACGGCGATCAGGCAGGCATCGACCGGTTCCCGCAGCTCGGTGCCGGCCTCGACGCGGGCCGTGAAGTCGCCGAACAGCCCGCTGCTGACCTGGATTCCGGCCGTGTTGAGTGTCTTGGCGGTGTCCTCTCCGGCCAGGCAGATCACGCGATGCCCGGCACGGGAAAGGAGACCGGCGAGCAGTCCGCCGATGCCACCGGGACCGAGTACGGCCACAGTGAGTTCGTCGTTCGCCATGTGTGTCCCCATTCGTCGGTCGGCCCCGGAGCGGTGGCCGCCTCGAAGTGATCATCGCAGGCCACGTGCGCACCGGCGCAAGGTTTCTCGGCGGAATCTCTGCCGGTCGCCTTGCGTGGGGTGAGACTGGAGTCATGTGCCGCAGTATCAAGACGCTACGTCCGCCGGTATTGGCCGATGAGGCGACCGAGGAAGAGATTCGGGCCGCTGCTTTGCAGTACGTGCGGAAGGTATCCGGCTTCCGGGCACCGGCCGCACACAACCAGGAGGTGTTCGACCGAGCCGTGGACGCGATCACCGAGGCAACCGCCGAGTTGCTGGACGGCTTGGAGATCCGGGGGGTGGGAGCTCGAAGGGCGAGCTAAGCAGGTCGGCCGCGGTTCGGCAGCGCCCCAAAGGGGCGCGGGGAACTGCGCGACCAGCCCCCACCGACCCGCAGCCGAATCACCGTCCTTCCAGCGGCGCGCCCCGCGGAGCGCGCCGCATCAGATACCCCGCCACCGCCCCCGCCGCGAACAGCGCCCCCACCGACACCGCCGTCGCCACCCACGTCGCTCCCAGCCAGTGCGCGCCGAAGTAGCCGAGGGCGACGCTGTAGGTGGCCCAGGAGAGGCCGGCCAGGGCGGACCAGGGGAGGAAGTCGCGGGCGCGGCGGTGGGCGGCGCCGGCGGAGAAGGAGACGACCGAGCGGCCGGCGGGGGCGAACCGGGCCAGGACGACGAGGGTTCCGCCGCCGCGGGCGAGGGCCGTGCCGAGACGTTCCTGCGCGGTGCTCAGGCGCCGGGAGCGGGCGATCGCGCGGTCCAGGCGGGGGCCGCCCGCCCAGGCAAGGCGGTAGGCGACCAGATCGCCCAGCACGGAAGCCGTCGTGGCGCACAGCGTCAGGGCCAGGATGTCGGGGACCTGCTGCGGTACCCCGCCCGTCGCCGAACCCGCCGCGGACGCCGTCGCCGCCGTGATGACCAGGACCCCGCTGGGCAGAACCGGGACGAAGACGTCCAGGAGGATGGACAGGGCCACCACGGCATAAATCCATGGGCTGGCCGTCAGCGACCCCACACTCTCGAACACCATTACTCCCCGTGACTCCCCCGTAGAACCGCCCGACCGCGCCGCGACGTCGCGGGGAGCGGCAGGGGCGGCCCATAACAGCCATACAGCGTACGCCGGGGGTGTGACAGGGGATTCACGGGGGGCTCGTGGGTTCCGCACGGCATGTTCACCCGGCTGCCGCGCCCCGGGGGCGGCTTCGGCCGGTGTCCCGTAGCACGGACAAGGGGCGACAGATCACTCCTGAACGTGAGGAACGGTACACATCATGGTGGCAGGTATATGCGCGGGCGCCGTCGCCGCGGCCGTGCTCGCGGCCGGCAGCGGGGCCGCCGAGTACTGCTCGGTGCAGAAGGACGGGCGTTTCGTGCCGCCCTCGGCTCAAGTGGCAATGGACGCCGTCACGTATGACATTGCACTGGTTCCGGCCGGGTCCTGGATCGAGGTCCGTCAGCTGACCGAGGAGAAGACCGGCAAGACGACCGTACGGCTGTGGGTGAAGGGCATGAAGCCCGGGCACGCGTATGGCGTCCATGTGCATCAGAAGCCGTGTGCCGCCGACCCCGCCGCCGCGGGCGGGCACTACCAGAACAAGGTGTCCACCGACCCCGCGGACGTCAACGCCGAGAACGAGGTCTGGCTGGACTTCACCGCAGGTCAGAGCGGCAGTGGCCGGGCGAGCGCCTACCACGACTGGGGTTTCCGGGAGGGGGAGGCGTCCTCCGTGGTGATCCATGACGTGCCCGGCCCGAGCGGGGCGCGCGTGGCCTGCTTCACGGTGCCCTTCGTATAGCGGTCGTATAGCGGTCGTGTAGTGCGCCGCGACCGCCGTACCGCCTGAAGACGCGACGGCGCCTCCCCCGCACACGCGGGAGAGGCGCCGTAGTACCGCTGGGGAAGCCGCCGTTGATCAGGCGGCCACCGGCGTCTGGTGCGAGGCCGGCTGCTCCCTCTTCAAGCGCTTCGTGAGCAGCTGGTCCACGCTGAGCGCGCCGGAGCCGGTGAAGACCAGCAGCAGGAAGGCCCAGCAGTACATCGCGGCGCCCTCGCCGCTGTTCTCCATCGGCCACAGGGCCTCCGGCTGGTGGACCTTGAAGTACGCGTACGCCATCGAGCCCGAGGCGATGAACGCGGCGGCGCGGGTGCCCAGGCCGAGCAGGACGAGGCCGCCGCAGACGACCTCGATGACGGCGGCGTACCAGCCGGGCCAGGTGCCCGCGGACAACGTCCCGCCCTGGCCGTCGGCCCCGCCCAGGACTCCGAAGAGCTTGGAGGCGCCGTGGCAGAAGAAGAGCAGGCCGATGACGATGCGGAACAGGCCGACGGCGTAGGGCTGAGCGCCGTTGAGACGTGCGGTCAGTCCGGACATTTGGGGGTACTCCTTCGGTCGGGCCGGTCCATGGGGCGGACCGGCCTGGGGGACAGAACCGAGCGAGTGGCCAAGGCTAGGTGGGCCTAATCAATGCTTACAAGTTCAACATTCGGCCATGGCCGGTATCCCTCTTGCGGCTCCGATTCGGCCGCCGCCGTACGTAGAACCGCTCTCGCCACCGCGTCGGCATCCGAAAGCGTGACCGAATCCACGCCCGGTCTGGCGCCCGCCGCCGTCACCCAGTGCACACCCTCGGTCGGCACCCCGAAGGCGAACCGCCTTGCGTGGGCCCGCCCTTGGCGGTCGATCAGACGATACGGCCGCGGTGTCACGTCCAGCCCTCCCGTTTCATAACCGTCGACGGTGTGCGGCCGGCACTGCCCGGTCTTCAGCAGCCGGGCCAGCAGGTCGTCGGCCGTGCGCCGCAGATCGGGTTCCGGAAGCCGCGCCTCTATGAGGGTCGTCACGTGTACGGAGGACCCCGCCACGTCGGGGGAGTGCGCGAGCCACGCCCCCTCGCCCTCCCGAACCTCCAGCCGCGGCCCGAGCACCTCCACCACGCCCGCCTCCATCAGCGCCGCCAGCTCCTCGATCCGGCGCCGGGGCGGGCCGATGGAGAGGAACGCGTTGAGCGGCGTGTACCAGCGGTCCAGATGATCCCGGTGGGACGCGCCCGCGAGGCCGCCGTGGTCGACGATCTGCCGCACCTCGTTGCGCAGATCCCGCAGCACGTCGAGCGCCGCCTTCAGCGGACCGGCGACATTGCCGAGCGCGGCCTGGGCTGCGTCCTCACGCAGATACGTCAGCAGCCACGCACGCCAGGCGCCGGGGTCGGCGAAGTCACGCCCCGCGTACGGGCGGGAAATGCGGTCCCAGGACCAGCGGTCGGCCTCCGCTACCCCGAACTCGTCCAGCACGGCGGCTTCTTGGGGGCTGCGGTGCGGCGCGGCGAGGAAGTGGCCGCGGAAGTCCCGAGTGTCGCGGGAGGCGACGGGGGAGCGGCCCCGGAACTCCCGCGCCTCTCGGGGGCCGGTCAACTCCCGCTCGCCGTCGAGGCCTTCCGCGGAGCGGCCGCTCGCGCCTCCGTCGATGTCCTCCGCCCCCTCGTACACCCCCAGCAGTGCCTCGTAATAAACCGTCTCCACCTCCTTCGCCACCAACGGCCATATCTCCGTCAGGAAGTCCGGTGCCTCGCCGGAGTCGGCGCGTTTGCGGAAGCGGGCGATGGTCTCGTCGGTGAGGACGAGGGGGAGGTGGCGGCCGTAGGGGCCCTTGGCGTTGTCGCCGCGGGCCTGGTAGGGGATGCCGCGGCGTGAACCGGCGTACAGACGGGGTTCGTTGCCGGAGGGGACGTAGCGCAGGGTGCCGGTGGCCGTGCGGATGAAGCGGCCGTCGCGGCCGGTGGTCAACAGGGCCATGTGGTCGAAGAAGTTGAGGCCCAGGCCGCGCAACAGCACCGGTTCGCCGGGGGAGATGGCGGACAGGTCGACGTCGGCCGGGTTGGCGGGGGGTATGTGGCGCAGGCCGTGGGTATCGGCGTATGCCGCGTGCCGTCGCTGGGCCAGGTCCGCGACCGTCGGCAGATGGCCCTGGGCGAGGACGACGGCGGACAGGTCGGTCAGGGTGCGGCCGTCGTCGAGGGTGAGGGTCTGGCGGCCGTCGGGGGCGTCGTCGAGGCGTACGGCCCGTGCCGCGTGGGTCTCGACGCGTACCGCCCGCGGTGCCTCGCGGACGACCTTCGCGAACACCCACTCCAGATAGCGGCCGTAGTGCGCGCGGGTCGGGTACTCGTCGGGGCCCAGGTCGCCGTCCGCCCAGTCGTGCAGGCTGGGGCCGGGGCGGACCGGACCCGAGCAGTCGACGCTGTCGTCGGCGAACAGGGTCACCTGACTGGCCACCGTGTTCATCAGCAACTGCGCGGACTGCGCGGAGCGCCAGACGCGGCCGGGGCCGGGCGGCGCCGGGTCGATCACATGGACCCTCAGCCGGGTGCCGGGTGGGAGGAGTTCCGGCGCGGAGGCGCAGAGGCGTTCCAGGACGCTCGTGCCGCGCGGCCCCGCGCCGACGAGGGCGACCCGGACCTCGGCGGACTCGACGTGCGCTGCGGATTCCGCGGGCGGTGCAGACAAAACGGTGTCTCCCGGGCGTGTGGGGCGCGTTGCGGCAAACCGCCCAGGGGAAGCGGACGGTCCGCCTCATCATGCCGTCGGGAGAGGGAAGATCCGAGCCTCGGGGTCAAGGAGTGTGGGGCGCCTCACGCGCATCACGTGCATCACGACACATCACGCGCATCGCGGGTGAACCGCCCCCTTCACGACGTCAGCTGCGATTCCTCCACCGTCTTCAACCGCGCCCCGCCCGCCTTCTCCGCCCGCGCCTGATCGATCCGCAGCCGGGCCGAACGTCCGCGCAGCGTCAGGGTCATGAGCTGGTTGCCGAACCAGGGCCCGCCGGTGCACCGCCAGTCGACCGGCGGCCGGGGCACCTTGCCGTGCCCGGCGAACCGGCGCCCGAGGACCCGCGCGGTGGCGGACCAGCCGAAGCGGAAGCCGACGCGGATCGCCCAGTGGATGGCGTTGTGGACGGGGGAGCAGGTCAGCTGGAACACACGGGCGTCGGGACCGCCGGCAGCCCACGTCGGCTCGGCGACATACGCATGATGGACATCCCCCGACAGCACGCACACCGTCGCCGGCGCCCCGTCCCCCGAACCGGCCTCCGCGATCAGCGCCGTCAGCGCGTCGAAGGACGCCGGGAACGCCGCCCAGTGCTCCAGGTCCGCGGCCCGGCGCAGCTTCTCCCCGAACCCCGCCCAGCGCGCGCCCTTCTCGCCCCGGCACAGCGCCGCGTTCCACCCCTCGGCGTCGTGCACCAGGTGCGGCAGCAGCCACGGCAGGGACGTGCCGATCAGGAGGTGATCGTACGAACCGGGCTCCTCCAGCGCCTGTTCGCGCAGCCACCGCTCCTCGCCCGGGTCGAGCATCGCGCGGCGCCCCTCCTCAAGGACGCGGGCCGCGCGGGTGTCCACCATCAGCAGCCGCACACGTCCGAAGTCGCGCCGGTAGCTCCAGCGGACGGACGTCGGATCGGCGTCGGCCTTGGCGGCGAAGGCGCGCAGTGCGTCCGTACCGTCGGGCGTCTCGCGTACGGCCGCATAAAGGGGGTCCTCGGCCAGCTCGGCCGGGGAGAGATTGCCGATGTGCTGATGGACCCAGTACGACATCAGGCCGCTCAGCAGCCGCTCGCGCCACCACGGGGTGGCCCGCATGTCGGCGAGCCAGGCGGCGGAGGTGTTCCAGTCGTCGATGACGTCGTGATCGTCGAAGATCATGCAGCTGGGCACGGTGGACAGCAGCCACCGCACCTCGGGGTCGAGCCACGACTCGTAATAGAGGCGCGTGTACTCCTCGTAGTCCGCGACCTCGCTGCCGGGCGGCTCGCGCAGATCGCGGCGGGCGGCGAGCCAGCGGCGGGTGGCCTTGGAGACCTCGTCCGCGTAGACCTGGTCGCCCAACAGCAGCAGCACGTCGGGCCGTTCGCCGTCCGGGTCGGCCGCCATCCGCGCGGCCAGCGTGTCCAGGGCGTCCGGGCCCACCGGGTCGGCCTCGTCGGCGGGCGGCGCGGCCCAGCGGCACGAGCCGAACGAGACCCGCACGGAATCGTCCTCGGCCGGCGTGCGGATCAGGGAGGGCGGGAAACGGGACTCGGGCAGCGGCCACACGCGCGCGCCGTCGAGGAACACCTCGTACGACTGCGATGTGCCTGGCGTGAGGCCGTTCACCTCGACGAGCGCGTAGTGATGCCCCGCGATCTGGAAGGTGGGGGACTCGCCGCGTGTGCCGTCGGCGCAGCGCACCTCGGCGGTGCACGGACGGCCCGCCTCGACCCAGATGGTCGCGGACGAGCCGTCGGCGTATCTCAGCAGTGGTCCCAGGCGCAGTTCGGCCACCTCATGCCCTCCTCCGTCGCCCCGTACGGTACGGAACGACGGAGGTCAGCGGGGAGGTTCCGCAGATCACGGTTTGCCGAACTCCGTCGGTACGTCGGTCAGCAGCCGGACAGGTAGTTCGTCAGCGCGCTCTTCTCGGCGGAGTCGACCGAGAGGTCGTAGTAGTACTTCACCTGGACCCAGGCGCGGACGTAGGTGCAGCGGTACGAGGAGACCGACGGCATCCACTCGGCGGGGTCCTGGTCGCTCTTGGACTGGTTGACGTTGTCCGTGACCGCGATGAGCTGCGGGCGGGTCAGGTCGTTGGCGAAGGACTGGCGGCGGGAGGTGGTCCAGCTGTCGGCGCCGGAGTCCCAGGCCTCGGCCAGCGGAACGAGGTGGTCGATGTCGACGTCGGAGGCGGCGGTCCAAGTGGCGCCGTCGTAGGGGGAGAACCAGCGGCCGCTGGTGGCGGCGCAGGAGGAGTCCTGGACGACGTTCGTGCCGTCGCGCTTCAGGACGACCTCACGGGTGTTGCAGGCGCCGGACTGGGTGATCCAGTGCGGGAACAGGTCGCGGTTGTACCCGGTCCGGTCCTCGGTGGCCACGGTGAGCTGGGAGAGGTAGCTGCGCGCGGTGGCGCCGCTGACGGGGGTGGGGAGGGCGGCGGAGGCGGTCGGGCTGTTGAAAAGCCCGACCGAGGCTATGAGTCCGGTGAACGCCGCGAGTATGCTGAGGCGTCGACGCGCGTAGAACTTCGGCATGCGAACTCCCTTGAGTCGTGGGGGTGTTGGGCGCGAGCGGGGACATGCTCGCGGCGCCGTGTTGCGCTCGGGTGTTCGTTCGGTAAGAAGCTAGTGACGTGCTCATGACACATCAAGGTTGAGAGCGGAACTTTCTGGTCCGTCTGCCGTCCCGTACGATGAATGACGCAGAAGGGGAGTAGCTCTTCGTCGGACCGTCGACATACCGCTCAGCTCGTCTGAGCCGGCGCCCGGAGGCGGGCCTCATGCGTGAGGCCGGCCAGCGAGACCTTCGGCAAGCAGTGCACCGCCTGTGTCGTACGGCACGGGCGCCGCGTGTGCTGCCGTGCCGAGGTGTCTCATGTGACGCGTGACATGTGACATAGCACTCTCGGTGGGGCAGCCCCGACCGATTGAGGAACCTTGATCAGCTTTACCGTCATGGCGCTGGTGTTCGGCGTCGTCTTCCTCGCCGAGCTGCCGGACAAGACCGCACTCGCCGGCCTCGTCCTCGGCACCCGTTATCGCGCCTCGTACGTCTTCGTCGGCGTCGCCGCCGCGTTCGCGCTGCATGTCGCGCTGGCCGTCGCGGCCGGGAGTGTGCTGACGCTGCTGCCGCAGCAGATCCTGCACGCGCTGACCGGGGTGCTCTTCCTCGGTGGGGCGGCCGTGCTGCTGATGAAGAAGGATGAGGACGAAGAGGAGATCCGCAAGCCGGAGAACCAGTCCTTCTGGAAGGTGTCCGGGGCCGGGTTCATGCTCATCCTGGTCGCCGAGTTCGGTGATCTGACGCAGATCATGACGGCGAATCTCGCCGCCCGGTACGACGACCCGCTCTCCGTCGGGCTCGGTGCGGTGCTGGCGCTGTGGACGGTCGCCGGACTCGGCATCGTCGGTGGAAAGGCCCTGATGAAGCGGGTTCCGCTGGCGCTGATCACCAAGATCGCGGCGTTGCTGATGCTGGGGCTCGGGGTGTGGAGTCTCTGGGAAGCCGTGGCGGGCTGAGCTGAACGGTCGGTGAATCCTTCTCGAAGGTGGTGGCGGGAACGGGGCCGCGTTTTGTACCGTGGAGAAACAAAGTGGCTCCGCCCGTTTTCCCTGACCGGCGGGCGGGCCCGCTTTGTTCTTGTTGTTCCTCGGGGGCCAGCCTTCTCTTCCGCGTCTTGGAGTTGCCGATGACGGCCACGACCGTGCTCACCGCCCGTGCCCTGCTGCTCGACATGGACGGCACTCTCGTCAACTCCGATGCCGTCGTCGAGCGGATCTGGCGGCGTTGGGCCGAGCGGAACGGGCTAGATGGGGACGAGGTCATGAAGGTCGCGCATGGGCGGCAGGGGCATGCCACGATGGCGCTGTTGCTGCCGGAGCGGGCGGTGGAGCGTAACCATGCGGACAATGCGCGGATGCTCGCGGAGGAGACGGCCGACACGGATGGCGTCGTCGCCATCCCGGGTGCTCCGGAGTTCCTGGCCTCGCTGCGTGGGTTGCCGCATGCCCTTGTCACT
The DNA here is from genome assembly GCF_052245395.1 of Streptomyces sp. 4N124. Lineage (NCBI taxonomy): Bacteria > Bacillati > Actinomycetota > Actinomycetes > Kitasatosporales > Streptomycetaceae > Streptomyces > Streptomyces sp. 4N124. The sequence goes on from NZ_JBQQBS010000058.1 coordinate 38,242, forward strand.
TCTGCGGACGTTGCCCTCTCTGCGGCTCGGATGACTGCCGCGGGGCTTGCTCTGCCCGAGGTGCGGATCACCGCTGAGTCGGTGGGTGCGAGTAAGCCTGATCCGGAGGGTTTCCTCAAGGGCGCGGCTGAGCTGGGCGTTGCTCCGGCTGATTGTGTTGTCTTCGAGGACTCGGGTGCGGGTATTCAGGCGGGGCGGGCTGCGGGGATGCGGGTTGTGGGGGTCGGGGTGCGGGCCGGGGTCCATGAGCCGGATGTGGTGGTGCGGGACCTTACGCAGGTGCGTGTGGAGGGCGTGGGGGACGGGACGCTTCGGGTGCACGTCGGGTAGGGCGCCGGTGCTGTGAGGTTCCCGGCGTGGGGGCTGGCGTGGGGGTCGGTCGCGCAGCCCGGCGCTTGCGGGGTGCCGCCTGCGCCCACCCGTGCCGCCCCAGGCGGCACGCATGCCCGCAGCTGCGGCAGCGCGACTGCCCGCAGGCTCCGTGGCCCTATGGCTCCTGTGTTTCCGACTCCAGGCGCTCCCGTGTCTCGAGGTCGTAGACGCCGTACTCCGGCGGCACGATGCCTCGCCACAGCTGGTACTGGCGGACCGCGTCCTCGACGCCCTCGTTGTAGTTGCCCTTGGCCTCCCTCGAGTAGACGTCGGCCTGGGTCAGGCGTAGTTCGAGTTCGATGACCTCCGGGCCCTGGTCGCCGCGGCTCAGGACGGGGGGTTCGGCTTCGCGGCCGTTTTCCGGTCCGCCTGCGGAGTCGGTGGCGCTGGCGGTCGGGGCGGTGGTCTTCGTCGGGGTGGGGGTCGGGGGCGGTGCGGGGGTGTTCGAGCGGGTCGGCGTCGGTGTGGGGGTGCCGCTCTCGGTGGGTGTGGGTGATGGTGCCGGGGATGTCGGGCCTGCGGATGTCGTGCTCGCGGACGGTGACTCGGGGGCCGCGCTGGGCGTGGTGTCCGGCACGCTTGCCCGGACCTCCTCCGGCAGGGCCTGGTCCCGGGTGGGGGTGTCGTACGAGAAGAGGCCGCTCGCCAGGCCGGCCGCCGTGATGGCGGTGACGAGGACGCCTGCGACGCCGAACATGAGGGTGCGGCGGGGGCGGCGGGGTTGTTCCTCGTCCGGGGCGCCCGGGGCGCTGCCGAAGGGGGCGGGCTCGCCCGTGAACAGGCTCAGGTCGGCGTCACTGGGCTCGGTGGCAGCCGGTGCCGGTGGAGTCGGCGGTACGGCCGGCAGCGGCATCGTGGAGTGCGGGTCCGCGACGCCCTGCGCGCCCTCCGGTGCGCTCTCCAGTTCGACGTACGGCCGGATGCGCAGCGGATCGAAGTCCTCCGCCGCTGCCGCCTCCGCCGTACGCACATCGCGCAGCGCCTCGGCCGCGCGCTCGGTGCAGGCGCAGGACGGGGTGTTGTCGGGCCCCCTGGGTGCCCCGCACTCCGGGCATTGGTGACCCTTCGGCTCTGCCACGCGTCAGTTCCCTCCCCTTACGAACTCCAGCGATTATGCAGACCCTTCCTCCACACGTTCCACACGCGCCCCGGAATAGCGCCTTCCACTCGGATTGAACAGGCCATAACCGGTCACACCGGCCAGGATGGAGGAGTAACGAGAGCCGCGGGAGGTCTTCATGGCCGGGGATGCGCACGGTAGGACGGGGAATGTGCACGACGGACAGCCCCCGGAGCGGCCCCCCAAGAAGGGGGTCGCCGCTCAGGAGAACGTCTCCGCGAACGTCCTCGTCCCGATCGGCGCCCTGCTCCTCGGGATGCTGCTCGCGGCCCTCGACCAGACCATCGTGTCGACCGCGCTGCCCACCATCGTCAGCGACCTCGGCGGTCTGGATCACCTGTCGTGGGTGGTCACCGCGTACTTGCTGGCGTCGACGGCGGCGACTCCGCTGTGGGGCAAGCTCGGTGACCAGTACGGACGGAAGCGGCTGTTCCAGATCGCGATCGTGATCTTTCTGATCGGATCGGCGTTGTGCGGAATGGCGCAAAGCATGTTCGGACTGATCGCGTTCCGGGCGCTTCAGGGTGTCGGTGGCGGCGGGTTGATGGTGCTGTCGATGGCGATCGTGGGCGACCTCGTGCCGCCGCGTGAACGCGGGCGCTATCAGGGGCTGTTCGGCGCGGTCTTCGGCGCGACGAGTGTGCTCGGGCCGCTGCTGGGCGGGCTGTTCACCGAGCATCTGAGCTGGCGCTGGGTGTTCTACGTCAATCTGCCGGTCGGCGTCGTCGCGCTCGCCGTCATCGCGGCGGCCCTGCACGTCCCGCACCGGGCGGCCAAGCACGTCATCGACTACCTCGGCACGTTCCTGATCGCGTCGGTCGCCACGTGCCTGGTGCTGGTCGCCTCTCTCGGCGGTACGACGTGGAGTTGGGGTTCGCCGCAGATCGTGGGGCTTGCGGTGCTCGGAGTCGTCCTCGTGGTGGCGTTCGTGGCCGTGGAGCGCAAGGCGGCGGAACCGGTCCTCCCGCTGAAACTCTTCCGCATCCGCACCTTCACCCTCTCCGCCGTCATCAGCTTCATCGTCGGCTTCGCGATGTTCGGCGCGATGACGTATCTGCCGACGTTCCTCCAGGTCGTACAGGGCGTCAGCCCGACCATGTCCGGCGTGCACATGCTGCCGATGGTGCTCGGCATGCTGCTGGCCTCGACCGCGTCCGGGCAGATCGTCAGCCGCACCGGCCGCTGGAAGGTGTTCCCCGTCGCGGGCACCGGCGTCACGGCGCTGGGCCTGCTCCTCCTCCACCAGCTCGACGAGCACAGCTCGACGGCCGAGATGAGCACGTTCTTCTTCGTCTTCGGTCTCGGTCTGGGCCTCGTCATGCAGGTGCTGGTGCTGATCGTGCAGAACGCGGTGTCGTACGAGGATCTGGGCGTCGCCACGTCCGGTGCGACCTTCTTCCGGTCCATCGGGGCGTCGTTCGGCGTGGCGATCTTCGGCACGATCTTCGCGGGGCGGCTCGGCGAGAAACTCACGGACGCGTTCCGGGGCGCTCAACTGCCGCCCGGTGCCTCGGTGGACGCGCTGGAGGCCGACCCGCGCGGCATCGCGGAACTGCCCGCGGCACTACGACCGTCGGCGCTCAGTGCGTACGCGTCCTCCATCACCGACGTCTTCCTGTACGCCGCTCCCGTCGCCCTCCTCGGCTTCGTCCTCGCGTGGTTCCTCAAGGAGGACCGGCTGCGGGGGTCGGTGACGGCGCCCGACCTCACCGAGACGCTCGCCAGCAATCCGGTCGAGCGGTCGTCGTACGACGAGGTGTGCCGGGCGCTGTCGGTGCTCGGTACACGGGAGGGGCGGCGCGAGATCTATCGCACGATCACCGAACGGGCGGGGTACGACCTGCTGCCGGCGGCGAGTTGGCTGCTGCTGCGGATGAAGAAGTACGGGTGGGCGGAACCCGGTGTTCTCGCCGAGCGCATCTCCGTGCCGCTCACCGTCATCCTTGAGGCCGCGCGGCAGGTCGAGGAGCGGAGGCTGGCCGTCCGTGAGGGGATGGACCTTGTCCTGACCGACCGGGGCCGCGCGATCGCCGAACGCCTGGCCCAGGCCCGGGAGGACTCCCTCGCGGACCTCCTCGGCAACTGGTGGACCTCCGACCGGCCCACCGATCTCACCCAGCTGGTCAAGGAGCTGAACGAGGAGCTGTGCGGGTCGGAACGGGAGCGGCCGCGTAACGGGGCGGCGGGGCGGGCCAGTTGATCGCCGGCGGCGGTTCGTGTCCTAGGCTGATCGCCACGCTGTCTCCTGGAGGGGGGCGAGGGGTTCATGGTGGGTAGCGGCGATGACGGTCCGGAGTTCAAGGGCCGTGGCGAACATGTGCTTGAAGTTCCGGACGGGCTGTCCGGTGGATCCGGTGGACGCGTGATCCTGGAGGCGTGGGCCGGATTCTTAGCCCCTGGTTTCCAGATGTACGCAGTGCGGGAGAACGGCCGGCAGCGGAAAGAGGAATTCCTCGGGAGGTCGGGGGTGGGGCGTGGGCGGGCCCACGTTCTGTTCCCCGTGGGGATCTATCCCCGTATCCGTATCGACGGAGGGGTACGCAGTCCGGGGCGCTGGAACGTTCGCTTCCTCGCCCTGGATTCCCTGCCCGAACTGGCCTCGGAGAATACGGCGGAAGCGTCGCGGTTCTTCTCCGTCAGCGTGCCCGGTGTCGAGGTTTCCGTCGAATTCGGATCGGGCGGCGGTTGTCTTGCCCTCTACAGTCCTGAGGGCAAGGAACGGCAGGTGCTGGCAAGGCACTCGAGACGTTTCGAGGATGTCGTCACGATTCCTCGCGCCGGGCTTCTCGCGGTCGAAGGTGAAGATCTCGCGTGGGGGGCGATGACGTCCTGGTCGCTGCGTGTACGGAAGTCCGCGTAGCCGCATATCGATACAGCCCCGCGCCCTTTCCGGCGTGCAGTCACCGGCGGCCCTCGTGCGGGCGCCGTTTGAGGTGGGGGGTTGGGGCAACTCGGGCGATGGACCGGCTCGTAGGGAGAGTCGGGTGGGTCGAGAACCCGGAAGGCATTCATGTCTGGCGTGATCATCGCTCTGATCGTGATCGTGGCGGTCGCCGTCATCGGCGCGGCCGTCTATCTGACCCTGCGCGGCCGGGGTTCGTTCGGCGGCGGCAGGGATCTCAAGAAGCGCTTCGGGCCCGAGTACGACCGGACCGTGGCCCGGCACGACGGGGACAGGCAGGCCGCCGAGCGCGAGCTGGCCGAGCGGGTGGAGCGGCACGGGGGGCTGAAGGAACAGCCGCTGGAGCCTGCGGTGCGTGACCAGTACGCGGCCCGCTGGACGGCCGTGCAGGAGCACTTCGTCGAATCGCCGCGCGTGGCGGTCACCGAGGCCGATCGGCTGCTGGCCGAGATCGCGGCCGTCCGCGGTTTCCCGGACGGCGAGCACTACGACGAACAGCTCGCCGCGCTGTCCGTGCACCACGCGGACCATGTGCACGGCTACCGGCGCGTCCACCGCGTCGCGAACGCCCGTATGGGCACCGACGGGGACAGCCGCGCCGGTACGGAGCAGATGCGGGAGGCCCTGATCGAGGCCCGGAAGCTGTTCGAGGACCTCGTCGACACGCACCAGCTGCAAAGGAGTTGAGGACTTGAAGAACATGCCGGAAGCGACAACCCCGCTCCTCCCGCACGACGAGCGTGACAAGCTCACGGAGCGCCTTCAGCACGCGGTCTCCGGATTCGTCGACGCACCCCGGGCCTCCGTCGAGGAGGTCGACCGGGTGGTCGAGGAGATCACCGGCCGCGTCACCGACTCCCTGACCCAGCGCCGGCGCACCCTGCGCAGGACATGGCAGTCCGCCGAGGCCGAGGAGTCCGTGGCGAGCACGGACACCGAGCAACTGCGTCTCGCCCTGCGCGACTACCGCGAGCTCGCGGAGCGGCTGCTACGCATCTGAATCGACTGAGCCGTCTGAGTCGACTGAGCCACCCGCCGTCCGGCGCTCCCGCCACTGCCGTACGACATCCTCGACGTCGTACGGCTTCATCCCCAGCGGGGGACCGGGCGGCGGCTTGAACATCATCTCGCGGATCTTGACGTTGACGTCCGTGATGATCTTCCGGGCGATCCGTTCCGACGGTGCGACCAGCGCGGCCGCCAGCGCGTCCTCCGCCTCCTTGCGCAGCGCGAGGCTCGGCGGCAGCACCGACCATCCCTCGCGGGCCATCTTCTCCTTGATCCACCACAGTTCGTCGTACGTGGTGTCGTAGCCGGACGGCAACGGCTTGCCCGCGCCCGGCAGTTGGGCGAACTCGCCGCGTCCCTCGGCGTCGCGGATCTGCTTGTCGACCCAGGACTCGAACGGCACACCCGGTGGCTTTCGCTCGGTCATGAGTCCATTGTGCCGGACGCGGTGGGGCCGGGCGATTTATCATGCGGCGGCCAGGTAGGGACACTTCACGAGGAGCGCACGTGCTCGAACTCACCATGGCCGCCGTTTCCGCGGCGGACGCGGGCGCCACGGCCGGCATGCTCATGGCCGACGCGCCCAGTGACCCGGGCGCCGTGCTGCGGGTGGGCCGGGACAAGTCGGTGTGCAGGTTGTCGACGCCCGACGACTGGCTGTTCGTCTCCCGGGTCCACCTGGAGTTCCTGTGCGGACCGGACGGCACCTGGCAGGTGACCTGGCTGCGCGGCTCCCAGCCCGATCCGTCCTCCGAGGTGCGGCTGACGGTCGGCCAGCATGTGCAGCCGCTGGGCTACGGCGGGACGGTCCCGCTGCCGAGGGGCGGCAGCGGCGAGATAGTCATCGTGGACCGCACCGCCCCGCGCAGCGTCAACGTCGGCTTCTATCACGAGTCTTGAGCCACCGAAGCCCCGAAGCGTTACGCGAGCACGCGGGCCAGCGCGAAACCGTCGTAGCCCTTGCTGCCGACCGTCTGGATCGCGGTGCCGCTGAGCCTCGGGTGGGAGCCGATGAGTTCGAGGGCGGTGCGGGTGCCGCGGACGTCCGGGGAGGTGTCGTCGGCGTCGGCGACACGGCCGCCGCGGACGACGTTGTCGACGATGATCAGGCTGCCCGCGCGGGTGAGCTTGAGCGCCCACTCGACGTAGCCCGGGTTGTTGGCCTTGTCGGCGTCGATGAAGACCAGGTCGAAGGGGGCCGGGTTCTCGTCGGCGAGGTGGGGCAGTGAGTCCAGGGCCGGGCCGACCCGCACCTCGACGATCTTGTCGAGGCCCGCGCGGGCGATGTTGCGGGTGGCGACCTCGGCGTGCTTGGGGCTGTACTCGAGCGAGACCAGCCGGCCGTCGGAGGGGAGCGCGCGGGCCAGCCAGATGGTGCTGTAGCCGCCGAGCGTGCCGATCTCCAGGATGTTCCGGGCGCCCTGGATCTCGGCCAGCAGCTGGAGCAGCTTGCCCTGCGGCGCCGTGACGTTGACATGCGGGAGCTCGGCGGCCTCGCTGTCGCGCAGAGCGGCGTGCAGGACGTCGTCGTCCGGTGAGAGGTGGGTGGAGAAGTAGAAGTCGACGTCGTCCCAGCGCTGCGACTCGCTCATGCGCCTGCTGCCTTCCCTAGGGCTGGTCGGAAAGAACCGCGGTCGGGTTCCCTGCCAGTGTGATCCATCTCGCGTCCTGCAGAGGCAACCTCCCCTCCCCCGGTCTATCGTCTTCCAGACGAAAGAAGAGGAGACGTCAGGTGAAGCGGGGATGGCCTGCGTCCTTCTCCGGGGGCGGTGCGGGCCCCACAGGGTTCGCAAAGGGTCCTCACACGTGAGACGCGTGGGGCGAACGGGGCGGGAGGCCGACGAGGCGTGGCGAATGCGGAACACAGCGGGCGACCGGCGGGTGCGTTCGGGGCGACAGCCGTCGGTACGGCCAGGGCACGCCTGCGCGCGGCCCGCCTGGGACTGTGGCTGGTCGCCGCGATCCTCGCCGTACGGCAGGTGGCCGTCGTCCTCAGCACCCCGCGCGGAGAGCGGCTGACAGACCTGGAGACCTGGGTCGGCGACAACGGCGTCCTGCACGTCAACGGCTCGCTGTACGACTCGACGCAGTTCACCGGCACACCCGTGGTCGGCCTCGTCCTCAAGCCCCTCACCCGGTCGGCCGAACAGGCGCTCGGCTGGGGCTGGACCTTCGGCACCCTGCTGCTGGTCGTCGCGCTCGGTCTGGTCGTGGCCCGCGCCCTGCCGAAGCCGGTGACCTGGCGGGCCTCCATCCTGGCCGCGCCCGTCGCGATCAGCCTGCTGATGCTGTCGCTGCCCGTGCGCAACGCCTTCTGGTCCGGCCAGACCGGCATCATCCCCGTCCTGCTCGTCCTGGCCGGCTGCTTCGCCGTCCGCGGCGAGCGCGCCAGCGGCGTCCTGATCGGCCTGGCCGCCGCGCTCCAGCCGACGGTGCTGCTGTTCACCCCGCTGCTGTGGTTCACCGGCAGACGCCGGGCCGCCCTGTCCACGGGGGTCACGTTCGCCGCGTGCACGGCACTCGCATGGGCCGCGATGCCGCACGACTCGTACACCTACTGGGTGCATCACATGGCGGGCGTCGGCCTCGGCGGGGCGGCCGACGACCTCGCCAACCAGTCCCTGCACGGCGCGCTGCTGCGGCTGGGGCTGTCCGGTCCGCTGGAGATCGGACTGTTCCTGGCGCTCGGCGGGACCGTCGCCGTCCTCGGCCTGCGCCGGGCCGTGCGCTACGCCCGTGACGGCCAGCTGCTCCTCGCGGTCGCGGTCACGGGCTGCACGGCGATCGCGGTCTCCCCGACCACCTGGCAACACCAGCTCCTGTGGGTCCTCCTCGCGGTCGTCGGCCGGGTCGGCAAGCGCGCCTCCGACCGCTACGTCTGGCCGGTCGCCATCGTCATCGTGATGACCCTCCCGGCGAAGATGCTGCTGCCGAACATGTCGGCGGTGTACACGCTGCGCGACAACGTGGTCCTGATCGCCGCCGTGGCCGCCGCCACCGCCATCCCGTTCCTGTCGAGGACATCCCCGTACTACCGCGCCCCGATCCCCACGGAGTACGCCCCACCCGTCCCGGCCCGCTTCCAGCGCGTCCCCCTCCTGCCGTTCCTGCGCCGCGTCCTCACCCGCCCGAACCTGCTCCTTGAGCTGCTGCTCATCCGCGTCACCTACGCCGCCTACCAGAAGGTCCGCCTCGCGGCGACCGGCGGCAGCAACTCGGAGGGCCGGGCGACGGCCGAGCACCACGCCGACCAGATCCTGTCGCTGGAGCGGTTCCTGCACATGGACATCGAGCACTGGGCGAACCACGCCGTGGTCAAGGTCGACTGGCTGCGGGGCTTCTTCGACTTCTACTACACGTCCTTCCACTTCGTGGTCCCGCTGAGCGTGCTGGCCGTCCTGTACTGGCGCCGCCCCGTCGACTACCGCTGGGCCCGCGCCTCCATCGGCCTCACGACACTGCTGGCCCTGGTCGGCTTCTGGCTCTACCCGCTCGCCCCGCCCCGTCTGATGCCGGGCCTCGGCATCATCGACACCGTCCACGGCGTCCAGGACTTCTCCAAGCCGGACTACGGCACCCTGACCGCGCTCACCAACCAGTACGCCGCGATGCCGTCGCTGCACTTCGGGTGGTCCCTGTGGTGCGGGCTCGTCATCGCGATCATCGCGCCGAGGTGGTGGATGAAGGGGCTGGGGCTGCTGCATCCGTTCTTCACGTTGACAGCGATCGTGGTCACCGGGAACCACTGGATTCTCGACGCGGTGGGTGGCGCGATGGTGGTCGGTGCCGGCTTCGGGCTGGCGTACGTGTTCCAGGGGCCGCGGGCGCGGATGGTGAAGGAGGCCGCTGTCGGGGAGGAACGGGAGCTGGTGAAACCGGGCGCCTGAACCGGCGCCCGGTCACTCGCCAGGCAGTTCCCTTCTGGAGCTGGAGCCGGGCTGCAGGTATCGCCGGGTCACCTCGGCGATGTCCTGACGGCTGTCGCGCTTGCGGGCCCGGCTGATGCCGCCCGCGTCCGGCGCGTACGGGTACGTGCCGAACCAGAGGTTCCCGTCGCGGTCCTGCATGATCGCCCGCACCAGGTTCTCCACCAGGCCGTTGTCGCGGGTGAACGACTCCCACGCCGTGCCGTCGAAGCGGCTCACGCCCCCTTCGGTGCCGAACCACATCTTGTCGTCCCGGTCGATGAACATCGCGTAGACCCGGTCGTCCACCAGACCGTCCATCATGGTCATCCGGTGCCAGCCGCGGCCGTCGTAGACCGAGATGCCGCCGAGCGTGCCGAACCACATCCGGCCCTCGGGGTCCTCGAACATCGAGTAGACGCAGTCGTTGATCAGCCCGTCCCGGCGCGTGAACCGCTGCCACGACGAGCCGTCCCAGCGGCCGACGCCGGCGCCGCGCCCGTGCTCGTAGGTGCCGACCCAGATGTGACCGCGCGAGTCCTCGAACACCTTCAGGATCTCCAGGCTCGGCAGGCCGTCCTTCTTGGAGACGGAGTGCCAGCGCTGCCCGTCGAACCGGTGCAGACCGCCGCCCGAACTGGTGGCACGCCAGCAGCCCACCCACAGGTTCTGCTCGCGGTCGAAGCGGATGTTCAGGATGCTCTTGCCGGTCAGTCCCGCCTTGACGAACCTGCCGGTCTCGTCGTCGAGGCGGTTCAGCCCGGCGTTCGTCCCGGCCCAGATCGTCCCCCGTGCGTCCTGGGCGAGGCAGGTCACCGCGTCACTGGCCAGCCCGTGCCGCCGGTCGTAGACCCGCCAGGTGCCGTGCTCGTAGAGGGCGAGACCGCCGCCCCAGGTGCCGGCCCAGACGCGTCCGGCGGAGTCCTGGAACAGGTCGTAGATCCAGTTGTGCGGCAGCCCGTTCGCCGTGGTGAAGGAGTCCCACTCCAGGCTCTCGGCCTGCTCGTCCTCCTTCAGGAACTCCCTCATCAGGTCGCGCACGTCGCTGCGGGCCGTCGGCCCACGGGACGACCAGCGGCGCAGTGATTTGTCATTCATCGGCAATCCCATCCGATCCGTCGCGGGCGGCGTCGAGGAGTGCCTCCAGACGGCGGCGGAGTTCCAGCACGTGCTCGGCCTCCTCGTCGATGGCCCGCCGGATCTGCTCGTTGCGCTGCTGCATCCGCAGCCGGGTCTCCTCCGGGTTGTGGACCTCGGCGTCGGTGACATGCCGCCGGACGGACCGCAGCCGCTCCTCCAGCCGCCGCGCCGCCGCCCGGTACTCGCTCAGCCGGGCCGCGGCCTCCTCCTGGAGCACGGTCCGCCCTACGTCGTCCTCCGCGCCGATCTCGCCCCGGTACTGGATGACGAGCGCCTCCATGACGACGTAGTCCTTGGCCTTGTACGCGGAGTACGCCACATCGAAGACCGCGAAGGAGGCGTCCGAGGTGTCCGCGTGGACCGAGGGGAGGACGATGCGCTTGAAGTCCCGGACGATGCGTTTGCGCGCGGCGTCGTCCAGTCCGTCGTCGCCGTCCGCGATCGGCTCGTCCTCGGCGTCGGGGGCGGCGTCATGGCGGGCCGTCTCCGCCGCGTCGTCCGGCTCGGCGGTGAGCACGGCATGGACGTCGTCCTCGATCTCCTGGGCGCTCTCGTAGCCGTCCCGCTCGATCCTCGTACGGATCCGGTCGAGCTCCGCCTCCAGACGCCTGCGCTGCCCGATGATGTCGTGCAGCTGTTGCGCGGCATGCAGCACCTGCGTGCTGAACGTGTCCTCGAACTCCCGCATCCGGCCGGACAGTTCGATGTACGCGGCGAGCGCGCGCACGACCTGTTCCCGCACTTCGTTGGTCGCCTGGATCAGGGCCGCGGTGGTCTCAAACCTGGGGACAAGTCTGCTCACGCCCCAACTCAACCGGCCATCGGTCGGGACCCCTCCCGAAAGCCACTCATCCGCTCGGGCCACGGCACTCGAACCACACGGTCTTTCCGCCGTCCGCTCGCCGGTCCACCCCCCATTTGTCGACCACCGCGTCCAGCAGCACCAGCCCGCGCCCGCCCTCCGCCTCCGGCGGCAACTCACTCCGCAGGATAGGCACTCGGGAGCACCCGTCGGACACCTCCACCCGCACCCCGGCCCCCGCCTGCCGCAGCACCACCAGCTGGCATCGCCGGTCCGGCACATGCCGTACGACGTTGGCTACCAGCTCGGTCACGGCCAGTTCGGCCGCGTCGGACAGCTCCGCCATATTCCACTCGCGCAGCAGCGAGCGGACGATACGGCGGATGTGGCGAGCCGAGTGTGCGCCGACGGTGAGGCGCATGGAGTACTGAATTGGTTCGTTCACACTACGAGGTTGGCCTGGCGTGACTACTGTGGGCTACCGAACGGATACAACTGGCTCTGCAGTGGGGGCTGTTAGTGACGCACATCAATGTCCTGGATCCGGGGGCCTCGCCGCTCGACTACTACGGGTTCGAGCTGCGCCGCCACCGAGAGGTCGCCGGTCTGACGCAACGCCAGCTCGGCGACATCCTCAACTACACCGGCTCGATGGTCGGCCAGATCGAGACGGCCCGGAAGCTGCCGACGCCGGAGTTCAGCCAGCGGGCGGATGCGGCGCTGGAGACGGGCGGGTTGCTGTACCGGTTGGTTGATCTGGTGCTGCGTAGTCAACTACCGGCGTGGTTTAGGCAGGTGGCGGAGTTGGAGGCGCGGGCCACCGAAATCTGTTCCTTCCACACGCACCTGGTGCACGGTCTTCTCCAGACCAGGGCGTACGCGCGTGCCGTGCTCGGCGTGCTGGACGAGACCAACCTCGACGACCGCACCGCTGTACGACTGGCCCGTCAGCGCATCTTCGAGAAGGAGGAGCCGCCGGTCTTCTGGATGATCGTCAGCGAGGCCGCCCTGTACCAGAACATCGGTGGCCGGGAGGTCATGTCGGAACAACTCGCCCAGCTGTTGGCCTTCGAGAGCAACCCGCGGATCAACGTGCAGGTGCTTCCGTTCTCGGCGGGCGCGCACTCGGGGCTGCAAGGCTCGTTCGACCTCTTCCGCTTCCCCAGCGATCCATCCATCGTCTACACCGAGGGGTACGGCAGCGGGCATCCGACCGCCAACCCGGACACCGTCAAAGACTGCTCGCTCCGTTACGATCATCTTCAAGCCGCCGCGCTCTCCCTCGGGGACTCGGCGGGGTTGATGCGGCGCTTGATGGAGGAACGCTATGGCGAGCAGCGCAGTTCCGACGGGGATCCAGTGGCGTAAGTCCAGCTACAGCGGTGACCAGGGCGGCTCCTGCGTCGAGTGCGCGCCGCTCGGGCCTCTGGCCTGGCGCAAGTCCACGCACAGCAGCGATCAAGGCGGCGATTGCGTCGAGATCGCCGAAGCCCCCTCCACCACCATCGCCATCCGCGACTCCAAGAAGACGACGGGCCCCGTGCTCACCTTCCAGCCCGCCGCCTTCTCCACCTTCATCGACTGGACGACGACGGCTACAACCGCTGAATGATCGTGCCGGTGGCCAGCCCGCCCCCGGCGCACATGGTTACCAGGGCGAACTCCTTGTCGGCGCGTTCCAGTTCATGCAGGGCCGTGGTGATGAGCCGCGCACCTGTCGCGCCCACCGGATGCCCGAGGGCGATCGCACCGCCGTTGACGTTGACCTTCGCCAGGTCCTGCTCGAAGACCTGGGCCCAGCTCAGCACCACCGATGCGAAGGCCTCGTTGATCTCGACGATGTCGATGTCCTTGAGGGACATGCCCGCCTTGCCCAGCACGGCGCGCGTCGCGTCGACCGGTCCGTCGAGGTGGAAGTGGGGGTCGGCGCCGACGAGGGCCTGGGCGACGATCCGGGCCCGGGGACGGAGTTTCAGCGCCCGTGCCATCCGTTTCGACGCCCACATGATGGCGGCCGAACCGTCCGAGATCTGCGACGAGTTGCCCGCCGTATGGACGGCCGTAGGCATGATCGGCTTCAGTCCGGCGAGCGCGTCCATGGTGGTGTCGCGTAGGCCTTCGTCCTTGTCCACGAGCCGCCACATGCCCTGTCCGGCCCGCTGCTCGTCCTCGGTGGTGGGCACCTGGACGGCGAAGGTCTCGCGCTTGAACCGCTCCTCGGCCCAGGCGCCCGCGGCCCGTTCCTGGGAGATGAGCCCGAGGGAGTCGACGTTCTCGCGGGTCAGCCCACGATGGCGGGCGATCCGCTCCGCCGCCTCGAACTGATTGGGCAGGTCGACGTTCCACTCGTCGGGGAACGGCTTCCCGGGCCCGTGCTTGGACCCCGACCCCAGCGGCACACGTGACATGGCCTCGACGCCGCAGCTGATGCCGACGTCGATGACGCCCGCGGCGATCATGTTGGCCACCATGTGGGAGGCCTGCTGGGAGGAGCCGCACTGGCAGTCGACGGTCGTGGCGGCCGTCTCGTACGGCAGGCCCATGGTCAGCCACGCGGTGCGCGCGGGGTTCATGGACTGCTCGCCGGCGTGGGTGACGGTGCCACCGACGATCTGCTCGACGCAGTCGGCGGGGATGCCGGTGCGGCCGAGGAGTTCACGGTAGGTCTCGCCCAGGAGATAGGAGGGGTGGAGGTTGGCGAGCGCGCCGCCGCGCTTGCCGATGGGGGTGCGTACGGCTTCGACGATCACGGGTTCCGCGGCCATGGGGGTGGGTCCTCTCCTCGGGTTACCCGCGCGGCGCGGGGGCGTCCCGGCCCAGCCCGCCACGCAGAACTAGTACGCGTTCTAGTTCTGCCAGCAGTTTGCTGACACGCCGTCCATCGCCGCAAGGGTCGTGCAGCCTCCGAAGTTGCGATCTGCACGAGTTCTGCACGCAATTGGGTGCGCCGTACCCCTTGCTACTTGTAGAACCCGTTACTACCTTCACGGCGATTCCCCGTTACTGATGGACCGTCAGATGGCCGGAGCCGCCGATGTCCTGTCCAGCGCTTCCCGACGGGTTCGACTTCACCGACCCCGATCTGCTGCAACACCGAGTCCCGCTGCCGGAGTTCGCCGAGCTGCGCCGTGCCGAACCGGTCCGCTGGATCCCCCAGTCGTCCAACCTCGCCGGTTTCCAGGACGAGGGGTACTGGGCCGTCACCCGGCACGCGGACGTCAAGTACGTCTCCACGCACCCCGAGCTCTACTCCTCCTACCTCAACACCGCGATCATCCGCTTCAACGAGCACATCGAGCGGGACGCGATCGACGCCCAGCGCCTGATCCTGCTCAACATGGACCCGCCGGAACACACGAGGGTCCGCCAGATCGTCCAGCGGGTCTTCACGCCGCGCGCGATACGGGCGTTGGAGGACCGGCTGAGGGCGAGGGCGGGCTCCATCGTGGCGGAGGCGCGCGCCAACCCGGGCCCCTTCGACTTCGTCACCTCCGTCGCCTGCGAACTGCCCCTCCAGGCCATCGCCGAGCTGATCGGCATCCCGCAGGACGACCGGGCCAAGATCTTCGACTGGTCCAACAAGATGATCTCGTACGACGACCCGGAGTACGCGATCACCGAGGAGGTCGGCCAGGAGTCGGCCACCGAGCTCATCGCCTACGCGATGAACATGGCCGCCGACCGCAAGCAGTGCCCCGCGAAGGACATCGTGACGACCCTGGTGTCGGCCGAGGACGAAGGCAACCTCAACTCGGACGAGTTCGGGTTCTTCGTGCTGATGCTGGCCGTGGCGGGCAACGAGACCACGCGCAACGCCATCACCCACGGCATGCACGCATTCCTCACGAACCCCGAGCAGTGGGAGCTGTACAAGGCGGAGCGTCCGGCGACCGCCGCCGAGGAGATCGTCCGCTGGGCCACCCCGGTCAACTCCTTCCAGCGCACCGCCACCCAGGACACCGAACTCGGCGGCAAGCAGATCAAGAAGGGCGACCGGGTCGGCATCTTCTACGCCGCCGCCAACCACGACCCCGAGGTCTTCGACAACCCCGACACCTTCGACATCACCCGCGACCCGAACCCGCACCTCGGCTTCGGCGGGGGAGGCCCGCACTACTGCCTCGGCAAGTCCCTGGCCGTCCTGGAGATCGACCTGATCTTCAACGCGATCGCCGAGGCGATGCCGGACCTGCGGCTGGTGGGCGACCCGCGGCGGCTGCGCTCGGCGTGGATCAACGGCGTGAAGGAACTCCAGGTGAGTCTGGCGTGACGCTCGGGCCGGCGGCTGCTCCCGGCGCGCCGCCGGCCCGTCCCGAGGGAGGCAGGAGCATCCCCCTACGCCCCGTTCCTGCCTCCCCCGCGACACCTCACCGGACGTAGCGGAGGCATGGCTCGCGGCGATTTGGCAACTCGGTGACCGAGCTTTTGCCCGTCCGTTACCGAAAGCGCCGGAGCATGACCGCCACCTCAACCACGACCGCGCCCGCAGCCGAGCCCCTCACCTCCCCGGTCCATTCCCACAACGAGTGGGACCCGCTGGAGGAGGTCATCGTCGGACGTCTCGACGGCGCCACCATCCCCTCCGGCCACCCGGTCGTGACCTGCAACATTCCGGGGTGGGCGGCGCGGCTGCAGGGGCTCGCCGCCGGCGTCCGGTATCCGCGCATGCTGATCGAGCCGGCCCAACGGGAACTCGATCAGTTCGTCGAGCTGCTGCGCTCCCTCGGCATCACGGTCACCCGCCCCGACCCGGTCGACCACCGGCGGCGCTTCGGCACCCCCGACTGGTCGTCGTACGGCTTCTGCACCACCTGCCCGCGCGACAGCATGCTCGTGATCGGCGACGAGATCATCGAGACGCCGATGGCCTGGCCGTGCCGGTACTTCGAGACCCACCCCTACCGCGCGCTCCTGAAGGACTACTTCCGGCGCGGCGCGCGCTGGACGGCCGCACCGAAGCCGCAGCTCACCGACGACCTGTTCGACCCGGACTTCCGTGTCCCCGGGCACGGTGAGCCCATGCGGTACATCCTCACCGAGTTTGAGCCGGTCTTCGACGCGGCCGACTTCGTACGCGCCGGACGGGACCTCTTCGTCACCCGGAGCAATGTCACCAACCGCATGGGCATCGAATGGCTGCGCCGCCACCTCGGCCCCGGCTACCGCATCCACGAGATCGAGAGCCGCTGCCGCACGCCGATGCACATCGACACGACCTTCCTCCCGCTGGCGCCGGGAAAGGTCCTGGTCAACCCCGAGTACATCGACGTAGACCACCTCCCCGACGCCCTGCGCTCCTGGGACGTCCTCATCGCCCCCGAGCCGGACCCGATCGACGAGCGCCTGCTCAAGGTCACCTCGATGTGCGGCAAGTGGCTCAGCATGAACGTCCTCATGCTCGACAGCACCCACGTGATCGCGGAACGCCACCACACCAGGATGCTGCGTGCCCTCGAATCCTGGGGCTTCGAGCCCGTCCCGTCCGACCTGCTGCACTACGCCCCGTTCGGCGGATCGTTCCACTGCGCGACTCTCGACATCCGCCGCCGGGGGACGCTGGAGTCCTACTGCCCCTGAGGCAAGGGGAGTTGGTACGGCGAAGGCGGCGGCCCCGGGGATCGGGGGGCCGCCGCCTTCGCCTGCTGTGGGGGCCGGGATCAGTACCAGCCGTTGGCCTGCCAGAAGTTCCAGGCGCCGACCGGGCTGCCGTAGCGGTCGTTCATGTAGTCGAGACCCCACTCGATCTGGGTCTTGGCGTTGGTCTTCCAGTCGGAGCCGGCGGAGGCCATCTTGGAGCCCGGCAGGGCCTGGACCAGGCCGTAGGCGCCGGAGGAGGCGTTCATGGCGTCGACGTCCCAGCCGCTCTCGTGCTCGACGATCTTGCTGAAGGCGTTGTACTGAGCGGTGTTCGGGATCATCTGCTTCGCGATCGCCTTCGCCTGGGCGGCGGAGGAAGCGGGCGCCGCCTGCGCCGGGGCCGCGGTCAGGACCAGGCCGGTGGCGGCAGCGGCCACGGCGGCGGTCGTGAGGGCCTTCTTCGGGGACGCGATGCGGCGAGCGATGCGGGAGACAGACACGGAGAACCTTTTTCTTCGGGGACAGTGCGCCGCGGACATGCCGGTGCCGCACGGAGGCGGTGGGAGCATGCGTCGGCGCCGCGGCCCTGAGGGCACGTCGGCGCCGTGCGACGTCATCCAGAGAAGCAGGCCGGGAGGGGGTCCGCAATGACCCCTTTTACTAGTTGTAGTCGCATCTGGGGTGATCGAGGCCTGTGTGACGTGGCTCTCTATGTGCAGGTCAGAGGCCAGAATGGCGTGGGCATGGCATCCGTTTTGTCCGACTAAGCAGGATCGTAGGTGATCTGAGTCATGTGGGGTGGTTCACCGCCTCGCTGACAGACGGTCCATGCCCTCTCACCCTGCGGGAGCGTCGAATGTGACCGGCGCCTCGAAAGCCGCCCGTCGCGTGGCCCGGCGCAGCGCCCTGAGGATCACCGGGCCGAGCGTGACGGTGAGGGCGACCGTGACGAGCGCGCGGCCCAGGTCCCAGCCGAGCGACGTGGCCGCGCAGTACGCGATGAAGCGGGCCAGGTTCGCGGACACCGCCGCGTGCGGGTCGAAGGCGACGTTCGAGGCGAGCGCCCCCATGAAGGGCCAGCCCGCCAGGTTCATCACCGTGCCGTAGGCGAAGGCCGCCAGGAATCCGTACGCGGCGAGGAGGACGAGTTCCATACGGCCCTGCAGGCGCCCGGCGCCCGGCAGCAGCCCCGCACCCATCGTGAACCAGCCCATCGCCAGCATTTGGAACGGCATCCACGGGCCCACCCCACCCGTGAGCAGCGCCGACGCGAACATGGTCACCGAGCCGAGGACGAAGCCGAAGCCGGGGCCGAGGACGCGGCCGCTCAGCACCATGAGGAAGAACATCGGCTCCAGGCCGGCCGTCCCGGCACCGAGGGGACGCAGGGCCGCGCCGGTCGCGGCCAGCACACCCAGCATCGCCACCGCCTTCGGTCCGAGCCCCGACTCGGAGATCGTCGCCGCCACGACCGCGACGAGGAGCACCAGCAGGCCCGCGAACAGCCAAGGGGCGTCCTGGGCGTGAGCGCTGACCTGGGAGGTGGGCGGCGCGAGGAAGGGCCAGCCGAAGGCGATCACTCCGACCGCGCTGACGAGGGCGAGGGCGGTGAGGGAGCGGGGGCCGAGGGGGACCACTCGTGTCATGCCAGGGCCTCCCTCACCTGCGTGACCGTGAGCCACCGCTGTGGGGCCAGGATCTTCGTGACCTGCGGGGCGAAGGAGGGGGACGACACGACGACCTCCGCCGTCGGGCCGTCGGCGATCACCTCGCCCTCGGCCAGGAGGACCACCCGGTGCGCGAGTTCGGCGGCGAGTTCCACGTCGTGGGTGGCGAGGATGATCGCGTGGCCCTGCGCGGCCAGTTCGCGCAGGAGCGTGACCAGGCGGGCCTTCGCCGCGTAGTCGAGGCCGCGGGTCGGCTCGTCGAGGAGGAGGAGTGAGGGGCGGGCGGTGAGGACGACCGCCAGCGCGAGCGTCAGACGCTGGCCCTCGGACAGGTCGCGCGGGTGCGTGTCGTCCGGGATGCCGGGGAGGAGTTCGGAGACGAGGGTGCGACAGGTGCCGGGCGCTGCGCCGGCGTCGGTGTCTGCGGCTGTGCACTCGCCGGCGACCGTGTCTGCGTAGAGGAGGTCTCGGGGTTCCTGGGGGACCAGGCCGACGGCTCCGCCGGTGGTGACGGATCCCTCCGTGGGTTTTACGAGGCCGACGAGGGTGTTGAGGAGGGTGGATTTTCCGGCGCCGTTGCGGCCCATGAGGGCGATGGTTTCGCCGGGGGAGACGGTGAGGGTGATGTGGTGCAGGGCGTGGATGTGGTCGCGGGTTACGGAGAGGGCTTGTACGTCGGCTGCGTAGGGGGATTGGGGGGTGGGGGTGCGTTTGCGGCGGAACCAGCCGTGGGGGGTGCGGGCGCCCAATGGGGTGGGGGGTGTGGGTTGTTGGCGGGCGCGGGTGCGTTGTGGCTGGTCGCGCAGTTCCCCGCGCCCCTTGACAGCGATGCTGTCCCGTCCTTCAAGCCGTTGCCGTAGGTCCGCCGCCCGCCGGCGTGCGTCTCGGACCGTCAGGGGGAGTGGGGTCCAGTCCGCCAGGCGGCCCAGGGCTACGACCGGCGGATACACCGGGGATATGGCCATCACCTCGGCCGGGGTGCCGAGGAGCGGGGTGGCGCCGGGGGCGGGGAGGAGGGCGATCTGGTCGGCGTACTGGACGACTCGCTCCAGGCGGTGTTCGGCCATGAGGACGGTCGTGCCGAGGTCGTGGACCAGGCGTTGCAGGACCGCGAGGACTTCCTCGGCGGCTGCCGGGTCTAGGGCGGAGGTCGGTTCGTCCAGGACGAGGACCTTTGGGTGGGGGGTGAGGACCGAGCCGATGGCGACGCGTTGCTGCTGGCCGCCGGAGAGGGTGGAGATGGGGCGGTCGCGGAGGTCGGCGAGGCCCAGCAGGTCCAGGGTTTCCTCGACCCGGCGGCGCATCACGTCCGGGGCCAGGCCCAACGACTCCATGCCGTAGGCGAGTTCGTCCTCGACGATGTCCGTCAAGAAGTGGGAGAGGGGATCCTGGCCAACCGTGCCGACCACGTCGGCGAGTTCGCGCGGCTTGTGGGTGCGGGTGTCGCGGCCGGCCACCGTGACCCGGCCGCGCAGGGTGCCGCCGGTGAAGTGCGGGACGAGGCCGCTGACCGTGCCGAGGACGGTCGACTTGCCGACGCCGGACGGGCCGACGAGCAGGACCAGTTCGCCCTCGGGGACCTCGAAGTCGACGCCCGTGACGGTGGGTTCGGCCGCTCCGTCGTACGTCACGGAGACATCGTCGAAGCGGATCATGGATTTTCCTTTGGAGCGGGGACCAGGAAAGCGGGGAGCAGGGCGAGGAGTACGGCTGCCGCGGGCCAGAGGGGGAGGGTGGGGGCGACCAGGGGGACGAGGCCCGGGTGGAGTGCGGCCGGGTCATGGGTCCCGGCGAGGGTGAGGGCCGCGGCCACGGCCACGCCGGATGCGGTGACCAGCCAGGCCTGCGCGCCCCACGGGTCCGGGCGGTAGCGGGTGCGCGGGGAGCGGCGGCCACCGAGGTGGAGTCCGGCGAGGGCCGCGGCGACTCCGGCGAGCAGCACCGGGAGGCCGTATGTGCCGCCTTCGGCGGTGAGGAGTCCGTACGTTCCCGCGCAGACGCCGAGCAGGCCGCCGAGGGTGAGGGCGGTGGTCGTACGGCGGACGGCGGGCGGGACGTCGGCGGTACGGCCGTAGCCGCGGGCGTCCATCGCGGCGGCGAGGGCGACGGAGCGTTCCAACGCGCCCTCCAGGACGGGGAGTCCGACGGTGGCGAGGCCCCGGATGCCCCTGTCGGGGCGGCCACGCAGACGGCGGGCGGCGCGGCGGCGCTGGACGTCGGCGATGAGGTTCGGCGCGAAGGTGAGGGCTACGACCACTGCGACGCCCATCTCGTACAGCGCGCCCGGGAGGGACTTGAGGAGACGGGACGGGTTGGCGAGGGCGTTCGCCGCGCCCACGCAGATGAGGAGCGTGGCGAGGCGCAGGCCGTCGTAGAGGGCGGCGAGGAGGGACTCCGCCGTGACCTTTCCGCCCAGGCGGATGCCCTGTGCCCAGTCCGGGAGGGGGATTTCGGGGAGGGTGAGGAGGGTGTGCGTGCCGGGGATGGGGGAGCCGAGGGCGATCGCGAAGAGGAGGCGGATGGCTATGACGGCGAGGGCGAGTTTGACGAAGGCGGTGTAGGAGCGGGCGGTGGGGGTGTTGGCGCGGCAGGTGGCTACGACGTAGGCGGATGTGGCGATGAGGAGGGTGAGGAGGAGGGGGTTGGTGGTGCGGGTGGCGGCGGTGCCGAGGGAGAGGGACCAGAGCCACCAGGCGCCGGGGTGGAGTTGGGGGCGGGGTCGGTGGCGGGGGGTGGGTTCGCTTACCGGCGCTGGCCGGGTGCCGCCTGCGCCCACCCGTGCCGCCCCAGCGGCACGACTGCCCGCAGGCTCCGCAGATTGGCGACTAGCCATTCCGGCGCCGCCTTGCTTGCCACACCGCCGCTGCGCCCAGCAAGGCCACCACCCCCGCGCCCGCCAGCAGTCCCACCGACGGACCGCCGTCCTTCTTGCCCTCTGCCTTGCCCTCTGTCTCTGTCGGTTTCGAGGTGCTGTTGTTCTCCCTCGTCACCGGCTCCCCGCACCCCGTCTTCGGATAGCCCGCGATGGCGCAGAGGAGGGCGTTGGTGTTGTAGCGGAGGGGTTTGGCGACCGTGGCCAGGGCCTCGGCGGTGGTGGCGTCGGGGGAGACCACCGCGCAAGCCCTACGGGGCTGTGGTGGGGTTTCTCGTCGGGGCGCGTCCGTCGCCGTACCGAAGTCGAGGACCAGGGCGATCCGCTTCTTGCCGTCCTTCGGTGGGGTGTTGGCGCAGATCGAGGCGAAGTCGGCGGTGCCGCGGGGCTTGGTCGCGTCTGCCGAGTCCTCGCTCACGGCGAAGCGGAAGCCCTGGACGTCGCCGTCGGAGGGGACTGCGGTGGACGGGCCCTGCGTGGCGTACGTCCACGTGTTTCCGTCCCGGTCCCAGAACGACCAGTAGCGGTAGCCGACGGCTTGCGCCTGCCCGGTGCCCAGGGCCAGGACGAGCAACGTCAGCAGCAGGGCCGCGGCACGGCGGAGCCTCACCGCTGCTGCCTCTTGGTGCGGCCGCTGAGCAGGAAGCCGATGCCGATACCGGCGACGAGACCGACGCCGACGATCCACCAGACGTTGGAGGAGGAGTCGTCGTCGCTCTCCTCGGCGGGCGCGGCGGCCTGGTCGGTGGTCTGCGGGGCCGGGCCCGTCGCGTTGAGCTGCTTGACCAGGTCCGTGCCGCCGAAGTCGCGGGGGTCGGTGCCTGTGGCGTGGGCGGCGAGGATCAGCTGGGCGTAGGCGGCGGGGCCGTTCTGCTTGGCCCAGGCCGCGGAGTTCTGCTTGAGCCAGGTCAGCGGCTTCTGCGCCGCCTTCGGGCCGCCCGTCACGGCGAGGGCGACGACCGCGTCCGCGGTGTTGCCGTAGTCGGGCTGGTCCTCGGCGCCGGCGAGCGCGGACTTCAGGTAGCCGTCCTTGCGTACCGTCTCGGCCAGGTAGGACGCGCCGTTGGCGGCGGCCTGGTCCGGGGTGGGTCGGGTGGCGTCGGCGCAGGTGAGGTCCGTGTCGGCGGCGGTCTTCGCCGACTCCATGCTCATGCCCTTCATGCCGACCACGGCCGCCGCCGTCGCATCCGCGTTGGCGGTCAGCTTGCCCTTCTTGTCCGGCTGGTAGGCGAAGGCGCCGCCGTCGGCGCACGGCAGGGCCAGCTCGCGCAGGGCGTCGTAGGGCGACTTGCCGCCGGTCACCGCGGTATCGGGGTCCTGGCCGGTGGCGTTGAGGGCGCCGATGGCGACGGAGGTCGAGTTGGCGTCGCTGGGTCCGCCGGGGGTGTAGCCCCAGCCGCCGTCCTTGTTCTGCACGGACTTCAGCCA
The DNA here is from genome assembly GCF_052245395.1 of Streptomyces sp. 4N124. Taxonomy (NCBI): domain Bacteria; kingdom Bacillati; phylum Actinomycetota; class Actinomycetes; order Kitasatosporales; family Streptomycetaceae; genus Streptomyces; species Streptomyces sp. 4N124. The sequence continues at coordinate 61,035 of NZ_JBQQBS010000058.1, forward strand.
CTGCGCCGCCTTCACGGCGACGTCCATGTGATCGCCGTCACCGGCCAGGGACAGGGCCTGGGCCGCGGCGGCCGTGCTGTTGGTGTCGACCATGACCTTGGCGTCACAGGCCTTGGCGGGCTCGGCGCGGAAGGCCGCGAACGCCCCGTTCTCGCACTGCTGCCCGAGCAGCCAGTCGATGGCCTGGGCCGCGGGCTTCACGTCCGACTTGATCTGCGCGATCAGGGCCAGTGACTGGCGCCAGACACCGTCGTACGTCGGGTCGGTGCTGCCGTACAGCCCGTCCGGTACCGCTGCCGACGGGGAGGGGGACGGGGCGGCGACGGCGGGCGTGGCCGCGCCGATCGCGACGAGGGCGGCCAGGACCGCGGCGCTGCGGCGGACGTTCATGATCGGCGGGTGCCTCTCCCTGCAGGGAGCCGGGCAGCACGGGACACCCCGGGCGGCTCGGCTCCGTATACCTCGACGGTGCCGTGCACCGGCCGGTTGCCGGTACACCTGAGCCGGTCACGATCCGCACGGGGCAGTCCGGCTCACCGGCTTTCGACGACCGGTTCACGGTTGCGGGTCAGCGCCGGATTTGCACCGGCTTCCCCCCGTACGGGTGTGATGACGACCTGCCCACTCTACCGGCCCGTACGCGAACGGCTGAGGGGCGGCTGTGCGCCGGGCTAGGTTCGGCGCATGCAGCCACCGGGGAGACTGCTCGGCTCCGGCCGTGACGCCGACGTGTACGAGATCGACGCGGCGTGGGTCCTGCGCCGCAGCCGGCAGGGGTGGGGGAACGCGGCGGCCGAGGGCGCCGTGATGGAGCACGTGCGCGCGTACGGCTACCCGGTCCCGCAGGTGCGCCTGTCCGACTCCTCACGTACCGACCTGGTGATGGAACGCCTGTCGGGCCCGACGATGCTGGAGGCGTGCGTCGCCGGTTCGCTGGGTCCGGAGCAGGCCGGCGCAATCCTCGCCCGCCTCCTCCGCGACCTGCACACCATCCCCGCCCGCCGCTCCGAGACGGCCCGCATCCTCCACCTCGACCTGCACCCCGAGAACGTCATCCTCACCGCCGACGGCCCCCGAGTGATCGACTGGACCAACACGGAGGAGGGCGACCCGGCGCTGGACTGGGCCATCTCGTCGACGATCCTCGCCCAGGTCGCCGTCGCCGACACCCCCCTCGCCGCCCCCGCCACCACCCTGCTCACCGCCCTCCTCACCGACCCCTCCCACCTCACGGAGGACGCCCTGACAGAGGCCCGGCGACGGCGCGCGGCCAACCCGACGATGAGCCTTCGGGAGGTCGAACTCCTCGGCGACGCAGAGGCGTTGATCCGGTCGCTCATGCTCTAGGCGTCGGCCCGGCGAAGGCGAGGAAGAGGGTCCGGGAGGCCAGCAGCCAGGTGCCTTCGGCGGACCTGCGGAAGGCGTCTTCATAGTGGCCGACCTGGACCGGGGGACCCGCCGGTGCCATGCCGCCCTTGTGGCCGTCGATGCGGTGGGTGGTGAAGTACGAGGTTGCGGTCGCCGCGTCCGGGGAGGTCACCGTCACCAGGATGTTGGTCATCATGCGGCGGGACAGTCGGTCGGCGGGGCGGGAGCAGAAGTACTCCCGCAATGCGTCCCGTCCCTCGATCAGCCGCTCGCCCTCCGGCCACTCCCACCTGCCGTCCTCGGTGAACAGGTCGGCGACGGACGACGGTTCACCGAGGTCGAGGCGGTGGACGAAGTCGATGATCAGGCGTTCACAGGCGCGCTCGGCAGCCAGAAGGTCATCCATGGTCATCAACCAAACCTACGCACGCCGGCAGCTCACACCGCCACATACGCCACCGGATCCGTCCCCGTCACCGCCTCCGCCCGTCCCAGCTTCACCAGCCTGCGCAGATGGGCCTCCGCCTCCGACACGGCGATGTTCCTGGAGCCGTACGGGATCTGGTCCCAGGGGCGGTTCCACTCCATGCGTACGGCGAGTTGCCAGGGGGTGAGGGGTTCGGCGAGGAGGGTGAGGAGGCTGGTGAGGCGGTCCTCGTGGTGGGTGAGCAACTCCCGTACGCGGGCGGGTGCGTCGGTGAAGGTGTGCTGGTGGGCGGGGAGGACCTCGGCGGGGGCCAGGCGGCCCACGCGTTCGAGGGAGTCGAGGTAGTCGCCGAGGGGGTCGGTGACGGTGGCGTCGTCGGGATCCTCGTACAGGCCGATGTGCGGGGTGATCTCGGGGAGCAGGTGGTCGCCGGAGAACAGGCGGCCGTGGCCCGGGAGTTGGGAGGGGTGTTCCTCTTCCAGGTGCAGGCATACATGGCCCGGTGTGTGGCCCGGCGTCCAGATCGCGCGCAGGCGGCGGCCGGGGAGGTCGAGGAGTTCGCCGGGGACGATCTCGCGGTCGGGCAGGGCGGGGGAGAGGCCGGGGACGCCGGAGCGGAGGCGTGGGGTGCGCAGGGGCGCGATGTGTTCCTCGGGGGCGCCGACCGCGGTGAGTTTGCCGGTCATGTACGAGGCCCAGCGCCCGGGACCGGTCGAGCGGGCCCGTCGTACGAGTGCCGTGTCCGCCTCGTGCATCGCGATCCACGCACCGGACGCCTCACGGACCTTGGCGGACAGGCCGTGGTGGTCGGGGTGGTGATGCGTGATGACCACGCCGTGAATGCCGGCCGGTGAAGTCCCGCATGCCGCGAGCCCGTCGGCGAGCGTGTCCCACGACGTCGGGTCGTCCCAGCCGGTGTCGATCAGAACCGGTCCGCGGTCGGTGTCGACGACGTACACGAGCGTGTGCCCGAGGGGGTTGTCGGGGATGGGGACCTGGATCGACCGCACGCCACCGCCGTGATCGGACACCTGCGCCATGAGCTCCCCCATCGCCGTCTCCCGGCCACTATAACTAGAACGAGTTCCGAAGGTAGCCCGAGTCATCCGTCCCGGTGGTGTGAGATCCGTGGACTCCTCGGAATGGAACTGGTATCAGTTCTCGTATCTGATGAAGCGTCAGAACCGGCAGAGTCAGCTCGCGGGAGGCAGTCGGCCATGACCGAGCTCGTGGAACACGGACAGCTGTTCATCGGCGGGGAGTTGACCGACCCCCTGGGCAAGGATGTCATCGAGGTGATCTCGCCGCATACGGAAGAGGTCATCGGACGCGTGCCGCACGCGTCGCCGGCCGACGTGGACCGGGCCGTCGCCGCCGCGCGCACCGCGTTCGACGAGGGACCCTGGCCGCGGATGTCGCTGGACGAGCGGATCGCGGTGGTCACCCGGATCAAGGACGCGATCGCCGTACGGCACGAGGAGATCGCCCGCGTGATCTCCTCCGAGAACGGATCGCCGTACTCCTGGAGCGTCCTCGCGCAGGCGCTCGGCGCGATGATGGTGTGGGACGCGGCGATCACGGTCGCGCGGGACTATGTGTACGAGGAGACGCGCACCGGCGTGCTCGGCCGCATCCTCGTGCGCCGCGAGCCCGTCGGGGTCGTCGCGGCCGTCGTCCCCTGGAACGTCCCGCAGTTCGTCGCCGCCGCCAAGCTCGCGCCCGCGCTGCTCACCGGCTGCACGGTCGTCCTCAAGCCGTCGCCCGAGTCGCCGCTGGACGCGTACATCCTCGGCGAGATCGCGAAGGATGCCGGGCTGCCGGAGGGCGTGCTGTCGATCCTGCCGGCCGACCGCGAGGTCAGCGAGTACCTGGTCGGGCATCCCGGCGTCGACAAGGTCGCCTTCACCGGCTCGGTCGCCGCGGGGAAGCGCGTGATGGAGGTCGCCGCGCGCAACCTCACCCGCGTGACGCTGGAGCTGGGCGGCAAGTCGGCGGCCGTCGTGCTGCCGGACGCGGACGTCGAGACAGCGGTCGCCGGGATCGTCCCCGCCGCCTGGATGAACAACGGGCAGGCCTGCGTCGCCCAGAGCCGCATCCTGCTGCCACGCTCCCGCTACGACGAGTTCGCCGAGGCCTTCGCCGCCGCCGCGGGCGCGCTGGTGGTCGGCGACCCGCTGGACACGGCGACCCAGGTCGGCCCGCTGGTGGCAAAGCGCCAGCAGCAGCGCAACCTCGACTACATCCGCATCGGCCAGGAGGAGGGCGCCAAGATCCTCACGGGCGGCGGGCGTCCGGCGGGGCTTGAGCGCGGCTGGTACGTCGAGCCGACGCTCTTCGGCGATGTCGACAACTCGATGCGGATCGCCCGGGAGGAGATCTTCGGGCCCGTGATCTGCCTCCTCCCCTACGGCGACGAGGACGAGGCCCTGAAGATCGCGAACGACTCCGACTACGGGCTGTCCGGCAGCGTGTGGACGGCGGACGTCGAGCACGGCATCGAGGTCGCGCGACAGGTCCGTACCGGCACGTACTCGGTGAACACCTTCAGCCTCGACATGCTGGGCCCGTTCGGCGGCTACAAGAACAGCGGGCTGGGCCGGGAGTTCGGGCCGGAAGGCTACGGCGAGTACCTCGAACACAAGATGATCCATCTCCCGGCGGGCTGGGAGGCGTAGCGACATGGGCGACCGCTGGCAGGTCGAGGTCGACCGCTCCATCTGCATCGGCTCCGCCCAGTGCATCCACCACGCCCCGGACGGCTTCCGTCTCGACCCCGGACGACAGTCCCACCCCGTCGACCCCGAGACGGACGCCAACGAACAGATCCTGGAGGCGGCGGAGAGCTGCCCGGTGGAGGCGATCATGATCACCCTGCTGGGCAGCGGGGAGCCGGTGTTTCCGCCGGAGGATTAGTCGGAAAATTTCTATTCAGGGGGTTCCATAGCGCCCTGAGCGTTTTATCCTGGTTGTAGGCCTACGGGACGAGTGAGGGAGTCCAACCGGAGTAGCCGACTCTGGCGGCAGGCAGAGGCCACCGCCGGTGCCGACGTCGACGGTCGGGCTGAGAGGCCGGAAGGTCGTAGTAGTCGGACGACCGGAAGGCGACCCCCAGTCACCTGATCCGGGTCATACCGGCGAAGGGAACCCGTCTCGTAGGTCATTCATGTGTCCGGACCCGTGCATTTCGCATGGCGGATTCATGACATGTGCGACTGTCCGCCTCGCCGGACGGCGTGGAACTCTCGAATCCACGCCGCCTCCGAGGAGGGCCGATGGACAGGCGCTACGAGATCTACTGTCTCGCCGACCGGATCTTCTACGAGACACCGGACCGTCTGTCCGCCGTCGCCAGCGGTACCGCCGCCCGCTTCGAGGCCGCGCAGCGGCCGGTCGCAGAAGGCTGGACGAGCTTCACCTCAGGTGACTGGCTCCAGCTCGCCCCGGTCGACGAGCACGGCACGCCGTGCCCCGGGCTCCCGAGCCAGGGCTGGAAGATCCACGTCTCGGCCTGCCTCGACAACGCCGAGAAGACCGCCGCCAGGCTGTGGGACTACTGCGTACCGCGCGGCATCCCCTTCAAGTTCGTGCCCGGCGCCCAGCCGCTGCTCCTGCGCAACTCCAAGTACGCCGGCCGCGGCGACAGCGGCAAGTTCGCCACCCTCTACCCGGCGGACGAGACCGAACTCCACCGGATCCTCCAGGAGTTGGGCGACCTGCTGGCCGGCGAACCCGGACCCGGCATCCTCAGCGATCTGCGCTGGAACGAGGGCCCGCTGTACGTGCGCTACGGCGGCTTCACCGAACGCCACTGCGTCGACGAGAACGGCGTCGTCGTCCCCGCCGTCGAGGACCCGGACGGCCGGCTGGTCCCCGACCGCCGGGACCCCGCCTTCCGGCCCCCCGAGTGGGTGCCGCTCCCGGAGTTCCTGCGCCCGCACCTCGACGCCCGGAACGCCACCACCACCCACGACCTGCCGTACCGCATCGAACGGGCGCTGCACTTCTCCAACGGGGGCGGGGTCTACGCCGGCACCGATGTGCGTACCGGCGAGCAGGTCGTACTGAAGGAGGCCCGGCCGTACGCGGGACTCACCGTGGACGGAGCGGATGCCGTGACCCGCCTGGAACGGGAGAAGGCGGCCCTGGAGCGGCTCACCGGGCTGGGTGTCGCACCCGGAGTACGGGACTGGTTCACCCTCGGCGGCCACCGCTTCCTCGTCCTGGACTTCCTGGCGGGCAGCACCCTCAACTCCGCGGTCGTGCAACGTCATCCGCTGCTGCAGCCCGAACCGGAACCGGACGCCGTCGCCGCGTACACTCGCTGGGCGTTAGGGGTGCACCGCGCC